>NZ_JAGGMM010000003.1:309425-618850 GCF_017875315.1 Methanomicrobium sp. W14
TTTCCTTTCGGAAGCTCAAGAAGCGTCTCGAGATGGGCATCATGCCTGCCCTCGAAGAGGACATAAGGAGTCTGCCCCATCTTTATCACTTCTTCAAACACTTTCCTCAGAGACGGCCAGTAATACTCGTCGTAAAGCCTTGGGTTCAGGTACTCGTTTAAGTGCAGCGGGAAGAAGCACTCCACAATATCCGTTCCGGCGGCTTTCTGCACTTCAGGCGGAATTGCACCGGTAACTTTTGCACATTCTATAAAGTAAGGTGTCAGTGCGTCAACGGCAGCTTTTACCTTGTCCCCGTGCCTGTAGAAATCAAGAACCACATGCTTAATGTCACGCATAAAGTCCCCGACAAAATCAAGAGGTGCGTAGCTCCAGCCCATGGGAAGAGTAGGAACACCGTACTGGCCTGCAAGAGACTGAACGAGGTCCGTCTGGAAAGCGCCTGATTTTGCAAGTTCTGCCTTATAACCGGAAAGAGCAGCATCTGCCTTTGGAGAACCGGGATTTGCAAGATTTTTGCATATTCTGGGGAGTGCAACCGAGTTCAGAAATCCAATAGGGTCTGCTATGAACTGGTCATACTCGTCAAGCTTCATAATCTCTGACCCGATGAACTGCGGGTGTGCATCATCCTCAAGTTCGATGCCCGGCCATTTGGTAAAGACATCACCAAGTATCTGGTGGTAATTTCCAAGCATGAACTTCGCAGGCGGGACAAGTTCAGGTGAACTTTTAAGGAGGCTTAAACCCATGAATGTCGCATCAAGGCCACCTATGGCAGAGATACTGTCCATGTCAAAGTCTTTTGCAACTTTCAGAATGGCCTTTTTGTTTTTTTCCGGATTAAAAAATATCTCCTTTGCAGTATATCCGGAATAGTGCGCCTGAAACAGCGTCATAAGGCCCAGTACAGGTGTCCGGTCAGGAGTTTTTCCTTTGATGACGTTGTCAAGCCTTGTAATCTTCTCTTTATATACTTCTTTTGCGTCCATTTTAGTCCGCCTCCACAAGCTTTCTGAACTTCTTTACACCTGACGTTGCGTCGTCCGACCATTCGTCGGCACCGGTGTACTTCATGGTTTCTTCGTCTGTCCTTCCGCCGCCCACTACAATCTTTACCTTGTCGCGGAGACCTGCCTTTTTGATCTCTTCAATGATATTCTTCATGGACTCGGTAGCCTCGGTCAGAAGTCCACTTAACGCGACGATATCAGGTTTGTTCTCCTTAATGGCCTTAATGAACGCGTCTGCCGGCTGGTCCACACCAAGGTCTATGACTTTGAAGCCTTCAGCCTCGAGAAGAGCTATGATAATGTTCTTTCCGATATCGTGGACATCTCCCTCGACTGTTCCGATGACAACTATCCCAATGTTTTCCATCTGGCTGTCGCCGAATACTGGCTTTAAAACCTCCATAATCTGCGACAGTATCTCTCCGGTCATCATGAGATCGGAGACAAAGAACCTTCCTTCCTCAAATCTCTGGCCTACAATATCTGTAGCCTTTCTTACGTCTTCGATTATCAGTTTAGGGTCCTCTTTGTCTGCAATTCTTTTATTTAAAATATCCATGCACTTCGACTCGTCAAAGTCGATGAGTGCATCTACAAATTCCTTTCTTATATCTGTCATTAGTATAACCCCGGTCTCACAGTTAACTGTGAGGTAATTTGCTCTCTATAAATGGTGATATTAATAGTTTTCCCGGAAAAACGCCTTAAAAAAAGAGAAAAACAAAAAAAATGTATATATTAAAACATTACTTAATCTAATTCCGGCAATCAGAGTCTTTTTCTTCAGTATACTATGCCTTGATACATATAATTATATATGATATCCTATATGCGCTTTTTTCCTGAAAAGATACATAATAGATGGTTTTAACCCGTATCAGGACGCCTGAGAATATGTTTCAACAGATAAAATTAGAATCAGTCTTTAAACCAGGATATAACTGTATTTGACCTTACAAGAGTAAAAGGAGACAAAAAATCCGAAAAAAATAAAAAAACAAAACCAGAAAATGTAAAATAACTAAGAAACCGGAACGCTGCATTCAGGTGAACCTGGAATAACTGACAAAAAAATACAGAAACAGATTATTTTAATTACATTTTTGAATATTTAAAAGAGGAACAAAAGCCTGCGGCTGTAAACATCACCAGAGCCGCATCAAAGCCAAACCCCTGCGAGACATGCCTAAATATCAAAATTGAAGGATTTAAACAAAGGAAAATATTATTTTAAAGGGATTTTCGTCCCTTTTGATATCAGTGTCTTTAGTATGTACCGTATTTCTTGACTGCATCAATTGCAGCACGGACGTTCTCAGGTTTTGCGTCTCCGGAGATTCCTCCGTCAACACCAAGGTAAACAAGCATACCACCGTCCTTGCAGTCATCAAGCATGCTCTTCATGTAACTGTCGACCTTCTCAGGGGTTCCACCTATAAGCAGCGAGTTCGGAGCTCCGTATGAAAGTATTACATGGTCGTCAATGACTTCCCTGACCTTTCTCGGGTCGGTCTTGTCGAACACACCGATAACCTTTCCTTTCGGGAGTTCAAGGAGTGACTCAAGGTGTGCATCGTGTCTTCCTTCAAAGAGGATGAACGGTGTCTGTCCCATCTTGATTACTTCTTCAAGGACTTCCCTGAGTGCAGGCCAGTAGTACTCGTCGTAGAGCTTCGGGTTTAAGTATTCGTTTAAGTGAAGCGGGAAGAAGCACTGGACAACATCCGTGCCGAGAGCTTTCTGCATCTCCGGCGGAACCTGACCAGTTACTTTTGCAGACTCGATAAGGTAAGGTGTGATAGCTTTAGTTGCCTCTTTGACCTTGTCACCGTGCCTGTAGAAGTCAAGAACAATGTGCTTTATATCACGCATGAAGTCCCCGAGGAAATCAAGAGGAGCATAGCTCCATGCTGTCGGGAATGTAGGCACACCGCATTCGGTTGCCATAGCCTGAATAAGCTCGCCCTGCGCAGCGCCGAATCTCTGAAGTTCCGCCCCGTATTTTGCCATAGCTCCGATTGCCTGGGCAGAGCCGGGGTTTGAAAGGTTCTTGCAGATTCTCGGAAGTGCTACAGTGTTCAGGAAATCAGTCGGATTTGCTATGAACTGGTCATACTCATCCAGCTTCATGATTTCGCTTCCGATAAACTGGGGAGCTGTGTCGTCTCCAAGTTCCATGCCCGGCCATTTTGTGAAAATGTCCCCGAGAGCATCGTGGAAGTACGGCTGCATGAACCTTGCCGAAGGAATGACCCCTGGTGCGTTTTTCATGAGGCTGATGCTCATGAATGTCGCTTCAAGACCCGTAAGAACAGTCAGTGAGTCAAGGTCGAAGTCTTTCAGGAAATTAATAACACATTCCTTGTTCTTGTTGTAGTCGTATATGACATCGTTTGATTTATACCCGGAATAATGAGCATGAAATGTGCTCACCATTGAAGTCATCGGAGTCCTGTCAGGGGTCTTTCCCTTGATGACAGCCTCAAGCCTTGCCAGCTTTTCCTTGTATATTTCAGTTGGCTCCATTTAAGCTCAAGCCTCCACAAGCTGTCTGAACTTCTTAACTCCTGAGGTTGCATCATCAGACCATTCGTCAGCACCTGTATACTTCATGGTCTCCTCGTCTGTCCTTCCGCCACCTACGACAATCTTTACCTTCTCGCGAAGACCTGCTTCAGTTATCTTCTCGACAATGTTTTTCATCGACTCAGTGGCTTCTGTCAGAAGTCCGCTTAATGCAACGATGTCAGGGTTGCTCTCCCTGATTGCGTTAATATATGAATCAGCAGGCTGGTCCACACCAAGGTCTATAACCTTAAAGCCTTCCGCTTCAAGCAGAGCTATGATGATGTTCTTTCCGATGTCGTGGACATCTCCCTCAACTGTGCCGATAACAACTGTACCGATGTTCTCCATCTGGCTGTCGCCGAACACAGGCTTTAAGACTTCCATAATCTGTGAAAGGATTTCACCTGTCATCATAAGGTCTGAAACAAAGAATCTTCCTTCCTCAAATCTCTTGCCTACGATATCCGTGGCTTTCCTTACATCCTCAATTATGAGTTTCGGGTCTTCCTTGTCCGCAATTCTCTTGTTTAAAATATCCATGCACTTAGACTCGTCAAAGTCGATAAGTGCGTTTACAAATTCTTCTCTTACGTCTGTCATTAATATAACCCCGCTCTCACGCAAAGGTGAGATAGTTTCGTATCTATAACGGGAGATAGATAATACTTTTCAATGAGGCATATATATGGAAAATATCTAATCAAGATTCATGGATTTAAGTAAAAAATATTGAATAAACTTGCCCGAATCTAAGCTTAATCCTTCAATATCACTTGCCCCTATAATTAAAAATAAATATTGCGGGCCTATGCGCCCGTTATTGGGATAGACTTTAAATACTGGGAGCTGAACGAAGACTCTACCGAGAGTTCTATATACTCAACTTCCTTGAGGATTTTTTCGAGCTTATCACGCTCAAAAAGAGATTTCAGAGCTATTTTTGCTCCTCCCACTGCAGTCTCTCCGGCGAAGACGATGTTCTTTCTGTCTATACCGGGAATTATACCAAGTGTAATCGCATTCTCAATATTGACATGTGTCCCGAAGGAGCCCGCAAGGTATACCTTGTCAACATTCATGGGGTCAATTCCATACTTTTCATGAAGGATTTTCCAGCCCGACCGGATGGAGCCCTTTGCAAGAAGGAATTCATTGATGTCCTTTTCCGTGATTGTGATGTCCTTGCCGTTTTCGGTGTATTTGCCTTCGGCGATTATGTACTCGGGAGATTTTTCACCCTCTTTAATTCTGGGGTTACTCTTGTCTTTGAACTTGCCCGTTCTCGTTATAATTCCCGCATTGTACATACAGGCGACAAGGTCGATAATGCCGCTACCGCAGATGCCTTTGGGCTTTGCATTGTCTATTGTCGTAAAGGTGACGTCATTTTCTTCAATCTTCACGCTCTCGATTGCACCGCTTACGGCCTTCATCCCCGAGCTTATATGTGCTCCTTCAAAAGAGGGCCCCGAAGGCGTTGAACAGGCCATAATGCCCTTTGAATTTCCAAGTAGGATCTCAGTATTGGTCCCTATATCGATTACAAGACTTACCTCGTCCGTTTCGTAAATCTTTGTGATAAGAAGGTTTGCAACAGCATCAGAGCCGATAAACCCGCCTATAAGGGGAACAGCGGTGATAAACCCTTCTTCGTTGATATTTACACCGAGCTCCTTAGCCTGGAAGCTGATAAGGTTTCCTACAGCCGGAATGAAAGGTGCGACACCTATGTATTTCGGTGTAATCCCAAGAAAAAGATGATGCATAACTGAATTTCCAACGAAAACAAGCTCGTAAATGTTTTCATGCAGGACACCGCCGTTCTTACATACAGTGTCAATCAGCGAGTTTATCGTATCGATGACAAGCCTCTGGAGTTTTTTCAGGTTTTCAGGCTCCTTTGAGGCATAAGTTATCCTTGAAACGATATCCTCTCCAAACATAACCTGGGGGTTTTCGGAATTCGCACGTTCAACGGTCTCGCCTGTAATGAGGTTTACAAGATGGCATATGACCTTGGATGAGCCGATATCAACGGCTATCCCGAAAATTTTATCGCAAGTGTCCCCTTTTTCAAGAGATATTATCCTGTTTTTACATATTGCCGCGGTTACGTTCCAGTCGGACTTTCTTAAAAGCTCAGGAAGTTTTTCAAGAATTTTCAGTGAAACTTCAGTCTTCGACGAACATGAGAGTTTGCCGCAAAGCCTGTCGTAATCTGTCCTTATATCTTCAAAAGTGGTTTTTTTAAGGACTGAATTAATTTTTTTTACTGACGAGTCGGGCTCTATATATTCGTCAAGCCCGGCTGATGAGATTTCCCTCTTACCCGTACGGCTTTCGGGCGGAATATATACAGTAGCTTTGCCTTCATCAATTTTTGCCTGGCATGCAAGCCTGTACCCTTCTTCAATCTCTTTTTCTGAAAGGTGTTTTTTCTCCTTTTCAGTTGGCCCGTTTATAGTGCCGTATAACTTTACTATCTGTACCTTGCACTTCCCGCAGATACCGACTCCCCCACACTCTCCTCGCAGAGCGACATTTCCCAAAAGCGCAAAGTCAAGCAGAGTCCGGGGGGACCCGGATACTGTTTTCCCGTCAGGTTCGAATGTTATTGTGACACTTTTTTTTTAGCAGTCATTTTCATCAGATATCTAATGATAATGATTCTTTCATTCTATAAGCATATTTATATGACGAATCGATTGTGAAGACCGCAGGGAACACGTTGCCGCAGTTCTCGATAGGTCCGTAAAGGACGTAGTCGGCTCCGGCTGTGACAGGCAGGAGGTTTGCGGTGAGATCGGCTGCTTTAACTCCCTCTTTTCCGAGCATTCCCTTAAGACCTTTCCACGTCGAGACTGCATTGTGTGCAGCAGTTCCGCACGGAAGACCTTTGTGGTTCTTTATTTCGATTGTCGCCTTTGATGAAGGTGTCAGGCACGGGACGTCCATAACAAAAGTATCGACAAGTATCTTGTCCACTCCTGCATCAAGCATCTTCGGCATAAGCTCTTCAACCTTCTTTTCACGGGCACTGCTCCTCATGAGATCTTTCGTGTATGTCAGAAGAATTCCGGCATCGATGTCGCACTCCTTTAAAGCAGTAAGCTCGTTTTCCTTTGTTTCTATAGAAACGGAATTGTAGATGACACGCTTTTCAAGGCCTACTTCCTTTGCATGCTTTATTGCAGCAATCTTTACGTCGGCACTTGCCGAGTCGACAAAGAACGGCTTGTCGTTAAGATCAGCGATAAAGTCCACGTACTTGATGATTGCATTCGGGTTCGAGCCGATGATATCTACGACAGGAGCGTTTTTAGTGATATCTCCAAGCTCTTCCTGCTTTTTGACGAGGCCTTCGGCGGCATCCTTGTCAAATATTCCCGCCTTCTCGTCTGAAACTATCTTATGCCTCTGGTAGAACATACTTCCCACAAGCATTGTAGGAACTTCACCGGGCTGTCCTCCGACTTTAACGCCGGCGATCTCGTATATCTTTTGATCTGCTTTGAATCGGAACATTATCTATGCACCTCATTGATAAAGAACAATGCCTTCCAGGTCTGATTTCAAAGGGGATCTGGGGCATGTACAATTGATAACATAACCTGCCATACGATAAATAACTTAGCAAAACGGCAGATTTTGCCTTTTGATGATTTTAAAAAGATTAGCTGAATAAAGAAGAATCTTTCTTTCCGGGCAGGTTTCTCCCTTTAAAATTATTATACAGGGATAATGCTCCCAGTTTGACACCGTCCTGGAGGACAAACATTACAAGCACATAAACCCACACGAATGCCGCCCAGAACCACCCTACAGGTGTCATGAAGACACCGTAGACTGCAATAAGTGTTGCCAGAAACTGCGTGCCAAAAACTGCTGCGAAAAGAATGGACGAAGGTCTGATGGACCAGAACGGACCACGTGTCCTTGCGGCGAAAACCGTCAGGTGACCGCCTGCCGAGAGGTTGAGGTACACAATCGTCCTTATAAAGTCCTGGTCAAGTCCGAAGACGCTTTCCCCTATAAAAAATATCCCAAGCGATCTTATTACTGCGAAGAATCCGATTGCTGTCGCAATTCCTATTACAAACCGCATATTCCACGATTCCGGTGTATCAGACATCTTTACATTGTCGTATGCGATCGAGAGTATGGCTCCGTCATTGAGGATTGCAAGAAGGACTATCATGATGGCGGTTACGGGATAAAAGTTGAACAGGAGAATTACCGCGGTCAGAAAGATTAAAAGAGCAAAAGTCTCGGCAATCCTGTAAATTGTATAATTCAGCATCCGCTGGAATATTTTTCTGCTCTCCTTTACGGCGTCAATTATAACTGAAAGGCCGGTTGTCATCAGGACGATATCGGCAGCAGCCCTTGCCGCATCAGTTGCGCCTGCAACAGCTATTCCCGCATCGGCCTTTTTCAGGGCAGGAGCGTCGTTTACGCCGTCTCCGGTCATCCCGACGATATGCCCGCGTTTTTGAAGGACGTCTACGATGTGGTATTTGTGCTCGGGAAATACCTGGGCGAAGCAGTTCGTATTTTCTATCAGAGAGTCCATCTGTGCAGCTTCGTGGTATTTTGTCGTCTCAAAGACAGATGCATCCACAACCCCTGTGCCAAGACCCAGGAGCTGCCCGGTCTGCCTTGCAATAGCAGCCTGGTCGCCTGTGACCATCTTTACGTTTATGCCCATCTCCTTTGCGGACTTTACAGTCTCTGCGGAGTCCTCCCTTAAAGGATCAAAGAGGGGGATTATTCCAAGGTATTTCCATGTCTCCACATCACCTTCTCTTCTTGCAACGCCAAGAGACCTGTAGCCTTTTTTGGCAAAATCTTCAATGGCAGGGCTGATTACAGCGTTTAAATATTCTCCGCCACCGCACAGGGATAGAATGACCTGCGGCGCCCCCTTCGAAACCCTGAAGACCTCACCGGAAGGGGATTTGACGACAGCTTCGGAACGCTTTTTTACAGGATCAAAAGGCACGTAGTCCAGTATTTCATATGAAGAAAGAGCGAAATCTCCTCCCCCTTTGAGACTTTCAAAGACAGCAATGTCAATGGAATCATTGTCTTCAGCCCTTGAGGCAAGAGCTGCACAGAGAATTACGTCACCGGGATTTGTTTTGTCCAGGGTGAAAGGACTTCCTGCGGAAAGTTTGTTCTGCGTAAGCGTCCCGGTTTTATCGGAACATAGAACATCTATTCCTGCAAGTTCCTCTATTGCAGAAAGCCTTGTTACTATGGCCTTCTTCTTTGCAAGGGCAAAGGCTCCGATGGCCATTGTAACCGAAAGGACCGCAGGCATTGCAACGGGGACTGCTGCGACAGTCAGGACAAGGGCGAACTGGATTACCTCAAGGAAAGGGTCTCCACGGAATACAGCTGTTACAAGAATCAGCGCTGCCAGGACAAAGGCGACGACTATCAGGAAGTTTGCAATTTTGATGACCGCCGCCTTCAGGTGGCTTTTCGCCCCGGCTCCCTCCACAAGTTCGGCTGTTTTTCCATAGTATGTGGCTGCTCCTGTTTTGAATACAACTGCGTCGGTTTCACCGCTTTTTATTACTGATCCCGAGTATACAAGGTCACCTTTTTTCTTTTCAACAGGAAGGGACTCACCCGTGAGGGATGACTGGTCAACTTCAACCGGACTGTCGCCGAGAAGATAGGAGTCGGCAGGGACAATGTCTCCGATTCTGATTCGTATCATATCACCGGGGACTATTTCACGCGAAAAAACGACAGTCCATTTTCCGTCCCTTTTGACCTTCGCCTTTACCGAAAGCCTGCTTTTAAGAGCTTCGATGACATTTCCCGCCTGGTACTCCTCACGGAAGCCTACAAAGGCGTTCATCAGAAGAAGAGCAATTATCACAAAAAAATCTTCCCAGTGGCTGAGAATCGCCGACAATATTGCGGCAATTTCAATCATATAGGGTATAGGGCCCCTGAAATAGGATACGAACTTCAAAAATGCACTCTCTTTTTTTTCGGCTATTTCATTATACCCGTATTTTGAAATTCTCTCTTTTGCTTCGTCTGAATCAAGACCCCCGGGTCCGAATCCCAGATCTTTTTTAAGTGCCTCAAAGTCAGTTTTGCCGGCATCAGTCACAGGACTGCCCTTCATTTTTTCTGTATCCGATTTCACAAAGACCACCACGGGTTTAAGCCTGACTCAGTATGCCCGATTTATTGTGATACAGGTTTACATTGGGAAACTGTAGAATATATCTTTTATCCGCATATAAGCCCTCCAAAAAAAATATCCTAAACCATATTATAATTTTTTTACAGACAAAAAATACATGAATACTCTCATTAAAATAACATCATGAATAATATTTGTTATTAACTTTTTTGATAAATATAATATGATATGCAGCGATATGTTTATGATTGATATGCGGTTATGATAACTATGTTATGTCACCGTCTTCAGTAAAAACGGTACGTGACCTAATATTCTGGCAGTATGCAAAAGTATTGGCTAAATCTGCGGGATTGGAGGGGCAACGTGGATTTGAGATGAGCAGATTTTTTATGCTTCGCAGCGGAAAAATAATCTGGTCTTCCAACATTGATGAATGGCTGCATGAGCATGAAAAACCCGATGAATGCATATTATGCGGGGCAAAAATTGCGCTTAAGTCTGACTACATTTTTAACTTCAGTTCCCATGATTTATGTTGCGATGAAAACAGGGTCTGCATATGCGAAAGATGCAGCGGAAAAATGGCTCATAAAAAACTTTATGAGTGGAACTACAATGAACACGGCAACGGGATTCCACAGAGAGCCGAGGGCAGATACTTAAAGCTTTTATACGGTCTCCATGAACATGCCGGAACACTTGACGCAACTGAAAATGATCTTGGAAATATCCTGTGCCCGGAGTGTTCGCTTAAACGTCTCTGCGGCAATACCGGTAATACAGGAAAAATGACCGTCTTTTGCCTTGAAGGAATATTCAGCTGAAAAATTCCTGAGAATTTCAAGAATATCCTTTTTATCCTTAAGATATTTCATAAAGGCATTTTACAATTCATTGAAAGTTTCCCGGCAAAAAAGAGATAGTACTGAAAATTTCTCATTCACCTGACGGCTGTAACACCGGGAAATGCCAATTCACTTCACTCGCTTTCTCCTGCATGAACGACAGACTCTGAAATCCTTTCGATGTTTTCATCCTTTAGAACGTCGTTTTTGTCAAGAACAAATTCAGCAAAGACAGTTACGTGCTTTTCCGAGAGGGCGTCGGTAAGATATTTTGTCGTATCCTTTGCACTTCCCCCGCATGTAGCAAATATAACGGCCCTTTTTCCAGCGCAACCGGTTAAACCCTTTACCGCCGCGTTTATAGCAGGTGTGGGGCGGAATGCCCATACAGGCGTCCCTATAACGATGATGTCATAACCGGAAACTTCAATCGTTTCAGGCGTTATTTTATCAGCTTCACCTTTTCTTGCCCGGTATGTCCCGACAGTGTACGCGGTCAGCTTTGAATACGAATCAACGGGTTTTACTTCAATTAAATCCCCTTCCAAAGCCTTATTCACTTTTTCCGCAACACCCCTGGTAACTCCTGAAAAGGAGTGATATATTACTGCTGCTTTCATAATCTCTGATCTGTTCAACAGGTTAAAATATTATGCATCAAAGCGGAAAGCAAAAGAAAATTTTCCGGCAAAGATTATTATTCTGACAGATGAAGTAAACTGTTTAATCCTGAAAAGGGGGGGAACAAAATTACAGAAAATTCCGGTGAAAAAAAAGAAAATGATTCCGGGGCGAATAACCAGGAAGAACTGGTAGAAAAAATAAAAACTCTCAGTGAAACACTTGCAGAGGTCTCGAAAAATTCACAGACAAAACCTCTGGAAGGAAAAACAGATACGGACGATACTTCAGGCTACATTTCAGCGATTGTAGCATACCGTGCCCTGGACAAAATATCATCCGAAATTGCGAAAAAAATACACGAATCAGACGGTCTTCCCAAAGATTCAAAGATTCTCATAGTGGACGGCCTAAACTATGCCTCCGGCGACGCTTCCTTAATCGAAGTCACAGAAAAATTAGGGTTTCTGAAAGACCTGGTTGAGAAACAGGCAGAAATCAACGAAAAACTGCTTAATAGTCTAAAAAAACCAAAAAAAGAGGGTGTATTCACCGGTTTTGAAAAGGCCAGAATATCTGAAACAAAATTCATGACAGCAGGAATTGCGGGATTAGGGGCTGTAATGGGCATCATTCCCGCAATACCCGGACTCCTCGCAACGGCTTCCGACATCGCGGGGTATTTCAGGACCGACTACACAATCAAAGGCAAAGAAATTTCACTGGACAAAGAGGCGCTCATGTCATCGGTCGCAGGACACCTGGGGTCTTACGGCATGACTTCCTATATACAAAACTTCTATTCACTTTATGACTCCGTTAAAGGTTCACAGGTCCTGAAAAACTACACTGAAATCCAGAAGATGCTTATGGATTTGTCCGAAAAAAAGACAAAACTCGAGTATTACTCAGGGTCGGACGCGGAAAAAGAAAACTCCAAAACCAAAGGCAAAAAGGGGACCGAAGAGGATACGGGCAAAGACTCAGGCGAAGACCCGGCTCAGAAGACAATAAGGACTGCAATCAAAAATTCGGATACGATTATAAACGAGAGTAAAACAATAATTCAGGAAATTTCAGCCGCAGCAGATGCGGATAAAACTTCAAAGCTTATGAAAGCCCTTTTGAGGGAGAAGGAAGAGCTTTTTGGAATAACGCATATACTCTGCGTGAACGTCGCCCAAAGCGGCGGGGAAATCATCACAAAAAAGAAGCTTCTCGGGAGAACCGACAATATGGGCTGCACCGGCGGAGCTGCGGTCTCATACATTCTTGCAGAAAAGACAGGGAAGATAGTATCATCCGGTATCGTTTCCGCCATGTTCACCCTTGACTTCAGCCTTTCCGGAAGACCGGAGACAAAACTGCGGGAGATAAATCTCTGCTGAAAAAAAAGAGTTTACAGGAGGTCTTCTTCACTGAAGATAAAGACCTCCTCTATCGGGCAGTGAAATATCACCGCCAGTTTATGTGCCAGGAGAACGGAAGGGTTGTACTGCCCCTTTTCAAGCGAGATTATGGTCCTTGAGGAGACATCCGCCATCTCCGCGAGCTGTAGCTGTGTCATTGACCTCTCCGTCCGAAGCTCTCTGATGCGGTTGTCCATTCACATCCTCTTTTCGTAGTAGACTATTGAGCCGACGATAAGCAAAAAATCCATTAAAATAAGGAGTGCAAGTGAAATCGTGATATAAAGGTCAAGGTCCATCAGTGCCGAGGCGACTGCGAGAAAACTCAGGACATAAAGTGTAATATGAGACGCATTCCACCCGGCCTTCTCTCTTATGCGGACGTTTCTTTCATCGTTCTCCTCCCGCTGCGAAACTTTTATTGTTTCCGGTGTCTCTACCGCCTTAGTGACATATTTTCCAACGAGGTTTCCGATACCAAGAACCGCAAGAGCCGCACCGACACCGATTAGGACACCACCCGACTGGCTGCTTTCCGCAATCCCGGCTTTTGACAGAACCATAAGGGCGACACCGGTAACTGTTGCCGCAGTCCATGCCAAAATGGCATATCCAAATTTTTTGGAGTTCCTGGTATTTTTGAAGTTCCCGGAGTTTTCGGATTTTTTATTGTTATTGGTCACTTCAGCCTTTTCAGTGCTTTCAGCTTTTTCATTGCCGCTGCCACTGTCTTTGCCGTTTTCATTGCCAGTGTTCATCATCATAATTAATGTGAAGTTTATTTCATATGAAGTTTACTTCACATACTATTTTACCATTTATTTAATTATATCATTAATCTCAAAAATTACAAAATCATACAAATAAAAAAATCAAAAAGATAAGCATAAACTATCTTTTAGATATTGAAATGATTGCGGAGGATTGAAACTGGAATCCATTTCCCATGGATCAATAGGGGTGTCAAAAGTAACCATGTCATCAATACTTATTGCAAATCCATTATTTTTACCCTTGAAATAGGAAAAAAATTCATCCTCATTAATTCCTGAAAACTCCTGTAACTGACTCCAGAGATTTTTAGGATGATCCTCAATAATTTGCCCTACATGGAATTTTCCAACAATTTTTTTTACGGGAAAAGAAGAGTAGGTATACACTTCTCCAACAGTTTCTTTAAACCCTACTTTTCTAAACTCATATCTTTTTTTTCCAGAGATTATTTTTTCAACATACCTCGGTTTAATGGATAATAAAACGTTCATTGATTTCACCCAACTTGATTAACTTTTCATATTTTTGATGGGATATTTGAATAATTGACTGCGGGCATCCTGAAAGTATACCAGAATCCATTAAGCTATCAAATTTTATTTCCTTTATATAAAAATGATGTCTAAATATTATTATAGCCAATGGCTTTTTCATTTTTTGTATTTCTTCGGATGTATATACGCTTCTTTTTCCTATTTTTTTAGAAATTTCACCTATATCTGAAATATCATGATAAAAAAATTCCACGACACCCAACGATGTAATAGATTTTTTATCATGAGAACGGTAAAAGAAGATAATATCTCCAGAACTTATTTTTTTTATTTTACTACGAGTCAGATAAACTTTTTTTATAGTATTTCCCTCAATCGCAAATTCTCCAAAATGTTCATTTAAACTGGTCTGTCGACATTTATATCCACTAAACAACCTATCATGATAGATTGGGATAATTGGAATAATATATTTATTAAATTTCTTTTTATCACAAAAACTTGGAAAAAACATGGCAGATAATTTCTGAGGGTCTAATCCTGAAATATCACAATTCTCAGAAGTCAGATGTTTTAAGAAAACATCCTCTTTTTTCCCATTTTTCTCAATAATTCCTGCAGAATAAAAACCGTAATCATGAATCAAATCCACAAGTCGATCATTTTCTTCGGTAAAATGGGTTAGGTACATTTCAAAAATATCGTTTTTTAGTGCTTCATCTATTGCTACTCTAAGTAGCAGTTCCCCAATTTTATAACCAACGTGATCAACGATCAACGTTGAAATTTTTAGCCTTTTCTTTTTTGGAAGGGGTTTCAATGTTGGAATGAATTCATCTTCAATTTTACAGATTAGAAATAGCACCAAGACTTCCATCAGACCTTTCATGATAGTAGCATTTTCTGTTTTCTCTGGATTTTGCCTTAAACCATTCATCAAATCCCTGATATGATTTTCTAAGAGAATCAAAAATATGGTCCTGGATATTTATATTATACAGATAATCAGTTTTTAAAGCAGGTGGAGTATGTATCTTTAGTTTAGACGGGAGATAATTTTTAAAATAATCCAAAGCTTCAGAAATTAAAAATACTCTGTCTGAAATTCCGACTTTTTCTGCCTGTTTAAGCATTCCTTTATCTTCGGTAATTAAAAAATTCGCCGCATCTCTATAAATCGAATATAAAATTTCACGATCAATACGATCATGTGAATTTTTTGGACTACCAAACAATTTATTAAATTCTAAATCTACAGAGGAATCAGGAAAATTTTGAAGAAGGGAATAACTACGAATCTTTGAAATATTTACTTTTTTCCGAGTTAAATTAGCATCATTATTCAATTCAGATATAGAAAGCGGATGAACAATTAATTCTGATTTCAATTCATTCAGTAGTTGAAACAATTCCTGAAGATCTTTCTCAACAATACGATATTCTTCCCGATAAATGAAAATATTTGTATCCAATAAAATTCTCATGAAACAATCCCATGTGAATCTTATTAGAAATATAAAAGATATATTTTTCGAGATGTCTTTATTTGAAAGATCAATCAATATCTAAAATCCCAATTTTAAAATCAGGCAAAACTCACCGGTAAAGTTCTCTCTCTCCGACAACCCTCAGAACCTCTCTGGCGTCCTCCTCCTTCTGGGAGAAAGGGTGCTCTCTTAGAAATCCCGTAAGTTTTTCGAAAGACTCTCCTGAAATTGCCTCAGAAAGTCTTGCATCCTTCAAAACCCGCCTGTAAGTCCTGTTCGGGTAGTATATTTCAGATGCGGCATCAATGAGGACGTCACGCTCAAAACCCGTGATAATGCCAAAACGGACCGCCCTTTCAAAGTTAATCCTCATATCGACAAGTGCATCCGAAACGGCCTCGTTTGTAAACGGGTCGCATGAAAGTGCGACCTCGTCGTCGGACTCTATGACCCCGTCACGGTACATCTCAAAAATCCTTCCTACACCCACCATCCCGAAAGCCTCAAGCTCGCAGGCACGGAGTGCACCCATCGAAGATGCACCGTACACGGAAATCTTTGACTTTAAGACCGCCATAATCTCCCGGTGACCGACAGAACAGTCCTGGAAGAAAAGACCGTCGATAATACAGACGGCCCTCGGTCTTTTTTCTATAGCCTCCGCCAGGTCTCCCCTTCTTACCGGCGGACGGTATTCCGCGACTGAAGGCGGAAGAATCCTCTCAGCCTTGTCTTTTGGAAGACTTGGCCCCAGATAAACGATTACGTCTCGCATTTCTGCACCTCTCTCCTGCACGCTCGTTGTCGATGGCAAACGTCTCAAGCCCCGGTACGACCACACGCACTACCTTAATGTCGGCATCGACAATACTCAAATCACTGACAATAATCCTTTGTGTCCCGCATTCCTGAAGTCTCTCTGATATATAGCTGATGTCGTCCAGGAAATCGCCGGAGACAAAACCTTTCATCTCCGAAAAGTCCTTTGATTCGGACTTCTCAAACCACTTTCTGTTCAGCCGCTTCGTCCTGTCATAACCTATTTTTTTCCTGAAGTCAGCTTCTGTAGTATCCTCCCTTGCACCATGGATCTGCGTTGCACGGGACTGTGCGACCTCGGTTATGGCCCTGACTGCGGCTATTTCAGGAGACAGATGCGTCCCCATCCCTATGCACAGGAGGGAGGGGTCCTTTAGCCTGACATCGTCTGCAACCGCCGCAACCGTAGGAATACCGTTGTCAGAAGTAATGTCCCTGAGGATTAAGCCGACGCCGTTGTCCTCAAATAAACTTACAATCCTACTTAACTCCGGGCTTTTTATGTCTTCAAGAACCGGACCTGCAAAACCCGAGGCCTCGACAAGAGACCATGCGTCCCTTTCGACCACCTCGCAGAGACCGTGAAGACAGGCCTCCTCAAAAGTGTTCCCCGAAGCAATCCCGTTCGTGCTCGTCCTGAAAAAACGTATGTTCCCGTGCGGAACAGGGTGAAAAACGGCATGGGCCGGGACAAGGACGTCCTCATCGTTTATTATGTCGTACCCCGGATACCACGGAATTTTCGAATCGGGGTCAACTCCTTTCGGAAGAATAAGGTCTTTTGGGTTCACGGCATCTTTTTCTCCGAGTGAGCTGAACCTTTCGCAGACAAGCTTTCGCCCGTTTATCTCCGCCGAGTACCTTTCTATTCCCTCCATGACCGCCGAAACACGTGCGGCGGCTTCGGTCATGCCCTTGCCGTTGTAGACCGATATAGCACCGTCGGCAGCACCAGGCCTGATGCATGAAAAAACAGGGATATTGAGCCTGTCGAGACCGGTTATATCGGCTATCCTTGTAATACCGCACTTTTTCGCGACCGGAAGGACAACTTCGAGGGTCTCTTCAGGGCTCCTTGACCTCTGGCTTTCGCCGGTATAGCTTTTTTTGCAGCCCGAAAGCCTTATGCATGCCAGTGCTCTTTCCCTCCCTTCGAGATGTCCTTCTTCCAGATAGGGACGTAGCGCTTAATCTCGTCTATAATATAGCGGCACCCGTCAAAGGCCTCCTCCCTGTGTGCAGCACCTGCAACAATCACAAGAATATTCTCCCCTATCTTTAGGAGACCGTTTCTGTGGACAATATCAACCGAAGTCAGGGAATACTTTTCTTCCGCTTCCCCCGCGATGTTTTTAAGGTCCTCAAGTGCGACCTCGTCGAAAGACTCAAAGTCAATAGCTTCAATCCCGTCGTCCCTTACTGTCCCGACGAATACCACAAATCCGCCGGTTTCCGGCTTTTTTGCATCGCCGATTAGTCTGCCTATATCAATATCATCCTTTGTTATCGCAATAATACCCATTTTATCCTCCTGAAACCGGCGGGTAAAGTATTATTTCATCGCCGTCCTTCAGTAAAGTCTCTCCCGCCTTATCACCAGACACCCTTTTTTTGTTGTACATAAGAAGGACTGTATCCAGAAGTTCTCCGTCATCACCGAACAGGACCGTATACCCGCCTTCTGTTTCTGCACAAAGTTTTGACACCGCGTCCTTTATACTGGGTTCACCCTCAAGGAAGACCTTCCTTTCCGCCCCAAAAGTCTCCTTAAACCTTGCAAAAATCCTGAATGTTACATTGATCATATATGCCTTCTCCCAAAAGTCATTCCCGAGCACACAGGGCAGTTTTCGTCTCTTTCAAAAGGGATAATATCGGCAGACGAGCATCTCCCGTCCCATACAAAAAGCTTTCCGGCAAGTCCGGCTTCAAGTCCCGCAAGAACCCTTATCGCCTCGTTGGCCTGCACGGAACCGATGACTCCTGCCGTCGGGCCCGCTATTGGAAACTTCTCCTTTGGAGGACTGTCCGGAAACATGCACTCAAAGCACGGCGTCTCTCCGGGGATTATCGTTGTTGCCTGACCGTCCCAGCCGTTTACCGCCCCGTGAACCATAGGTATTTCAAGATTTAAAGCCGCCCTGTTCAGGGCCCGCCTCGCATCAAAATTATCCAGGCAGTCCGCAATGAGACTGCAGCCCTCTTCTCTGCAGATATCCGTTATATTATCATCAGACAGGGGCTTATCAACTGTTACTACCTCAACCGAGCCGTTTATCCTCTCAATAGCCTTCCTGGCGGATTCAGTCTTCATCTCTCCTATAGCCGACTCGTCATGAATGAACTGGCGGTTCAAGTTTGAAAGCGAAACAAAATCATAGTCTGCGATTACTATTTTTTTTATTCCAGCAGCCGAAAGATAGACACAGACAGGACTTCCAAGCCCGCCGGCACCTGCAACGAGGACAGACGACTTAAAAAGTTTCTTTTGTGCCTCCTCTCCGAAGAGCATCACCTGCCTCTCGTATCTCTCGCTTATATCCATAAAAAGACCCTTCTTATTCTTCTCTGCAGATTAATATTTATATCCTGTTTTTACAGGACAGCAGAAATTTCCCGACTGACAGCATACTTATAAGACTATTTGTCAGGGAAAAACTGGTATATCAGTTATGCATATATATTCACAATTGTGATTAGATATAGGTTTTTAATATGAACACTCCCTGCCAGCAGGTAGTCTGGGAACTTCTTCCCGCTATCCGTGCATCAATAGTAACTGAACTTGTAAAAAGAGGCATCTCCCAGAAAAAAGCTGCCGAAATGCTTGACATCGCACCGTCGGCAGTCTCACAGTACGTTTCAGGGAAAAGGGGGTACAGGGTCGAATTCACCGGAGACGCCAAAAAGCTTATTATGAATCTTGCAGATGACATCATAGAAGAAAAGAACTGTAACCTCTCAAAAAGAATCTGCGAAATATGCACAGCTTCAAGGGGAGAGGAAAACGGATGCGCTGAAAACACTTGTACAAAGTCAGAATAAATCCCGGGAAATGTGCACAGGACAAATAAATTACATATAGGCGTCAAAGATAATTTTTTTAAAAAGTCACTTTGGCAGGTAATCCGCTTCCGGCAAAATAAAGCATAAAGCCTGAAAAAACATCTCACCCAGGTGCAGCTGTAAAAAAATAAAAACGACTATGAATGATATCTCCATCATATACCTGCTCTCAGGCGTAATAGGAACAGTTCTTATATTCTTAATACTGACAAGAGCCTCATCAAAAACATCAACACCCTTCGTGCTGCTCCTCTTTGCCGCTTCATACTATTCGATAACATACGGCATCGAGCTCTCGCTCACGTCTCCGGAACTCATACTGGCAATGATAAGGCTCGAGTATATAGGAATATCACTAGTCCCGCCCCTGTGGCTGTTATTCGTAATAAACTATACACGCAATGACAGAATTCTGACAGCTCCTCTCTATGCAGCGCTTTTCATTATTCCTGCAATAGTGATAGGTGTCACCCAGTCAAATCTTATAATTCCGCTCCTATATGAAAATGTCAGATTTTACGTTGCAGACACTGCACTACTTCTCTCATTTACACCCGGGCCTATATATCTTCTCAGCGTATCCTACCTGATTATAGCACTCATTTCGGGACTTGCAATGCTGTCCGGCTTTCTGGGCCGCACGCACGGAGTGATTAAAGAACAGGCTGAAATTCTGATATTAGCCGGATTAATACTGATTCTTTTCTTACTGCTCTATCTGTTCTGGATAAGACCTCTCTTCCACATAGATATAACCCCGCTTTCATACCTTTTCACTCTTCTTATAGTATTTATCGGCATGTACCATTACAGACTGTTCTCGCTTGTCCCGGTCGGATATGACATGGTGTTCCAGACTCTCCCGTCAGGACTTATAATATTCGACAACTCAGGCTACGTCATCGAAGCAAACGATATGGCAGGAAAAGCTCTTCATAACTGCGATATCAGGGAAAACCCCGGAAAAATTATTACTGAATACAGTCATGAATGGCCGCAGTTCAGTGAATTCATGCAGGAAATGCTTGACAAAAAGATCAAAGAGACTGAAAATGACATCCCGTTTGTAAACGGCGAAACCCGAACGATATATCACGTACAGACAACCTTTTTAAAAGACAGGCACGGGAATACCGAAGGGACAATCGTTACCATCCGCGACGTGACATTCCAGAAAAAAGCCGAAGAAGAGATTAGAAAGAGTGAAGAGACCTTCAGGGAGTTTTTTGAAAAATCCCCGGTCTCATACGTTTCCCTTGATGAAGAAGGCAGAATTACCGGGGTAAATCCCGAATACATGGTTATGACCGGATACACCGAAGAGGAACTGCTAAACAAAAAATTTACGGAATTTCTTCCTGAAGACAAAAGCGGAAAAGCCCGGCAGACTTATTCCGGACTTTTAAAATCAGGTAAAATATCAATTGAATCTGAATTGACTACAAAAAACGGAACAAAAATCACCGTATATGTCACCGGAAGAGTTCAGAATGACATAAAAGGCGGCTACCTGAGAACTGACGCAGTAATCTTTGATATAACCGAGAGAAAAAAAATAGAAAAATCGCTTTATCAGGCAAACAAAAAGCTGAACCTTCTTTCAAGTATAACAAGGCATGATATCCTCAACCAGATAACTGTTCTCATGGGATACCTGGAAATCTCAAAAGAACATCTCGAAAGCCTTCCCCGGGCAGACGAAAAATCTGTCGATTATATCAGAAGAGAGACAGAAGCCACCCGAAATATATACGAGCACATAAAATTCACCGAAGACTACCAGGACATAGGAATAAAATCACCGGTATGGCAGAATGTAGGTGAATCGTTCAAAAATGCTCTCAAGAACGTTAATACCGGGACAATAAAGACAGAGGATAACACAGACAGCATATTTATATACGCTGATCCTCTTCTTGAGAAGGTGTTTTACAACCTTGCTGAAAATTCGGTAAAGTACGGTGAAAAAATAACAAAGATATCTCTGGATTACGAATTAAGAGACAAAGACCTCATCCTTAAGTACTCGGACGACGGGAAGGGCATCCCGGATGAAGAGAAGGAAAACGCATTCAACAGAAAGTTCTACAAAAACTCAGGTCTCGGGATGTTTCTGTCGCGTGAGATACTTGCGATAACCGATATTTCAATAAAAGAAACCGGAGTCTTCGGTGAAGGTGTCATATTTGAGATAACGGTTCCTTACAGCAGCTACAGGTTCGAAAAAGAGCAGTCATAAATCTAATTCACGGTGCATTTTATGGACGACAGTCTTCAAAAAAAGCTTGAAAACCTGAAAAATATTCTTAGTGAAATAAACTCGGTCCTTATATCCTACTCGGGAGGCGTTGACAGTACCCTTCTTGCAGTCATGGCAAAAGAGGTTCTCGACGACTCAATGGGATGTGCAATAATCAAAAGTCCCCTTATGCCTGAAGACGAATACAAAAGCGCTTTTTTACTTGCAGAAGATCTGGGCCTTCCGGTATCTGTCATTGAATCGGATATAATAAAAGACCCAAAATTTTCACAGAACAATAATAACCGCTGCTATATATGCAAAAAAAATGCCGTAAAACTGTTGAAAGCCGAAGCAGAAAGACTTGGATTATTATCTGTTGCCGACGGGACGAATTTTTCCGACACAAAAGTCTACAGGCCGGGATACATTGCAGGCTGCGAGGAGAACATAAAACACCCTCTTGCAGATGCAAAAATGACAAAAGACGACATAAGAAAGGCTGCCACCATATACGGACTTCCAAACAGCGGCAGGCCTTCGGCATCATGCCTTGCAACGAGAATACCCTACGGAAAAAAAATCTCTGAAAATAACCTTGAAAGAATAGAAAAGGCTGAAGATATCATCAAAAATTACGGTGTATCGGTCCTTAGGGTCAGGGAGTACTTCGAGTGCGCAAGAATTGAGACTGACCCTTCCGACTTCGGAACAGTCCTCAAAAACAGGGAAGAAATATCAGAAAAACTAAAACAGCTTGGATTCTTGTATGTAACGCTCGACATCGACGGGTTCGTCAGCGGAAGTATGGACAGGAAAAGCAACAGGGACCAAAAATAAGACAATAACAGAAAGCCCCCGCAGATATTTATATCTGTCCTGTAAACAATAACAAAAAGGTTACACAGAGGTGCTCATAATGAAAAGAAAGCTATTCATCGTTTTTTTTGCTTTAATCTGCACAGCATTTATATTATATCCTGCAAGTGCGGCATTAAACCAGATAAACAAAGGGGATACGGTTTTCCTCGGAGAACAGGGTCTGGTCCTTAACAGCGACGTATTTTACACTTCAGGAAACGAAACCGACACGCAGCTTGCGTATTATTCCTCAGGAAACCCTGCAACCGATTCACCGTCGTACACCATAACTCCTGACAAAAACAGCTTCATAGTATCACAGGCCGACTTCAGCGGAAGGGAAGGAATATGGTATTCATACCCTGACGGCGCAAAGAACGGGTATTCAGCTATTAACGTCGTATACCCCAACATTGCAATGAAAATTTATTCTTACCGCCCCGGAGGCGAAAGCTTTGACATCACAGGAGGAAAAATTGTTTCAGGCGAAATGCTTGATTTCAGGCTCGATTCAAACCTCTACCCGATATTTTCAAGGGACGGTGCCACCTCGTCTGACGGCGGAATAGACATAATAGTAGAGGACAAAGACGGTGCAACCTTTTCATCGCTTTACAACTGCCAGGGGACACCTGTATCCATAAAAGGTGTTCAGCCTGAAAACTCGGCATACTTCCTGCCTTCAGGGACTCTTACCTGCCTGTGGGACACCGGAAATTCACTTTATTCATCAGGCGAATATACAATCTGGGCTGAATGCGACGTAAACGGTATTCTGGACAACCTGGGAAGAATCACAGGAGCAACAGTTTCGTCTCCCGTCGGGACTGTGCAGGAAAGCGAGACCTTAGACACAGGAATTACACAGACACAAACGCCGACACCTACGCCAGTCGTAACGCCGGTGTCACAGATAACGCAGACACCAAAAAGAACACTAACAGCCACAAAAACTCCGACTACACAGGTGACAGAGACAACGCAGGCAAAAACACAGAGTCCTGCAGAGACGTCTGCGTCTCCGGAAACGACACAGTCACCTGCCGGAATAATTTCAGTTCTCTTTGCACTCGGACTGGCAGGAGTCTATTTATCATACAGAAAAGAGTAATTTCTCCTTTCATCCATACCTTTTTTTTCGTATGTTAAGTTCCAAAACCACCCCAGGACTATTAAGACAATCAGAACAAAATAGCGATAATAAAAGTATTGTCAGCCCTGAAAGCAAGATTAACTAAGAATAAATATTCAGAATATAATTCATGCAGAAAAAATGACTGAAATACCTGAAAAATTTCAGGAGCCGGATTATTGCCCCCCAAAATTTTCTCAGGGATATTGGAATTAGTCCTTTCTAATGTATCTAAAAGCTGCAACGGCTGAGATACCCGCAATTGCGGCAAATACAGAAACAGGCGAACTCTGGCTTCCGGTAGCCTCTGCCCCTGTTTCACTCTCTGTACCTGTCTGCGAAGTCTGGTTTGAAATCATGCTCTCTGCATAATTTTTGTTTGAAAGTGCACGTTCATCCTGCGGGCTTATCTCAAGAGCCTTTTCTGCGGCTTTGAGCTCCTCATCGTAACGTCCGAGACCGCCAAGAGCCGTTCCCTTATTCAGCCAGGCGCTGAGAAGCACCCCTGTGTCCGAAGGATTAAGGGATATCGCTTTTTCCGAGGCTTCAAGACCTTCTTCGTATCTTCCGAGCGCAATAAGAGCAGTAGCCTTGTTCACCCAGGCATATGCCTGGTCAGGACTCATTTCAATTGATTTGTCCGCTGCCTCCAGGGCCTCCTCGTAATCCCCGAGGGATATCAGGACTCCGGCCTTTGCGACATACGCCGCCGAGAAGTTTTTATAAAGGTCGGTCGCCTTATTGAGTTTTTCAAGCGAAGCCTGGTAGTCACCTTTGTCCGCAAGGTCCAGCCCCTCATTGTATGCCGTAACTGCCTCCTTAAGAGGTCCTGAAAGCGTTATGTTATCAGCCGATGCAAAAGCCGGTACTGCCATAAGGAGAATAACAAGAACTGCAAATAATATTTTTTTCATATAAATCCTTCCTGTTCTGGAATATACTCCAATAGATTTAGAGTTTTTGCCATTTCTTTTTTAGGGTCGGTTAAAAAAAGGATATAATAGAGTAAGGGGATTTTCCGGCCGGGATATCAGTGGAAGGGCTTTATATCTATGCCATATTTTTCTGCGTTTCTGTTTGCAATTTCCTGAATCTTTCCAATTTCCTCTGTCTTTGGGGAAGGTCTGAATAGGTGGCGGAACCTTTTCTGGCTTTTCAGGTAATCGTCTACAGGGACACGGCTGACTTTCTTTGCCTTTACTATCTCACCGTCGACCATCTCAAAATTCACCCACAGGCCGGAGTTTATAGCCATCCTCCCTATCTCGATGGTCTTGCAGCCGTCAAATCCCCAGCCTGTGCAGCACGGCGTGTGGACCTGCACATAGCACGGCCCAGGTGTGTTCAACGCACGCTGGACCTTGTCCATAAGGTCTTTGGGGGTTGAGACCGAGGTCGTCGCAACATACGGGCTTCCGTGAGCCGCAAGAATTGCAGGAAGGTCCTTTTTTGGCCTCTTGTTTCCGTTTGAAAGTTTTCCCGCAGGGCTTGTCGTTGTGCTTGCGTCATACGGCGTTGCACCTGACCTCTGGATTCCGGTATTCATGTAGGCCTCGTTATCGTAGCAGATGTACGTCACGTCATGACCGCGTTCAAACATTCCGCTGATGCAAAGCATCCCGATATCGAATGTGGCACCGTCACCTGCAATTACAACTACCTTTTCTTCACGGCCCTGCCGTTTCAGTGAAGCCTCGATTCCGGACGCAACGGCGGCGGAGTTCTGGAACAGGGAGTGTATCCACGGCGTCTTCCAGACAGTCTCGGGATAAGGTGTAGAAAACACCTCCATACAACCCGTAGATGCCACGACAATCGTATTTTCACCTGCAGCCTTTGTGATAAGCCTTCCTGCAAGTGCCGGCCCGCAACCTCCGCAGGCACGGTGACCGGACTCAAAATATTCACATGTATTTTCCGTCATTTACAGCAACTCCTCGCGAAGACCGAAGAAGCAGTCGTCTTTACCCTGGCGTGCCCATTCTGCAAGAGTCTTTACAACCTTCTTTCTTATGTCACGGCCCCCGAGACCTCCGACATAGGAGTGAACCGATGAACCCGAGCCGTAAACCGCGTCCTTTACCTCAAGTCCTACCGCACCGAGCATTCCTGAACCAAGGCTTATGTTCTTTTCGAGGACTGCAACATTTGAAACGCCTTTGAGCGCTTCTCTTACGTCCTCCTTGGGGAAGGGGCGGAATGCACGTATCTTTAAGAGACCGACCCTTTCGCCTGCATCCCTCATCTCGTCTACTGCATCCTTTACCGTACCGCACACAGAACCCATGGCAACTATTGCGGTATCCGCGTCATCAAGCCTGTAGCCTTCGACAAGACCGGAATAATCACGGCCGAACTTCTCAGAAAATTCTGCGCCGGCCTTTCTTATCACATCCTTTGCACGCTGCATCGCAGCGTTTATCTCGTACCTGAACTCCTCGTAGTATTCCGGAGTTGCATACATCCCGAAGGACATCGGTTTTTTTGCGTCAAGCCTCTGGTAGGGATTGAACGCCGGGAGGTATGCGTCAATCTCCTCCTGCGACGGAATGTCGACAGGCTCATATGTGTGCGAGAGTATAAACCCGTCAAAGCACACGAACGCCGGGAGAAGGATATTATGGTCTTCTGCGACCTTGTAGGCTATGAAATGAAGGTCGGTCGCCTCCTGTGCGTCCTCGGCGTAGAACTGCATCCAGCCCGAGTCGCGCAAAAATATCGAGTCCTGCTGGTCGTTCCAGATGTTGAGGGGCGCTCCGAGTGCACGGTTTGCGATTGTCATGATGACAGGCTGGCGCATTCCGGCGACGTTGAAAACAACTTCCGCCATAAATGCAAGGCCCTGCGAGGTTGTTGCCGAGTATACCCTCGAGCCTGCGGCAGACGCACCGAGACATGACGAAAGGGCTGAAAACTCACTTTCAACGCAGATATATTCACCGTCAAGGTCGCCGTCTGCCACCATCTCGGCCAGTCGTTCGACTATGTGCGTCTGCGGAGTTATAGGATAGGCTGACACCACCTGCGGCCTGCAGAGCCTTACAGCCTCTGCAACAGCGTGTGATCCTTCCATTATCTGAAGCATTATTTCTCCTCCTTAACCATTTTTATTGCATCCTTCGGGCATTCCTCCGCACACAGGCCGCAGCCCTTGCAGTAGTCGTAGTCGACCACCGGGTAGCCGTCTCTGTCCTCGTGTATACTCACTTCAGGACATACGAGCATGCAGTTGCCGCACTTTATGCAGCTTTCATTTTCGACAACAGGCTTGAAGACACGCCACGAGCCGGTCTTGTTCTCACGTGCCCTCCCGGGGGGTGCCGCACATCCGACGTTTAAAGACATCTTAAGCACTGCCTCCCTTCACACTGTTGTAAGCGGTTTCTGCCGCAAGAATGTTCTTTTCGGCAAGAGCCCCGGAAAACCTCTTTTTCAGTGCCTTCTTTATCGCTTCCATGCTTATCTCGCCGGTTGCCGCTGCAAACGCACCCATCAGGGTAGTGTTCTCGATTGGAAGACCAAGCACTTCAAGAGCTATTTTCGTCGCGTCTATTTTTACAAGTCTGACGCCGTCAGGGATATTTTTTATATCCTTTTCCGTATTTACAATGGCGATTCCGCCCGTCTTTAAGCCGCCGAACACGTCAACGTCCTTGACAAGGGTGCTGTCCTGGACGATTATATAATCCGGTTCGTATATCTGGCTTCGAAGCCTGATTTTCTTGTCGTCAAAACGGACGAAGGCCTGGACAGGAGCTCCTCTTCTTTCGACACCAAATGCCGGAAAAGCCTGGGAATAGACATTACCCAGGAATGCAGCCGTTGCTATTAGTTCAGCTGCAGTCACCGAGCCCTGACCGCCTCTTCCATGTATTCTTAGTTCTCTCAAAAAAATCCCCAATAAATTTAACATGATTATTTATTAAGAATTTTCGTTCCTGCAAAAAAAGGAATTTGTTATTGTAGTAAAAATCTGCTTTTTTCCCGGGTTAAACCTGAAAAAAAGACGATTTCACGTTTTTTAATACAGGATAAAAAGTTTTTTTAATATGACCGCGATGATTAAACAATGGATCTCAGTACAGAAAGATGCAATCCGGAGATTGACAGGGTTCCGCCGCTTACGAGAAAAGATATTCTGGAGTATCTCAAAAAAGTCCCGGGATGGTCAATAGGCGAAAACAAACTCAGGCGCACATATAATCTGGGAAATTTTGGTGAATGTGTCGTCTTTATCAAAGAGCTTGATGACCTGTGCAAGCGCGAGGGGCATTACCCTGACCTTTGTATAGAAAAAGGAAATTTTCTTGAGATTATATGGTATACCTACAAGTGCGGAGGAATAACAAGAAATGACTTCATTATGGCGTCAAAAATGAACCACAGCGACAGGTTCAGGGAATAGCCGAAATTTTAAAAAAAAGCTTTTACCCACAACTGAACCCTGACCGGACTGATCTTTTTTAGTTTGATATAGAATACCCTTTAACCGCCTCAAAAAGGAAAAACATGGCAAAAATAAAATAAACACCTATCTTCAGAATAGAAGATATCTAAAAAATATTCAATGGATTTCAGGTTTTCAAATCTGAAAGGCCAGGAGAATTCTGTTTCTTACTGTCTCAACCGGGTATGCCCCGGTAATCCTTTCACATAGTCTGCCGCCGGAAAAAAACAGAAGAGTGGGGATGGAACTTATCATAAAATGACTTGCAATACGCTGGTTTTCATCAGTGTTGCACTTTGCAAAAGCCACTTTCCCGCAGAATTCCCCCGAAAGTGCTTCAATAACCGGTTCCATCATCCTGCAGGGCCCGCACCACTCAGCCCACATGTCAACGACAGCATAAGTATTGTCTGATACAAAATCACCGAACGAAAAATCGTTCACCTCAAAAACACTCTGCCCTCCCGCCGAATCCTTTGAGAACAGTTCGTTTTTAATCTCCGGAATTCTTCTTTTTCTCAGCTCCGGTATTTCGTCGTCAAAATGGGATTCATCACCAGTTTTCCTGTTGTCTGCCATAAATATCAGTTGTAAATGTCATTTCTTAAAAATATGTGCAGAAAAACAGGCCTGAAGAAAAACGGCAAATCACATCACATTCTGACAAAAAGAAGACATTAAATGACGTAAATATCAAATGGAGTAAATTAAAGGACTAAAAGATGAAACAGGAGTATTAAAACGGCACATGTGACACTTAATTCAATATCACAAGTTATATACGGCAGAGGCTACAACCTAATATAGCACACCAAAAAGCGAGGTGGGGTAGTCAGGAAATCCCGACGGGCTCATAACCCGTAGACCGATGGTTCAAATCCATTCCTCGCTATGTTAGAAAAAGCTTTTTTTGCGTTTTTACATTAAACCAGTAGTTTTTAAGCCTTAAATAGTCTTACGCATAAAAAAAGGATATAAACCGCATGCGGGTTTATATAACAGATGCTTTTCAGGAAAAGTCTAAAAAATCAAAAAATATTATCCCGCTCTTTGCGGGAATAAAACCTTTAGTCCCGGGATATTATTTTTGAACTGAAGCCCCGCACAAGTGAGATATCCGTATTATTTTTTCTCCGAACTCCGGTAAAATATTGCGACAAGCTTCTTTAAATCATCAGACAACTCTTCCGGCATATCCGATATTACAAGTGCCGGGAGGCAGCGGCTGCGCGCATATGTTTCCTCTCCCACGACAACAGACGCGTTACCGGTGACACCCTGGTATTCACACAAAATGTCTGTTTCACCGGGTGATTTTGCTGTAAGAACACCCAGTCTGTCTACCGATGCAACAGACGGGTCCGAAACGCTCCAGACCGGGTTTATGATACTGCTTCTCCCGGCTGTATCTTTACCGGCCGCGACAAACTGCATACTCTCCCCCGGCAAAAGGCCTGCCTCCTGCGGGACGACTATTACCTCCTTTAAGGGGTATGACGAGAGGCTTACCTGAACAACTCCTTTTTGTGCATATGTATCCTCTGCGTAGCGGTTCGAAACCGTAAGGCTTACATCGTAAATCCCCGGCGTTTCGTAGACATGTAC
Organism: Methanomicrobium sp. W14; assembly: GCF_017875315.1. Taxonomy (NCBI): domain Archaea; kingdom Methanobacteriati; phylum Methanobacteriota; class Methanomicrobia; order Methanomicrobiales; family Methanomicrobiaceae; genus Methanomicrobium; species Methanomicrobium sp. W14. Next base: position 338,978 of record NZ_JAGGMM010000003.1, read on the forward strand.
CGGGTTTTTCTCATCTGAAGTCTTCCCGTCGCCGAAACTCCACATCCAGGAGCCGGGGTTTCCCGACGAAACATCGGTGAAGATGATAACAGGCCGCTTTTCAGTGCTGTTTTTGGCATACCCGTATACAAAGGCTGCACGGGGTGCACCTCCGACATCAACAAGGTCCTCCTTTGTCACGGTATCACCTCCGTATTCGTTTCTTACGGTAAGTGTCACGGTGTAGGTCCCGGCATTATTATACTTGTGATAAGGATTTTTAAGGGAAGACCAGACGCCGTCACCGAAATCCCATGTGCGGTTGTCAATTTCTCCTGCTGATATGTCATGGAACCTTGTGATATACGGAGCCACACCTACAGTACCTTCGTCTGTAAAGGCTGCAACAGGAAGTTCCCCGACTTTTATGTAGTTATCCTTCTCTACCGTTTTGTTTCCGTTGTTGTTTTTTACTGTAAGCGAGACGTTGTATATCCCGGGTTTTTCATATATATGAACAGGAGAGCCTTCTGATGAGGTTTCCCCGTCTCCAAAGTCCCAGTGGCATTCGGAAGACGAACCAAGTGCCATCGTAGACTGACCTATAAAATGAACTTCAAGCGGAGGGAGGCCGTTTTTCGCGGAAGTTCCCGTAACTGAAAAATCCACGTCCGGCTTTGCCTCTTCGTCCGCCGTAAAGCCTGCAATGATGCTTTTTCCACCACTTTTGTCAGTCCAGATAATTCTGTCACCAAAGATGTCCGGGTTCACCTGGTCTCCACTGCCCTTATACACGGATGCAGGGGTTTCGGTGTACAAATCGTACATGTAAACATCTGAATCACCGTTTTTGTAGTCTTCGTAAACGACAGAATCGTTGTATACGCGGGGGTGGCGGAGGTCATAACCCTTACCTGAAAGAACTGTAATTTTGTTGTCGGCAGAGTCATAGACATAAACCGAATAATAAACGTCTGACTTTCCCTCCCACGCTACATTTCCGTCTGAAACCGAGATATCCCCTGAAACGTTGCATGTGATTTCCACAGGACTGCCCCCAAATACAGACTGCCTGTACAAAACACCTTTTTCGACCCAGTAAAAGTCATTTCCGTCAATTTTAGGGGATTTTTTGTCGCCGGTCAGAGACTGCCTGATAAGACCCGACTCACCCGTAGCAAGGTCTTTGAGGAATATATTCGTAAACCCGGAATAGCGGCCGTCAAGCCAGACGACATAATCCCCGGAAATATCCGCTTCTCCCTGGTTGGAAGGGCAATAAGAGACATAGCTTTTATTTCCGCCTGAAATGTTGTATAATACAAGCAGGTAAGGTGAATCAAAATCCTTTCTTTCACTCCAGACGACGTATTTACCCGACAGCGCCAGTGAATAGTCGGAGCACACCGACTCTGACAGCGAAGTCTCCGTTTCGTTCAGGTAATCGAACAGGACAATTTTCTGGCCTGATCCGACATTTTCCGTCCACGCAGCATAACCGTCTGAAATCTCTGCATTCCATCTCCCGGACGATTCGTCTGTTACCGGATAAATGTCACCGGAAAGCGAATATTCCAGTGCAGATACGCTGAAAACCATAAAATGCAAAAGTATAACAGCCGCCAGAATACTTTTGACAAATCTTATTACAGGCATCTTACAGGATATCTCCGGTTATATTATAAACTGAGGATTTATTGCGTGACTGCTCTTAAGAGCGGACAAACCCGTCCCACAGGGATTTTCAACAGTAATATATAATTAAGTGGCTTTTTCTATAAAACATTCATGAAATAAATCTCACTGACCGGGGACAGTGCAGAAACATTTCAAAAAAAATCCAAACATTTCATATTCAGGAATTTCTGACAAATTAAAAGTCTTTTCAGAAAAAAAGATATTGGCGGATTATTTTTCAGGAAATATGATATGTTCTTTTTATTTCAATTTCCCGGATTTTTAGAGAGCAGCTTTGGAGGCCCGTCTCATTCACTTTATTATCTCGTCCTTTTTGAAGGTCTCAAGGTCTGACTGGTAAGTTCCGGAGACATAATCTATATGCCGGGGACAGGCTTTCTCGGACTTTATGGAAAGAGGATAAATCCCCGTGAGACACCCCGTGCAGAGGTCTTCGGCGTTGTGTCCTGTCGCCTTTATCAGGGACTCTATAGACACATGGTGCAGGGACGTTGCGCCTATTTTCCTGCAGACCTCGCAGCATGTCCTCTTGCTCGCTATAAGCTCTTCTCTTGTCGACATATCAACACCGAGGTAGCACGGGGCCTTTATGGGTGGCGAGCCTATCCTCATGTGAACCTCCCTTGCTCCGGCATCCTTCACAAGGTCGATTATCCTTCTTGAAGTAGTCCCGCGGACGATTGAATCGTCTACAAGAACAACGGATTTCCCGTTGAGATGTTTTTTAACAGGGTTCAGTTTTATTCTGACGGCGTTTTCCCTTGCCTTCTGGGTAGGCATAATAAAAGTCCTGCCCATGTAGCGGTTCTTGATAAGGCCCTCACGGAAAGGAATGCCTGAACTTTCGGAATATCCTGTCGCATGCGCAGTACCCGAATCCGGGACAGGAGATATAATGTCGGCCTTCACAGGGGCTTCAAGATGAAGTGCCTGGCCAATTCTTCTTCTTACGTCGTATACAAGCTGACCGTCTATAACAGAATCGGCACGTGCAAAATATATGTATTCGAATATGCAGAAGGCAAACGACGACGCCTCCGCTATCTGTGAGCATTTTATGCCGTCAGCTGACAGTGTGACAAGTTCTCCGGGCTTAACATCACGGATAAACTCACCGTTGAGTGCATCGACTGCAACCGATTCCGAGCAGACGATATAGCCGTCGGGTGTTCTTCCAAGACACAAAGGACGTATTCCGAGGGGGTCGCGGAAAGCGTATACCTTGTCATCGACAAGGACCACTACCGAATACGAACCCTCAAGCTTCTTCATGCAGGCAAGAACGGCATCATGCATGCTACCGGAATGCCTCAGTTCGTCCACCAGAATGTTACCTATAATTTCGGTGTCGGTTGAAGTGCAGAATATCTGGCCCCTTTCTTCAAATTCCTTTCTCAGTTCAAGTGTATTGGTAAGGTTTCCGTTGTGGGCGACGGCTATCTTTCTGTGCTGAAAAGTGAAGTTGAAAGGCTGAATATTTTCCGGAATTTTCGCCCCGGTCGTAGGGTATCTTACATGGCCTATACCGGTGTTTCCCGCCAGACCTGACAGGATGTCCATATCAAAAACTTCGGCAACAAGTCCCTGATCTTTATGTTTATGCAGGTCTTTACCGTCAAAAGTGGTGATTCCCGCACTCTCCTGCCCCCTGTGCTGAAGAGCGTAGAGGGCATAATAGAGCGGGAATGAAACGCCGCCAGCATCGACGATGCCAACGATTCCGCACATGATATTAGTGGGTTGGATTTACTGATTTCTTGGTTTCCCAGTTGTACTTACGCATTTTGCTTGACCTGCCGAAACCACAGGCTGAGCATACTTTGTGGCGCTTGTGGAATGATACTTTCCCGCACCTTCTGCAGACTATATGTGTCTGTGTCTGTCTTTTTCCTCTGCATGGCGTACCTTTACTCATTAAAAATCACCTTTTTCTAAAAAATATCAGTTTTAAATTTGTTATCAGTTCACTGACGGTGAAATATAAATTACATTGTCACCGCGGACGATGAGAGTGCCAGCTTTTGTAACTGTACCCCCTACTTCCTCTTCTGCATTCTCAAGTACAAGATTCATATGAACATCATAGCCCTGAAGGACTCCGCGAATTTCTCTGCCGCCTTTCAGGCTTACGATTACCGGCTTCTGATTGAGAGCCTTATCTAAAATTTCCAACGGTCTTTGTGTCATGAGATTCCCTGATTTGTTTGATGAGGATTAGTATAATTGAGAGTGTAACATAGATAAATATAGCGCAACCAGAACAGAGTCACTCTGCAGAACAGGGTGTAATTATATCTTATACACGACATACAATGGAAGAGATCTATGGTCAGAATTGAGATCAAAAAAAGATACACAGTCAGAAAATCAAAGCTTTCGGAGATTTACAGGGATTTAAAGGAAAATATAGGACAATCTTCTGAACTGTTCAAATCGGACAGGGTCGAGATAGTTGAGACTACAGCAGACCTTGCAATATACCTCGTAGACAGAAAACCGTATTTAATGGAGATCGGGGGGTCGGTATTCCCTACCCTCCATGGAGCGGTTGACAGGCCTTTTCCGGAGAAAAGGATCACAGTTGACCCGGGAGCAATACCCTTCATGGCTAAGGGTGCTGATCTTATGCGCCCGGGGATAGTCTCCGCCTCAGACGACATAAAAAAAGGAAAACCGGTTATCATCGCTGAAGAGAAACACAATAAGCCGCTTGCAATAGGAATCGCCCTGATGGACACGGAAGAGATGATGGCGGCGGAAACAGGAAAGACCGCAAAAAACGTGCACCACGTCGGCGACGAGATCTGGAGCCTTGAGATCTGAAAGGAGGGTTACTATACCCTTTTATCAAATATTAAACTTCCACGTTTTTGCAGTGATATGCTGTCATGCCAAGAGGTAAAGAAGAAATTTTACCCTTTTGTATGCTCCGGAATAAATAATCCTCTTCCGGCAATGGATACAGTTAAATAAAATTCACTCCACAAATTTTTCATATGGTAAAGATCTCATCTCTTTTCAGGAAGAGCAACCAGCCTGACGAATCAGACTATATGGAACTTGATCTGGCTTCCATCGAGACCTCCAATACTTCCGGTCCGGCGTCTATGTATGTTAAAATTGCGACAATCAATGAGATTCGTGATACACCACGGATTAAAGACGAAGTTTACAACGGAAACATAGTGATTGTCGACATAGGACGCCTTAAAATGGACAAGATAACCTATGAACGTGTCATAAAAGACTTAAGGGACGTTGCAGCAGACGTGAACGGTGACATTGTCGGCCTTGGTGACCAGAAATATGTCATCATAACACCCATGTCAGTAAAGGTTTCACGTGAGAAAATCGGAGGAGCCTGAAGTTGCGGCGTGTTTTGGTCGCACCATGCCCTGTTTGCAAAAAGGATATACAGTATATATACGAGACTGAAAGAATCCCGTATTTTCAGGAGGTCATGATAGCAAATGCAACCTGCGACTGCGGATTTTGCTCAGTCGAGACGTTTGTCCTCGGAGACGGAGCACCAGTCAGGTATACCCTGAAAGTGGAAAAAACGGATGACCTCTCGGCCCGCGTTATAAGAAGCAGTGAGGGTACAATGGAGATCCCTGAACTGGGTATTTCGGTGACACCCGGCCCTGCGTGCGAAGCTTTCATATCAAACGTCGAGGGCGTTCTGGTGCGCTTTGACAGTGCACTTGACACCCTTCTTTTAAACGCGGACGAAGAGAACAAGAAAAAGATAGATGCTCTGAAGAAGAGAATCGCAGATGCACGCGAAGTAAAAGAGCCCTTTACCCTTATAATTCAGGACCTGGGGGGAAACAGCGGCATAGTAAGCAAAAAAACCGTAAAATCCATACCCATTGTCCCGGAGGATAAAAAAGAGGAGTGATTTTTCCGGGCGGCCTGATTTCCCGGAAATTTGCGTTTTTTTAAAGGTGCTGTAAGTTATATGATAACCGGATTTTTCAAAAAAGACCTTCTCGAACAGATTGAAAATCTCAAAAAAACAGTTTCTGAACTTGAAAAGGACAACGAAAAATTAAGAAAAAGACTTGCAAAAAGAGAGGAGAAAAAAACATCCGACCCGGCAAAACTTCAGGAGACCGCAGAGGAGCTTAAGCGTGCAAAGGCCGCTATAAAATCACTTGAAGAAAAAATATCAGATACCATGGACAAAGACGGCTGTGAACAGAGCCGTCCTTGCGTTAAAAACTGGTTTCTGGACAAAAAAAAATCAGGGGACTTAATTGACAGGATATCGTCTGTAAAATCCGGGAAAAAGAGTCTTCTTTCTGTTTATCTCCCACCGAAAGAGACGGACTTTACTGAAGACCTGCCGGATGACGAAATTCAAAGTCTTGTCAGCGGGGCAGACAAGGATACCGGTGTAATAGGATTTTTTGACACTGAATGCCCCTCAGTGTGCTCTTTTTTTGTCCTGCCACCGTTTCCCCCGGAAAAAAAGGAGACTTTAAAGGACGAAAAATTTCTGACAGAACCTTTAAGTGACATTTTTCTGAAGAGCAGGCACTGTGTCTTCGTTCTTGCCCATGCAGGGGAGTCCTGCATAGGGCTTGCAACAGAGTCAGGCCTTATAAAAAGCAGCCTTGTCAGGAGCAGCGTCAAGGAGAAACACTCCAAAGGCGGCTGGTCTCAGAAGAGGTTTGAACGCTTAAGAGAGGAAGACATCAGGCACCACGTCGAAAAAGCCGCAGAAAACCTTTCAGACCTCCTTGCAGAGTACAGGGATATTGCCGACGTCATAGTCGTTTCAGGAGACAAAAAGACCGGATTTGACATCCTGAAAGAAGCAGGTGTTTCTGATTTGCCGGTTATATACAGGCAGTTTGATACAAAACCCGACAGGTATGCGGGAGAGAAACTTGCAAAAGACCTGTGGTCCGCCCGGTGGTACAGGGTCTGAAAAGAAAACTTACAGCCCGATAGCTGAATAAAAAAGACAAAACCAAAGAATTCTGATAAAAAAATTGAAAAAAACGTTTAAAAATCAGATAATATTTTTCAGAAGAAAGGCTCTCCCTTAAGCCAGATACCTTCTTCTTCCCTTATTTTCCCGACAACTTTTGCGCCTGAGACCATTTTTACGACTTTTTCCGCTTCAGACTGCGGGACTACGAAAACATATCCCATTCCCATATTGAAAGTACGGTACATCTCCTGCTCTTCAACGCACCCCTTCTCCTGCATCCACTTGAAGACAGGCTGCGGGTCAACCGGGTGGTCTATGTCAAAACCGAACTTTCCGAGGCGCTTCAGGTTTCTCAAGCCGCTGCCTGTTATATGGCACATGCCGTGGACGCTGACCTCTGATGCAACCTTAAGGACTTCGCTGTATATCCTTGTAGGGGTCAAAAGCTCCTCACCGAGTGTCTTTCCCCACGGCATCATCATGTCATACGACCCGCAGTCCTCGACTATCTTTCTTGCAAGGGTAAGCCCGTTTGAATGTATTCCGCTCGAAGAAACCCCGATTATGGCGTCTCCGGGTCTTATGGCGGCTCCCGTTATTATTTTGTCCTTCTTCTGAACACCAAGACATGTCCCTGCAAGGTCAAGGCCTTTAACTATGCCCTTAAGGGTCGCGGTCTCTCCACCGACAAGGTTCATGTTCGAAAGCCTTGCACCCTCGTTGAGGCCGATGCCTATCTGGCGCATCTTGTCGACCTCGACGCCTTCTGTGGCGATGTAGTCAACAAATGCAACCGGCTCTATGTTCATAACGTAAAGGTCATTTACGTTCATCGCTATGCAGTCTATACCGAGAGTAGACCAGTCATTCATTATGTCAGCGACAAGCATCTTGGTCCCGACACCGTCAACTGCAAGAGCAAGTGCATAGTCGCCGAACTCTATCAGGCCGGCAAAATGACCGACGTCGCTGCACATCTCAAAACTCCCCCTGCGCCTGTATGAAAGCATTTTGACAAGAGCCTTTACGCCGTCAGCCTCAAGGTCTATATCGACGCCTGCACCGCGGTATGTGTGACCGTCCGCAAAACCGCTCATTGCGAGTCCTCCGAGAGCCTGAACTCATCATGCAAAACCCTAAGAGCCTTTTTCCCGTCCTCGTGTTTCACGACGAAGGATATATTCACTTCAGACGAGCCCTGCGAGATCATCATAAGGTTCACGTTAGCTCTCCCCAGGGCCGTGAATACCCGCCCTGCAATTCCCGGTGCTCCTGCCATTCCGACACCTACCACAGCTACGGCGCTCACGTCGCGGTCAAAAGTGACCTCTCTTATATATCCGCTCTGCTGGACATGGTTCAGTGCCTTAAGAGCGCTGTTCAGGTGTTCATCGTCCACGATAAGGGAGATGTTTGACTCTGAAGAGCCCTGCGAGATCATCATTACGTTCACCTGGCTCTCCGCAAGTGCCGTAAATATGGAGCGTGCGACACCGGGTCTTCCGAACATCTGGGCGCCTGCAAGATTTATGAGAGAAACCTTGTCTATGAAGGTGATTGCCTTCACGACCCTTTCGTCGCGGTGCTCATCTGCAAGGACACAGCTCCCTTCAGCGGACGGGTTGAAAGTGTTTTTAACCCTTACAGGGATTCCCTTCTGCATCGCAGGCTCTATTGTCCGCGGGTGGAGGACTTCAGCACCAAAGTAGGAAAGCTCCATCGCTTCAAGGTATGATATTGCAGGAATAACCCTCGCGTCGTCTATGATACGCGGGTCTGAAGTCATTATGCCGTCGACGTCAGTCCATATCCACACCTCGTCCGCATCTATGGCGGCGCCGACTACGGCAGCGGAATAATCAGAGCCCGAACGCCCGAGAGTCGTGACTATCCCCTGTTCGGTGCACCCCATATATCCCATGATGACAGGGACCCCGTCCTGCATGAGGGGGACTACTCTTGACTTTATCCTGGGCTCGCTTTCGGGAAGCACATGGGCGCAGCCGTGGTTTGAATTGGTAATAATACCCGCCTCACAGCCGTTCAGTGGAACCGAGGATATACCGGCCTGCCTGAGTGCGGCACTCACAATCTGGGCTGAAAGCCTCTCCCCGAAAGAAATTATGTAGTCTTTTGAACGCGGAGTGAGCTCGCGCAGGTTGTGGACCGCAGTCAGGATATTCTTGAGATTTTCAAGCCTGATATCAATCTCATTCATAACCGCTTCGGATTCGTCCTTTGCAACAAGATCAAGAATTTTTTTATGCTTGGTCCTTAAAGACGCTATAAAAGACTCTATCGGAGGATTATCCGGGGATTTCTCCACTTCTTCGGCGATAGCATGGAGCTGGTCTGTCACGCCTGACATTGCCGATACTACAACGGCTATTTCACTGCCTGTTTTATAGTAGTGATCAATTATTGATACGACACGCCCTATGCACTTGTCGTCTCCGACCGACGTGCCGCCGAATTTCATCAAAAACCTCAATTAAACTCACTCTGCCGGAATTTTGTATTCCTGTATTATTTTCCTATATTAATGTACCTTTTTTGGTATTAATGTAAGGCTCTGAAAAGAAAAAGAGATTTCAGCAAAATCGCCGGGACACCATCTGATTTAAGCCTGAAAATAAAAGAAGACAGTATGCCGGAATGCTTTTTGGCAAGGGTATTTTATGCTTTCAGCCATTTATTTATCTTATTCAAAGTCCAAAACAGTTGATAACTATGCTTGCGGATAACGTGAAAGAATGCCATGTACTGGTTATAGGAAGCGGAGGTGCAGGCGCACGGGCTGCAATCGAGGCTTCAAAGTACGGGGACACCATACTTCTTTCAAGATCAATTGCAGGAAAGGGGGGATGCACCACTATGGCCGAGGGAGGATACAATGCCGTAATAAACAGTGCGGACTCCTGTTCGGTTCATAAAGAGGACACGATAAAAGGCGGAGCATACCTCAACGACCCAAAACTTGTCGACATACTTGTAAGAGAGGCGCCTGAAAGGATGGAGGACCTTGTCAGGTGGGGCGCAGTTTTTGACGTAACAGACAGCGAAATGCTTTCCCAGCGCTCGTTCGGGGGGCAGAGATTCCCACGCACATGCTTTGCGGGCGACAGGACAGGCCATGAAATAATAATGACCCTGCTTGAAAAGATTCGCTCCGGGAATATCAGGGTCATGCAGGAGATAACAGTAACGGAGCTTTTAAAGGATGGATTAAGGGTCTGCGGCGCAACCGGGCTTAACAGGCGGGGTGAAATCGTAGTCATATGCGCAGACTCGGTTGTCCTTGCAACAGGCGGCCTCGGCCAGATCTATGACGTCTGCACAAACTGCGCGATGGGAAACGGGCAGGGTTATGCATTCTCATACCGTGCGGGAGCGGAACTTATCGACATGGAGATGGTACAGTTTCACCCGACGGGAGCCGTCTACCCTTACGACGCGAGAGGGAGACTTATTACCGAGGCTGTCCGCGGGGAGGGCGGAATTCTCAGGAATGCCAGAGGTGAACGCTTTATGGAGAAGTACGACCCCGAAAGGATGGAGCTTTCAACAAGAGACGTTGTCGCAAGGGCTATTGCAACCGAAATCCTTGAAGGACGCGGTACAGAAAAAGGCGGTGTCTACCTGGACGTATCGCACCTTCCCCCGGAAGTTATAGAAGAGCGTCTCCCCGTGATGCTTGAGCAGTTTTTAAACAACGGAGTCGACATCAGAAAAGAGCCCATGGAGGTCGCACCTACAGCTCACCATATGATGGGGGGACTCAGGATAACTCCTGAATGCGAAACGACGCTGAGAGGTCTTTTCGCATGTGGGGAAGTCACAGGTGGTGTCCACGGGGCCAACCGCCTCGGCGGAAACTCACTTGCGGATACGCAGGTCTTCGGCAAGCGTGCAGGGGAATCTGCCGGAAAGACCGAAAAATTCGATATAACAATAGACAGTGAACAGGTAAAAGCCCAGAAGGAAAGAATATCCAGGTTTACAAAAGGCACTGACAGCGTATCAGAGATAAAATCCGCCCTCAGAAAGACCATGTGGGAGAATGCAGGGATATTCAGGACGAAGGAAGGGCTATTAAAAGCGCTTTCAGATATCGAACGCCTTAAGGGGATGAATCCAAAAGCCGTTTCAAAGCAGAACCTTATCGACTGCTGTATTTTAGAGGACATGCTGACAACGGCAACTCTTGTCGTTAAGGGAGCCCTCCTGCGTGAGGAATCAAGGGGCGCCCATGTAAGAAATGACATAGAGACAAAATGGACACCTGACAAATCCCCGTACGGGCACACCTATCAGTCTCTTGAAAAGGCAGGAATCGAAAAGAAGGGAGAAAACTGAACTATGGAAGACAAAAAAAAGATAACTTTTCACATATCCCGTTTTGACACCTGCAGGGACGAAGAGACCGGACCCAGGCTTAAGGACTACACGGTATATGTCCACGACGGCGCAAGGGTCCTTGACGTACTGATTGCTGTACGCGACGAGCTTGACCCGACTCTTTCATTCAGGTACTGCTGCGGTGCAGGCCAGTGCGGAAGCTGCGCCGTTCTCATCAACAAAAAACCGGGCCTTGCATGCATGACCGAGGCAAAGGACGGCATGACAATCGAGCCCCTTGACCTACCGGTAATAAAGGACCTCGTCGTAGACCTCGGTGCATTTCTTAAGAATATGCCGGGCCTGGTGTCGTCCGAAAATGCGGAACTCCCCTCAAAGGAGAATATAGACAAAATAAAGCCAATCAGGGACTGCATAGAGTGCCTGTGCTGCGTATCGGTCTGCCCTGCCATGGACGTCGCGGACTTCGAAGGACCTGCCCTTATGAGACAGGAGATGAGGCTTGCCCTTGACCCGAGGGACAAAAGGGACAGAATACCCTTATGCGTCGAAGAGGAAGGCCTTTTTACCTGCACAAGCTGCCAGGCGTGCTGGAAAGCCTGCCCCAAGCACATTGAAATCCCCGGAAAGGCCATAGAGAAACTCCGTGAGCTTGCAAACAAGGAAGGCCTCACCCTGCCACGACACAAAGAAGTGGCAGAGCTTGTAAAAACTACAGGAAGAAGCGTGGAAAGGCATGAAGAGGCTCTTATGGAGATGATTCCGGAAGTTATAGAGCCTTACGGCGAGGTAAAAAAGGAGGTGGGGTTCTTCGTCGGCTGTCTCTACAACCTTAGACTTCCCAAGACAGCCCTTGACGCGATAGAAGTCCTGAAAAGAAACGGGATAAGGATAATTGTCCCGAAGGAGCAGGTCTGCTGCGGTTCTCCTCTTCTAAGGACAGGACAGGCTTCATATGTCCCCGAACTCATGAAGAAAAACATAGAGTGCTTTGAAAAAAGGGGAATCAAAACCGTCATGACGATGTGCGCAGGGTGCGGGTCGACACTCAAAAACAACTACGGAGGAAAACCGTTCAGGGTCGTTGACATAAACGAGCTCCTGACAGAAACCGGAATTGAAGTCCCGGAAAAACTGGATGTCAGGGTCACTTACCACGACCCGTGCCACCTTATGAGAGGACAGGACATAACTTCCCAGCCAAGGGAACTTTTGAAGATGGTTGCAGGTGAGTTCATTGAGATGCCCGCAAAGTGCTGCGGCTCAGGTGGAGGCGTAAAATCAGGACTTCCGGACGAGGCAAAAGCTCTTGGTGAGGAGCGTTCAAAAGAGATCGACAAAACCGGCTGCGACGTCGTCATAACCTCATGCCCGTTCTGCGAGACTCATATCCAGTCATGCACCGAAAAGCCGGTTAAAAACATAAATTCGCTTCTCCTTGAAGGGTACAAAAAGAAGGACGAAATGATGAATAAAAGCCTGAATAAAAAGTAAAAATAACTATTTTTGTATGAAGAAAAGATCTGTATCCCTGGTTTTTGCGGTCTTCTTTGTCCTTGCAACAGTTTTTCTTCTGGCGGGCTGCACAGAGACAGGAGACAAACATTCAGGAAACGCTCAGGCGCAAAACTTTACAGTCGCATCAGGGCATACGTGCTGGTCTCCTGAAATGTCATCCCGAATCGGAATAGACTTCACTCCGGAATTAACGGGAAATACAGAAACCATATACCACTGGACCATTAAAGATACGGAACAGAAAAATATGACCGGGTTTTTCCTTTGGGACAACTCAACAGGCTACAAAGTAACGTACCTGGGGGATGATGCATGGACCTGCGGCGACAGGACGGTCTGGTGGTCATGCAGAAACCTTAATTCAGATACTCTCCCAGATAAGTTTACCCTGAAAGTTTGTGCCATAGATAAAATCAGAAATGAAACTGTGGCTGAAACCAGAATAAACATTACAAGAAATAACATGACTTTCTGCCTGGAATAACGGTTTTAAAACTAAAAACAAAAGATCAGAACTCTAAACTTTTTTGTATTTTAAACATCAAATACCCAAAATTCATTCCAAAATTATATAGACCCACTTATCCAAAGCAAAAAAAGGATTATGATTTTCAGGCACGCCTTATGTGCACACGTGTTTAAAATGACTAAACAAAAAAGGCGGGGGTTTGATTTTTATGCAGTACAGGAAAGTTTTAAAAAACGGGGATGAGCTGTCAGCACTGGGATTCGGTGCGATGAGACTTCCGGTGACAAAAGGAGGACAGATAGATGAAAAAAAGGCGACCGCACTTGTAAGATACGCAATAGACAACGGCATTAACTATATAGATACGGCTTATCCCTATCACGGAGGCGAAAGCGAAAGTTTTCTCGGGCGTGCACTAAAGGAAGGCTACAGGGAGAAAATAAAGCTTGCAACAAAGCTTCCGGCATGGGAGGTAAGAACTTACGAAGACTTCGACAAATACCTCAACAGACAGCTTGAAAAGCTTCAGACCGACCATATAGACTACTATCTGCTGCACTCCCTCAACGAAAACACCTGGAAAAACGTGAAAAATCTTGGTGTTCTCGATTTTCTTAACAAGGCTAAAAATGACGGAAGAATCGTAAACGCAGGGTTTTCATTTCATTCCGACAGGAAGACCTTCAAAGAGATTGTCGATTCTTACGGCTGGGAGTTCTGCCTTATCCAGTACAATTTCATAGACGAAGAAAACCAGGCCGGAACAGAAGGCCTCAGGTACGCTACATCCAAGGGTCTTGCCGTCATGGTTATGGAGCCTTTAAGGGGCGGAACTCTTGCGGAAAAGCTTCCCCGCGAAATAGAAAAAATATATTCAGAGTCAGGTGACGTTAAAACACCTGCCCAACGGGCGCTCAGGTGGATATGGAACCACCCGGAAGTTACTGTCGTCCTTTCGGGAATGAACACGCAAATCCAGGTCGAAGAAAACATAAAAACCGCCGAACAGGCGACTCCGGGCTCAATGACGGGTGCTGAACTTAAGACAATGGAAAAGGCAGCGGAAGTATACAGAAAACTCCTTAAAGTCCCCTGTACAGGGTGCAGCTACTGTATGCCCTGTCCTTTCGGTGTAAATATCCCCATGTGCTTCTACTTTTACAACCAGTATTACATGTCAGGAAAAAAACTGATTACAAGAGGGACCTACATTGGACAGATGATGGGTATTATGGGAGAGCCTTCAAACGCATCACTTTGCAGGAACTGCGGGAAGTGCCTGAAATCATGCCCGCAGCACATAAAAATCCCTGAAGAGCTCAAAAAAACATCGAAGACACTTGAAGGACTCAGGACAAAGCTTATGAAACCTCTTGTAAAAAGGTTTCTGAAAGCGAAAGATGACTGAAGACAAAAAGATAATACTTTGAATATATAACATGATGAACATTGTAGATATATAAAATAAAAAATATTATCCTAACTGTACCGAGGTATATTTTTTCCTAAAGAAAACAAAAAAATGACCTTATCTAAAAATTTACACCTGATGACAGCTTTTCTCCTTGCAATCATACTCACAGGTTTAATCTCGTTAGTCCTGGGGATTATCTGCGATAACATCCCAATGCACTACCTGTCTTTCGAAGAGAAAAACGGATTATATATTACGGGAGAGGGGCACGACCTTGAAAATGTCTGGCACGATATAGAAATCAGGTCGAAATTATCATGAGATACGCAATATTTTTCCCGGTTTTCAATGGAAATGCCGTAAAACTATCAGATCAGCTCGTCTTATCTCTCCTTTTACTCCAAAAAAGACTACGGCCCTTACGAATACAAAGTATCATGCCATAAAAACTCAGAATCAGAAAAAGGGATTGTCAACGTAGATTTTCAAAAACTTAACAGTCATGATTATATGACAATCAGGAAATCTTATACAATGCCTGAAAAATACCTTGAAAACATTGACGACTTAAATTTCACCGGAACACATTTTGAAAACCAGACAATAAAAATTGAATCGGACAGCGTCACATGAGAAACGACATTGTCTGACGAAAGCGACAGGATCTTCGTCCTTGACAACAAGGGCCTGAAAAGTGTGGAAAATGTTACTTTCAGCGGCTCTGAGAACACCGTTTATTACGCTGAATCTTTCATAATGAACTGCTTTGACGAGGGCAGTAATTCAGTGTGCTCTTCTTCAGAATGTATACGGATTTTTTTCCCTGACAACAATACAAAGAAGTACTCCTCAAATTGAAACTTCCCTGATTTCCGGCATTAAAGGGGCACCGGTTAAGTCAGGCCACCTGAACATTTTTTAGATCTGCACCGGAATTAGAGGTTATGAGACGGGGGATAATAAGTATACTTTCGGGTTGCTTCATCGCCCTCAGTGATCAAAGCCAGATTTTAAACCCTGAACAGAAAGAAGAAGTCAGGTCAGTCGTACTTGATGGTATTCAGGTCGTATCAGATGAAGAGGCAGGGGCCCTGGCAGGTCTCCCGGCATCTGCCACGGCGAAATTACCGGTATCAATGCAAAAGTCAAGAATCCGGGGGATAAATACGGCACTATGGGTTGTAACTGCTCTCATCGGGGCAGGTCTTTTGTTCACGCTCTTTCTTCCCGGCGGAAGGATGAAAAAAGCAGGCTCTTAAGAACTGCATTGCAGAATGGAACTGTAAATATACCTGAAACAGTCAGGTTTCATATTTTTCCTGCCATAGTTGACAGGACAAGCCCGCAACCGGCCTCTTTTACTTCAACAAACTTTGAAAGGGCGGCCTTTGCTTTAAAATCAGTGCAGTGGCAGGGATAAATAAAACTTATACCTGCATTTCCAAGGAATTTTCCTGTTTCATAAAGCCTTTCCTTTTCAGCTTCAAGGAGGTGAAATCCGCCTATAACACAGAAGTAGTCGTCCCTCCCGGAGACTTTTCCTGCCTGCTTTAATATTGAGCAGATTCCCTTATGCGAACAGCCTGTTATGACGCAAAGACCATTCTTTCCCGAAAAAACAAGAGCGGAATCATCAGGCTGAAAATCTGGCAGAACTTCACCCGAATCTGCCACGGATACACCAGCTGAATGCGGCTCTTCGAATTCGCAGCTTTCACGAATCTCACCGAGAAAGACCAGGTTTTCAGTTATCCTGACCGGATTTCGCGAAAGTTTTAATTCACAAAAAGCTTTGGCGTCCTCTTTTTTCAGGGGGGAACCTATTTCTCCGAAACCTTCCTCGTATATACTCCTGAAAACAAGCGGGTGCGCAACAAGGACAGGTCTCTTATGAGAAAAACCGTTTATTTCAGCCTCTTCAAACATTTTTTTCAGGAATTCAAGGCCTCCGGTATGGTCGCAGTGACCGTGCGACAGGACGATGAAATCAAGTGAGAGAAGGTCAATACCAAGTTTTTCAGCATTTTTTATGAAAACATCCGAATAACCGGCGTCAAAAAGTATCTTCTTCCCGCAGTCCTCAATATAAAAAGAAAGTGCAGGCTCACCTGTCAGGTAAACATCAGTCAGGGTGCTGTTGTCACATAAAAAAGTAAGTTTCATTGCTGAAAATCTAAACTAAAAAAAAATTGAAATTTTCAGTTTGACAGAACGCCGGCTCCTGTTGTGTTTGACCGGGTTTCGTTTGAAAGCCTCTCACGAAGCGCTCCTGTAGCATAAATAGACTGAATTATAGCCTTCATATCCCGGGAATATTTTCTGTCCCCGGTATTCAGCTCAAGATTGAGAAGAGGAAGGGCAGGTTCCCCGATTTTTATGAGCGCTATTGACGAAATTTCTTTTGATTCATTGTTTCCTGTTTTCGCCTCTTCAATCAGTGCAGGAACTGCAGTCGTCCCAAGGCCTGCAAGTGTGTTTCCGGCCCAGTCACGCACAGTCTCATTATCTGATGAAAGAAGGTCAATCAGGGGATCAACAGAAGGCTCGCCTATGTTGATAAGGGCAACCGCCGCCCAGGCGGAAGCCACCGGATCGCCTTCTGAAAATACTTTTGTAAGCGGTATTACAGCAGGTTCACCTAATTTTGTCAGGTTTTCGGATGCAGTCTTCTTTGTCAGATTGTCTGAAGAGAACAGTGCACTTATATTTTCGGAAACAGCCTTGTTTCCTCCTGTATTTACATTCATACAGCCGCTGAGACAGGCAAAAAGGGCCAGCATGACTATACAGGCCGCCGGAAATAACCTGAAATTCATAACTATTTCTATTGATTTTTTTGAACTAAATAACCAGTGGTCACACAAAAAGCCTGCAAATATGACTGTAAAAAAGCAGAATTTTGGAATTCGCATCTTTCCGAAGGACAGAACGGAAAACTGCCAAATGCACCCTTACAACTTACCCGGGCAAACCTGACAGCAGACACTTGATTTTGAAATTCAATTCCTCCCTGTTTATATGCAATGACTGCGGAAATAAAAATCAGGAGATTCCTGACAAATGAATGAAGAACTTTATGAATGCCCTAAATGCGGCAAAAAAGCACTTTACGCTGAATACCCTGATGAATATGAGGTCTGGCTTAAATGCAGGGAATGCGACTATTTCAGGGGTATGAGCAAAGCCGAATGGCACAAGCTTAAAAACAGCCCAAATCTTGAAAAAAAGCTGCTTAAAAATTACCTTGAGGAAACCAAAGAGGAGAAGTCCGGGGAAAAAGAAACAGGACATGTCTGCAGGGGCTGCAAAAAATCGTTTGAACGAAAAGACATGGGACCATTCGGTTTTTTTTGTAAAAAATGCTGGTACAAGTTCCTCATCGTGGTTTTCGTGATAATGGTTGTAATATCATACATGGTCTGGATGATGTTTATATAAATAGGCAAAAGAAAACGAAATAAAATAATTTAGAAAATTTTTTTAAAAAAAAGTCTCTGGATTACAGGTATCAACGCTACCTTAATCTTTTATTTATATACAACCGTATAACCACAGGGTTGTATGAAAAAACCGTTGTAATAGTGAATATTAATATAAATACAGGATAAATGTGAACAGAAAGAACACCTGAAATTTGCAGCATGTGTTCATACCCCTGCAGACTCAGGGACTTTTAAATTAAGTATTGAATA
The DNA here is from genome assembly GCF_017875315.1 of Methanomicrobium sp. W14. Taxonomy (NCBI): domain Archaea; kingdom Methanobacteriati; phylum Methanobacteriota; class Methanomicrobia; order Methanomicrobiales; family Methanomicrobiaceae; genus Methanomicrobium; species Methanomicrobium sp. W14. The sequence continues at coordinate 357,049 of NZ_JAGGMM010000003.1, forward strand.
TTTCAGAACGGAATAGTTGGTTATGGATTACAGTGCTGTATCAGTTGCCGGAAAAAGAGTTTACAACGAGGACTCGTATTTAACAGCATGTGTCGGCAGAGGTCTTTTTCTGGCGGTCGCAGACGGTCTGGGAGGGCATGCTGCCGGCGAAGTAGCCTCGGGTATAGCCGTTTCAACTATAAAAAAAGTCTTTTCCGAAGGGTACTTTAAAGGAATGGACGTCGGCGAAAAGAAAGAGCTTTTAATTTTTGCGTTTAAAGAAGCTAATTCAGAGATAATTAAAAACGCAAAAGGCCCCAGACTTGGTATGGGAACGACTCTTGTTGCAGCCTTCGTGGAAAACGGGTGCGTGGTTGCCGCAAATACAGGCGATTCAAGATTATACCACTATGACGGAAGCCTCAGGCAGGTCTCGGTCGATCACTCGCTTGTCCAGGATCTTGTCAAAAAAGGGCTTATTGACCCGAAATATGCAAGATTTCACCCAATGAAGCATATCATAAACCATTCCCTCGGAGGCGATTTTACAGTTGATACTTATACCTTCAGCACAAAACCCGGAGAGGTTATACTCCTTTCAAGCGACGGCCTGCATGATTATATAGAAACCGAAAACATTGAAGATATAATGCATGAAAAAAACGCCAACAGCATTGCCAAAGGCCTCGTAAAAACTTCGCTGGAAACTTCAGAGGACAATATAACGGCCGTTGTAATGATCGTCTGAAAATCCAAAATCCATAAACGGCATAATATATACAATTAATAGTTTACCCGGCCTGAAAAGAGGGAGGCAGATGAAATGAGTGATGAATTAAACGAAAATACAATTGCAATCTCAAACGATCCCGATTTCTACAAAGATCTTTCGGAATACCTAAACGTACTCTCAAATCCTACAAGACTTAAAATTCTCAAACTGATTGAGCACCAGCCTAAAGAAGTCAGGGAAATTGCAAAAGAAATAGACACAAGCTATGAAAACACGAAAAAACACCTGGACAAGCTTCTTAACACCGGTGTCATAAAAAAAGAGGCCGGCATGGGAAGGCAGACATCCAAGGGATCTCTTCCGGTATGGAAATACTCCCTTATACCCGGAGGTATGGAGGGCATAATCAGAAACTTAAGCATATTCAGCAACATCGACATCAGGATAGGCGAAGAGGAACTGAACTCGAAACTGAAGTCCGTAAGAAGCATGCTTGAAAACGAGAACAAAACCAGAACACCTGTCCTTATAATCCTCGGCGGAGACGACGACGGCAAAGCATGGCCGCTTGAGGAGAGTGAAGTAAAAATAGGCCGTGAAGACCAGTCTGCATCAGACATAGAAAAAGACGGATCTGTTGTTCTTTCACCTTCATATGAGGCCGTAACAAGGGTTACGAAACCGCACGGCAGGTTTATAAAAAGAGGCGACGACTGGTACTTCGAGGACTGCAGAAGCACAGGCGGAAGTTACATCAACAACAAAAAAATACAGGCAAACAGGCAGACACCTATAAAAGACGGAGATATGCTTGATCTTGCAAGGGGCGCAAAGGGTGCAAGGCTGATATTCAATCTGGGCTGAAAAATATTCATACAATAGTTTCATAAACATTTTCTGCATTCGCGATAAACAGATATCTGATCAGACCTTAAAATACAGCAACAGACCGGTAGGGCAAAATAATACGGTCATGCGGTGCGGAACAACAAAAAAAGCTTTTAAAACGGAAATTTTGTATGAACGGAAGAAGAATACCGGCTGGAACCTGCAGTTTTAAAGGTTCACAAGCACGCAAAACCCTGTTTATTCTTCTTGCGCTGTTTATGCTTTTTATTCTTTTCACACCAGCCTCATCAGGCGAGATACGAATAGGTCAGACAGTCTATCCGTCAATTTCTGATGCCATTTCATCAGCTGAATCTGGTTCCACTATAATCGTCAGCAGCGGCGAATATACCGGGAATTTCGTCATCGACAAGCCCGTCCAGCTTATAGGCGTCGATTCTGGTGACGGAAAACCGCAGATAATAACCGTGGACGGCGAAACAGGGATTACAATAAACGCAGACAATGTCGTAATTGAAGGTTTCACCATAACAGGCGACTCGGAATGCGCAGTCCTGATAAATTCCGACAATAATATAATTGCCGACAACGAGATACTCAAAACGCCCGTAGGAATTACACTTTTCTCCTCTGCCGGGACATCAATATCTGGGAACACAATTAAAAACCATAGGATAGGGCTTTTTATTGACGATTCGGCAGAATGCGACGTTTATCTCAACAACTTTGAGAATACAATAAACGCAAAGTCACTGTCACGCTCAATAATGTGGTCTACCGCAAGTATGCAGTACATATTTGGGGGACAGAATTTCACCTCTTCTCTCGGCAATTACTGGAACGACTACTATGGCAGCGATAACGACAATAACGGTATAGGTGATACTTCTTACAGCCTTTACAATACCTTGGAATCCGGAATATTCAGCACGCAGAACCAGCTTTTCATGAACAACCTCAACCTCCAGAATCTTGCTACCGGAGGGAGCGGATACTGGCAGAACCTCTTTTACACATCAAACTATGTCTCAGACGACTATCCCCTTATAGATCATACCGACATGTATACTCTTGTTGCCCCGGCAGGAACAGAATCAGGAGATAATACAGGTACTGCCGAACAAAGCCCGCAACCCGGCCAGCCCACAGAGGGTTCTCCGGCATACCAGCATCCACAGGGTTCCCAGCCCCCTGAAAACAACGAATGGTGGCATCAGCAGTCTCCTTTTGGAATTGTTATACTGATGCTCCTGATAGCAGGAGTCGCGGCAGGTCTTATAGCTCTTTCAGGAGGTGCCGGGTCGCTTACGACAGTAAAAAACAAAAGGATATCTGAAATTTTATTCTTTGAAGCAGGATATTTTGCCCTATCAGCTGCGCTATTATACACGATAATATCCTACACTTCAAGGATTGTATACGGACTAATCGATTTCGGATATGTCCAGATTATATTCATTCTCATGACAGCATATATCATAGCGGCCTCGGGCATTATCGGAGCCGGGCTTATAAGATCAAAGCTGCCCTTACTTTTATGCAGGATACAACCTGTTTTTGCAGGCCTTACAACCGTAATGTTCTTTGTTTCTGTATACACATCGCCTGTTGACCTCGGTCCAATCTCTTCGGTCGCCTACCCTGCCGCCCTGCTTCTATCGGCGCTTTTACCCGCCGTATTCACCCGTCTTTTCAGGAATAACAGGAAGATCTGGATTAAGGAGGAGGAAGACAACAATTCAAGAACGATGGTTATGCCATATGACCAGGATTCAACCGTCGTCTTCCCTGACGAGGAGTCCATTATGAAGACCGGGCTTGGCAGCTCATATTTCCCGGACACCCTGAACGAAAAATACAAGGACGTGAAGTTTATAGGCAAGGGGGGAATTGCAAGGGTTTTCAGGGCTAAAAGAAGGTCTGATGACAGCGTAGTTGCGGTAAAAGTGCCGATAAACTTTGATGAGACAACAGGCAGACTCTTCATGAAGGAAATGAGAATCTGGGAAGGACTCAACCACCCGAATATCGTGAGGCTCTACTCGGTAAATATACTTCCCGTTCCTTTTGTAGAAATGGAGTATGTCCCAAGGGCAATAGCAGACCTTGATATGCCGCTTTCGCAGAAGGAGGCTTTTGATATCATATACGGCGTTGCACAGGGCCTATCATATGCCCACAAAAGACATATCATCCACCGGGACATAAAGCCCCAGAATATACTCATTTCAGATGATGACACCCCAAAAATTACAGACTGGGGTCTCGGAAAAATTATGGGGGACGGTAACGAGACCACAACAATAGGTTTCTCTTTAAACTATGCCGCGCCTGAACAGATAGCGCCAAAAAAATTTGGCAGGCCGGATGAAAGAACGGACATATACCAGATGGGAATTCTCTTCTACGAAATGCTTGTCGGGATGAGACCTTTCTTTGGAATTGGCGTTGCCGACATGAGCGACGAGATACTCCACAGGACACCCCTGAAGCCCTCGGAAAACAGGCCTGAAGACATCATATTTGATAAAATTATAATGAAGATGATATCCAAAAAACCTGATGACCGCTACAATACGGTCGACGAGATAATAGGCGAATTTGACAAAATTAAAAGTCATAACCGCGGCTTTGATATCGAATCTGACAGTGACTCATAAAAATAATGACATACGGGTGGCATTTATTGTGTTATTAAATATTGCAGAATATACTATTGTTAACCACAATGCATGTATAACCTTCTGGTTATACGACTGAATGACTTCTATTTTATCCATTTATATCAGGCAAGAATAACCTATTACCAAGGATGGTAAGAAGGCACAATACCCCTTCAATGCTCCATCTGAAAAAGGGCAATATGCCGGCAGACTTCTGCCGTATATCCCCCTCTGAGGGCATGTCTAAAAAAAACTATTCATGTCCCCGTTCAAGTTTAGTGAAAACCGGAGGTGATGCACAGGCATTGATTCCAGAAACATCATTAAACAGAAGTATTGCAATTGATTCGACAGACCAAATCAGGTAGGATCACAATCCAAAATCACCAGATAAATAAGAAAACCAAATTAGCCAGAAACATAACAACCGCCCCATAAGCGGGATAATCTCTGCAAAAAACCCATATAATCACTCGACTCCAGACCTAAATAATCCTGATAATAATTCAGGGAATATCCTTGGTTTTTTGCAGAGACTAAATATTTGTCCATCAATCTTAACATTAAAAATTAACTTTTTTTTGTTTTCACATCATCAAAGTTTTATTTCCGCATTTTTCCAAAAACAGGATTCACATGAAAATATTTACCAAAAATACGGCCTAAAGGGCAGCTTTTTTTTGAAAATGAATCTTTTTTGAAGGTAAATACATATAACTTTCGGATTAAACGTGATAATCCAATGCATTTAAACCATTTATATCTGCCCTGTACCAACTTATGATATAACAGGCAGAATACCATACAAAAAAAAGAATCAAAAACAGTCCTTGGAAAAAAAGGTTTTAATTTTAATGATTCTTACGGCCTGAAAGGGAGAGATATGAATGATGCAAAAAGAAGCAAAAATAGCACTGGGAATTCATTTGACACTCATTGTGATATTCGGTGTCCTTATTTCGGCACTGGCATAACCAAAAGATATTTTTCAGCCCTTTTTCTACGGGCAACAAATCCTCAGCATTTTTTGGGAAAAGGTATAATTTCCTTGGATTTAACCTTCCGGTTAAATGGACTAATCAGGTACATTAAAACCATTTAAGTTGTTCACTGAAAAAAAGTACCGGTTAAACAGTAAAACAATATCATCAAAAACCAAAAGCCGGCGTGAAAAAACAATGTGCATTATAAATATTATAAAAACAGGGCTTCTGCTGCTTTTAATATCAGAAACAGCATTTATTTCAGGATGTACTGACAATGCACAGAACTCTGCGGCAGACAAACAGGTGACAACTTTGACTTCTGCCACTCCTGCAGAAACTTCCCTGAATACGGAATATGAACTGAATTTTATGAAGGATATATTAAGAGAGATGGAAAATCAGGGCAAAAATGTCTCCGCACCTCTTGAGACATACAGGACTGCAAGGGACCAGGCAAGGACAAACGATGACGAAGGATTTGAACAGTCTCTTACTCTCTTCTACAGGCAGTGCAACATGATAATGGTGGAAGTTTATAGTTCGAATAAAACAGAGACAAAAGTCAGCTTCTACTCTTAAGCGAAAATAGTATTGAAAATAACTAGGAATAGACGGGTATTAATTTTAAATCAGCCGTTTTTTATTTATTGAAAGAAAAAACGTTCTGAAAAAATTATTTTTTCTTTTCAGTCAGGTAAGAATAAGCCGAAAGAGCAGCCTTTGCACCTTCTCCAGAGGCAATTATGACCTGCTTTCCTTCGACATCGGTTACATCCCCTGCAGCAAATACCCCCGGTTTACCGGTTCTGCCGTTTTTATCGGTAATTATTTCTCCTTTCTCGTTTAAGTCCACAAAACCGTCCAAAAAGGACGTGTTCGGGTCGTGCCCTATTGCGAGAAATATTCCCGAGACATCAATTTTTTTCTCATTTCCTGTATCTTTTTCGCGTATTTTTATTGAGTCAAGCCTTTTGTCTCCCAAAAGAGCAGAGATTTCATAGTTTGTAAAAGTCTCGATGTTCTCTTTGGCTTTAAACTGCTTCATGTAGGCCTCATCGGCCTTTATCCTGCTTCTCACGATAAGATATACCTTTTTTGCAACACTGCTCATCTCAATTGCTGTCGTCACCGCATAGTTTCCGCCACCTACTATCGCGATATCCTTTCCCTTAAACAAAGGCCCGTCGCATGTCGAACAGACGCTTATACCGCGGCCTATAAATTTGTCCTCGTTTTCAACTCCAAGCCACCTTGGTTTGACGCCTGTTGTTATAATCAGGCTTTTACCCTTAAACACCTGCCCCGAGACGGTCTTTATTTCAAAGAGAGAATTTTTTTCGGAAACTTCAGATACACTGTCAGGCTCAACACGGATATTTTCCGATTTTATCTGGTTCTCAAACTTCTGCATCAGCTCTCCTCCGGTTATTATGCGAAACCCCATGTAATTCTCAATTGACCATGATTCAAGGGCCTGACCTCCGATATTTTCCGTTATAATCATGCAGGAAAGCATTTTTCTTGAAGAGTACATTGCCGCGGTAAGCCCGGCAGGGCCTCCACCGAGAACCAGCACGTCATATATTTCAGGCGCCTCCTCTTCTCCGAAAAGCTCGTTGAGGCGCTTCGTATCGAATCCTATAATAACCTCATCGCCGACCACAGTTACAGGGACTGCATACTGGCCTGTCAGGTCAACCATCTCTTTTGCGGCGTTTACGTCTTCACCGACGTCTATATTTGTATATGAAACATGGTGCCTGTCAAGATATGCCTTCAAAAGACGGCAATACTGGCACATTTTTGTGGAATACACTTTCACTTCAGCCATAACCGGAGATATAAAGTTCAATAATATTTAAATGTCGCTCAATGGGCGAAAAAAATGATTTTAATTATATAATTTCCTTAAACATCCTCTTGGGCACACCGCATATCGGGCACTTCTCAGGAGCACTGTCAAACTCGATGTTGCCGCATACAGGACACAGGAATATCACTTTTATAGAGAGGTCTTTGCCTTTTGAGACTGCTTCAAGAGCCTGGCTGTACTTTTTGGCATGAACCTCCTCAGCCTTCATCGCGTGTGTGAACACTGCTTTTGCATCAGATTTGTCCTTTTCTTCCTCTGCCATTTTAATAAATGACGGGTACATACTTTCGTATTCCTCGGTCTCGCCTGAGACAGCACCCTTAAGGTTCTCCTCTGTAGTTCCGACCATATTCATGGCAAACAAAAGTCTCTTTGCATGTATCGCCTCTGCTTCTGAAGCCGCCTTGAATAGTTTTGCAACATTCGGGAAACCGTCTGCCGCAGCTTTATCCGAAAAATTGCTGTACTTGCGGTTAGCCTGTGATTCGCCTGCAAAGGCTGCTTTTGCATTATCCATCGTAGACATATTTAACTCACCTTTTTTGTATCACTGAAAAGTAATGCCCTTATGGTATAAATGATTTCTCAAGGTTTAAGGCAAAAAAAGGCAGCATTATAAACTTCAGCGCTTCCAGCACTGAAATTTATTAACCTGAGCTTTTAACTTTTTTATTATGCAGTCAGCCCTCAGGCCTTTTTTTCAGGACATAATTTATTGCTACAGTTTTCCGGGTGTATCAGTCCTCAATGGTTGAAAGGTCCCCCGGGTCAGCACCCGTCTCGACCGCCCTTAAAACACGCCTCATTATTTTGCCGCTTCTGGTCTTTGGAAGCGACTGCACGAACTTTATCTCGGAAGGCATGGAAATAGGCCCCAGAGTCATCCTTACATGATACTTAAGTTCGTTTTCAAGCTTTTCGGAAGCCTCAAAACCCTCCTTCAGTATCACGTAGGCTTTTATGACATTGCCTTTCAGGGAGTCAGGGACTCCTATTACAGCCGCCTCTGCGACAGCCTCATTCTCCACGAGTGCGGACTCAACCTCGGCAGAGCCTATATTGTGCCCTGACATGATGATGATGTCATCCGACCGCCCTGTTATCATTATATACCCGTCCTTGTCCTTTACCGCCATATCTCCTGTCGTATAGCACCCGGGAACATCGTTCCAGTATTTTTCATACCTTGACCTGTCGTTCCACACACCTCTCATCATTGACGGCCACGGACTTCTTATAACAAGCTTTCCGCTTATCCCCGGCTCAAGGGATTTCCCGTCTTTGTCGACGACGTCCGCAATAATCCCGGGAACGGGTCTTCCTGCAAATCCGGGCTTCATAGGGTCTCCGGGTATAGTCGTTATCATGTGCATTCCGGTCTCGGTCTGCCACCATGTATCGACTATGGGAAGTTTTCCCTTCCCGATTACCCTATAGAACCATTCGAAGGCTTCCGGGTTTAAAGGCTCCCCTACCGACCCGAGAATTCTCAGACTTTCAAGATTATACCTGTTAGGCCATTCCTCACCGTATTTCATAAACATCCTGATAGCCGTGGGTGCAGTGTACATTATGGTGACACCGAAATCCTCGACAATTTCCCACCATACGCCGAGGTCAGGATAATCTGGGGTGGTTTCAGAGAACATAACAGTCGCACCGGCGGCAAGCGGCCCGTAAACGACATAACTGTGACCTGTGATCCACCCCGGGTCTGCCGTGCACCAGTACACATCGGAATCTTTTATGTCGAATATGTACCTGCAGGTATAGTACGTGCCGACCATATATCCTCCGCAGGTGTGCAGGATACCTTTAGGTTTTCCTGTAGTTCCGCTTGTATAGAGGATAAACAGCGGGTCTTCCGCATCCATCTCCTCGGGTTCACAGATATTGCTCTCGTCTTTTATGAGGTCGTAGTAGTCAATTTCCATCTCTGCATAAAGCTCGATTTCAGGCTGTGTCCTTCGAAATACAACTACCCGCTCAACTGAAGGTGCATTAACTATCGCATCGTCTACCAGTGACTTCAGGTCTATTCTCTTTCCGCGTCTTATGCTGACGTCAGCTGTTATAACAATTTTTGCCTGGGAGTCCAGAATTCTCTGGTGCAAAGACTCGGACCCGAAACCTGCGTAGACTATCGTATGAACTGCACCGATTCTTGCACATGCAAGAATCGCTACTATGTGCTCCGGGACAAACGGCATATAAAAGCAGACCCGGTCTCCCTTCCTGACACCAAGATTTTTCAGCCCGTTCGCAAACCTCATGACTTCACGGTGCAGCTGGCGGTAGGTGTAAAGTCTTTCGCAGCCGTCATCGCCTTTCCAGATCAAAGCGACTTTGTTTTTTTTGCTGCTGTTGACATGCCTGTCCAGGCAGTTTTTCGTGATGTTTAATTTTGCGCCCGAAAACCACCTGGAATCAGGATAGTCCCATTCAAGGACTTTGTCCCATTTTTTGTCCCATTCAAGTTCAGAAGCTATATTCTCCCAAAATTTTTCCGGATCTTTTACGGACTCACGGTAAACTGCCTCGTAGTCTCCCATCCACCTGAAATCACGGCAGGAGGAGTGCGGGACATAAACTGTAGTCCCCATTTTTACTTCATCTTCTGTCATATATTTTCCACAACCTCAGGGGTATTTTACATTATTAATCATTATTAATTATATATCTTACGGTCGAATGTACGATCGTCAATAAACGAAAGATACTCTAATCCGATTTGTTGAAACAATTACCGGACTTAAATCGCCATTCCTATAAATTATCAGGAATATAACTGGATTTATTCAACTGCTAAAGGAACAAGAAAATTTTTATGAAGAGAATAAGGGATACCAGAACAGAGGACAGGCCGCGTGAGAAAATATCAAGGCTTGGTGCAGAAAATCTTAAAAACCGTGAACTCATCGCCGCTATAATAGGCAGGGGAATACGGGGAAGGGATGTCGGCACAATATCATCAGACATCGAAAAAATTCTTGATAAAAACGAGGGACACCCGGAAATGTCCGATCTGATGAGTATAGACGGAATAGGACTCTGCGGGGCGTCTCAGATAATCGCTGCATTCGAACTTTCCAGAAGATACCGTGAAGACGAAACTAAAAAGGTCACCTGCCCTGAAGATGTGCTGCCTCTCGTCGATTACATAAGAAACAAGACTCAGGAATATTTCATATGCATAACCCTGAACGGCGCAGGGGAGGTGATAAAAAGCAGGGTTGTAACGATTGGTCTTTTGAACCAGAGCCCGGTGCACCCGAGGGAAGTTTTCTCAGATGCGATAACCGACAGGTGTGCGTCCGTAATATTTGTGCATAACCACCCTTCCGGCAACCCTGAGCCTTCAGTCCAGGACAAAGACATCACAGACAGGCTGTGCACTGCCGGAGAGATTCTTGGAATAGAAGTCCTTGACCACCTGATTGTATCAAAAAAAGATTATACCAGTTTTAAACAGAGGGGCCTTCTCTAAAAACTTCTCATAAAAAACAGAGAATAACAAAAGAAGGCCATTCAGTGTTTTTTCAGGCGGCTTATAAATTCATATCCAATTTACTCTTTTGAGAACCTTTTTTTGCCGGAGATTATCCCACTGCACATCTCAAAAGACTTTTTGTATGCAGTTTCAAGGATTTCAGGTCTGTTTTCAATGTCTTTTATATTGTCCATATCGTTCTGCAAAACTTCCCCGTAAAGGGGGGCATCTATGATATCGCAGAAGGAATTCATGGAAAGTTTTACCCCGTCAAAATCATTGGGGATTTTCATGCCTCCTATTGAGATAAGAAGGGTTTTCCTCCATGTTTTCTGCTCTTTTGTAATCAAAGGTTTGTGGCGCATATATTTCGCCGCAAAAAAAACCTGAAATCTGTCCATAAATGACTTAAGGGCCCCGGGAATACCCATTGTCATCACGGGAGTTGCGACAATAAAACCGTCTGCCATCCTAAATCTCTGTATAAAGGGTGTAAAATCATCGTTTATCATGCACCCTTCATTCTGATCGCAGTAGAAATACTCCATGCACGGCGAAAACTTAAGAGATGTAACATCAACCTTCGAAACGTTACAGCCGGCGTCCTCTGCACCTTTCACGGCCCTTTCAAGAATCTTAGAGGTGTTACCGTCAGGAACAGGGCTTCCCATGAGTGCTATTATCTGGTACGACATAACTGAAAATGAATTAACGACCTCAACAAACTTAAAATTTACCGGGAGATTCTTCATGCACCGTCACACATAAATCAGCATTAAAGGCTTAAAAGTTTAAAAAAGGCAGTAATCAAAAGAAATATATAGATTCAGCCATAATGAAGGGTTAAGGTGAAATCAATGAGTGAAGCACCAAAGAGAGTGAAAGCCGGCGATAAAGTCGGCAAAGGCAGGTACGTGTGCGTAGACTGTGGACTTGAGTTTGAAATAAACGATTCCCAGCAGGATTTGAGGAAATGTCCTGCCTGCGCATGCGAAATGTACGACTGTTTCCCCGTCACTCATATCAGAGACGACATAAAAACACCTGATGATGTAAAAAATCCTCCAAAAAGAAAATAAAAAAATCCGGTTTAACCGGTTTTTAAAGCATTATATTAATCCGGATTCTACAGATAAAACCTTCTGGTGAAGATTTTGCGCAACATTCCCGGAATGTTTGAAATGATTCTGATGATAAAGGCTTTATCAGGCAGAGTAGGTGTTAAAAGAAATGGTTAACGTAAAAGAAGAAGGCGAAATCTACGTATGCGAGATTTGCGGAAACGTTGTTGAAGTAAAAGAGGCCGGCGGCGGCGAACTTGTCTGCTGCGGGGAGCCTATGAAGCTTCAGAAGAAGTGATTATTATGTGTGGCGAAATGGACAAACTTGGAAAAAACATAGGAAAAGTGCCTGAAATATTCAAGGATCTTGAGAAAACTGATCCGGCACTGCATGAAAAGATTCTTGCTTTTGACAACCTTGTCTGGAGTGACGGTGCACTGTCACGCCAGCAGAAAAAGATTATAGCAATTGCAATCGCGGCATCACTGCGTGACGAACACGCCGTCCATGCACAGATAGCAGGAGCAAAAAATCTCGGGATAAAAAAGGAAGAGATAGAAGAAGGCCTGAGGGTGGCGTTTCTCCTTGCGGGAATGCCGGCTTACGTCTACGGAAAAACACAACTTGAAGAAGCGTACAGATAAAAACCAAACAAGGGGGTAATAAAAAAATGAGCACAGAAAATGACAACTGCGAATGCGAGGAATGTATTTCAATGCCTGTACTGGGTGAGCCTGCACCTGATTTTGAGGCAGTAACAACCCAGGGGCCGATAAAGCTTTCAGACTTCAAAGGAAAATGGGTCGTTCTGTTCTCGCATCCTGCCGATTTCACTCCGGTATGCACAACAGAGTTTATGGCATTCGCAAAAATATACGACGAACTCCAGAAAATGAACACCCAGCTCATAGGGCTTTCCATAGACAGTGTTCATTCCCACCTTGCATGGATCAAAAACATAAAGGAGAAAATGGGTGTAGAAATTCCGTTCCCGGTAATTGCCGACCTCAACATGAATGTCGCAAAACTCTATGGAATGATACAGAAGGGCATGGGAACAACCTCTGCCGTGCGTGCCGTTTTCTTTATCGATCCTGAAGGTAAAATGAGGGCGATGATATACTACCCGCAGTCAAACGGCAGGTATATTCCTGAGGTCATAAGAATTATCAAAGCCTTCCAGACAAGCGATGAATATGGTGTTGCAACGCCTGCAAACTGGCAGCCGGGCGACAAGGTTATCGTCCCGCCGCCTGCGACGCAGAAAGAAGTAGAGAAGAGGCCTACCGAAGGCTACGAATGTAAAGAGTGGTACCTCTGCTTTAAAGGCGTCTGAACCGGATAAAAACCAAATTTTACCTTTTTTGCCTGCATTGCCGGTTTTCTGCTGCTTATACATAGCGTAAAACCGGTCCGGGTCGTTATTGCCCTGTATTTTACCGGGATTAATCAGATCCAAGGGTGCATTTTTCGATAAAGGGCAAATCAGGGCTTTTTAATGGAATTATTTATATCGGTGCTCCACAAATAGCAATAAGTAATGTCAATCTCCGTAATTGGTTTTGCAACAGGACCGAGAAGGCACGGCAATTCCGAAGACCTTCTGGATATACTGTTTAACTGTCTTAAAAGAGAAAAAGACGTAAACGCAGAGAAAATTGTGCTCTCCGACTACGACTTAAACCCGTGCAGAGGCTGCAATGCATGCGAAAAAAAGGGTGTCTGCGTAATAAATGATGATATGGCAGGTCTTCTTGAAAAGATTAAGGAAGCGGACATCATTGTGTTCTCCTCGCCGATATTCTGCATGAGCATATGTTCCCAGGCAAAAGCATTCGTCGACAGGACGCAGGTTTTCAGATCAATAAAATATGTCCTGAAACAGGAGGTCGTCCCGAAAGAGAGAAAAGACAAAAGAATCGGCGTATTTCTTTCTGTCGCCGGGCAGAACTGGGGCTATGTCTTTGACTCCGCAATACCTGTAATGAAATGCTTTTTCCATGTATGCGATGTGAAGGACAGCAATATAGAATACCTCATGATCAACGGCGTTGACAAAAAAGGCGAGCTGAAAAAGAAGGATAACGTCGAAAGCCTTGCTGAAGAGCTTTCCTTAAGGATTACTAAGAAAATGAGAGTAATGAAGGGTGAAGAGTGATGGTAAAGGTAACTGCAATTGCGGGAAGCCCCAAAAGATACGGAAATACCGAAAAACTCCTGGACAGTTTTCTAAAGGGAGCGGAAAATGCCGGGGGCGAGGTCGAGAAAATCAAGCTCAAGGAGATAAAATACGACAGCTGCCAGGGTTGCAACGCCTGCCATAATACCGGAGTATGTATAATCAAAGACGACCTCACCGACGTCTTTAAAAAAATAATGGATGATACCGATATACTCGTTCTGGCATCACCGATATACTCCATGTCGATAACGGCCGAAATGAAGGGCTTAATTGACAGGGGCCAGTTTTTATGGGCGCAGAGATTTGTAAAGAAAAACCTTCATTTTGACAGCGCCCACCTCGACACGCACCCAGGAGTATTTGTTTCAACCGCAGGCCAGGACATAAAAAACGTCTTTGATGCGGCTTATCCTGTTATTACAGCATTTTTCAACGACTCGGGCTTCAAGTACTCAAAGAATATAACAATAAGCGGAATGGACAAGTCGGGAGGTATCGGTGGAAGACCAGATGCCCTTGAAGAGGCAGAAAAGGAAGGAGAAAGAATAGTCTTACAGCTTTCAAAAATCCTGGAAGATAAAGCAGATTAAACTAAAAAATAAAAAACAGGTAATATTACATATAATCTGTTCTATTTTTCAAATGCCTGCAAATCCCGAAAGCTATGTATCCGCTATAAAAGATTTGACTAAATCACATTTTTAAGAGATCCATACCCCCTATTTTCTAAACCATGAAGAAAATCCTGTACATCCTGCCGGGGAATATTATCTAAAACCGGCTGTTTCCGAAAAGACTTCCGACAGAAAACAAAATAATCACAAAAGTAGAAAGAAGGACTATGAAAATAAAAAACGGAGTGGTGCCGGTTGTCTTTGTAGTCATACTGATATCCCTGGGCATGGCTGCACCTGTACTTGCATCTGACGAAACGGTTACTGTTGCCGGTGTTATATCCAAAATCACGCCTTCTGACAACACAATCGTTATTCAGGCCAAAAAGGCCTGGAACGGCGAATCATGGACAGGAGCATCCGTAACAATTAAGGAAGAGTCCCTAAAAGGGACTTTTAACGACAGTGCTGCGTTTTCAGAGCTTTCGGTTTCAGACCCTGTTCAGGCTACTTACATAAAGACTTCAGACCCCAATACGGTTAACTGGCTCTGCATAGGAAAAACACAGACCAGTTACCCTACAGGGAAATACCTTTCAGATGCATTCGGTGACCCGAAGTACATAATATCCCCGTTCTTCAACAACTTCAAACTTACATACGCGACATACCCAAACTGCAGTGACTGCTCAGGGTCAGTATGCAGCGCCAGTTACGCCAACCTGAGAGTATCGCAGGGGTGGGAAAGCAAAAACTACGCATACGAGTATACCATAAAAAAAGGTGAAAGACACGTATTTACAAGTCCTGAAGGGTGCGAATCCGAACTTTCTGTAACTTTTGCAGGCGGAGAGGCAACATCGGATAAGTGTTACATCACATCTGAAGAGGGCAAACCGGTATCCGACTTCAAAATAAGCGTTGTACAAAAGGGAACTGTTTCTGACATGACCCCCGCACCTGTTGTAACCATGACACAAACCGAAACGCAGACGGCTACGCCCGAAGAAACGCAGTCCCCCGGATTTTTTGCACTGACTGCGCTTTTTGGAATTGCCATTGTAGCCGCATGCATACTATCGGGTAAAAAAGACTGAAAAACAAAATATCCGCAAAAAAATATTTTTTTATTTCAACCAACAATCATTGCTTTTTCTTATTTCATTCCCCGTAAATGCTTTCTTTTGGCTTTAAATTTTTTGGAAGTTCATGCAACCCGCTCTCCTCAAGTGATCTCCCTTTTGTTTCAATCCCCAGGACCGAAGTCACCGCAAGGCCCACAAAACACCCGCCCGCAATAAACATTAGTGTAACCGGTGTTCCAAGGATGCCCTGAAAAACAGGAAGCAGAAATATCCCGAAAGCCGCACCGGCCTTTCCCATAGCAGCCGCAAACCCGTGTGCAGTTGCCCTGACCGAGGTCGGAAAAATTTCTGCAGGTACAATGAAAGTCGTCGCATTCGGACCCATATTCATGAACACATTGAATATGATAAACCCCGCAAAAGCAAGAGACAGATAAGAATTCTCCAGGGCAACGAAAGAGAGCACTAAAAGACCTGCTATCATCCCGGCAAAACCTAAAGTCTGAAGTTTCATCCTCCCAAGCCTTTCCACAAGGAGGATATTGAGAACAAACCCTATCACAAGGAAGATGTCAAGAAACGCGGTGTACTTCGTTTCATAGAAGTCCGATGCTATCGTGCCGAGACCTGAAATCCCGGTCCCTGCCATTACACCAATTAAAATAGGAGTGAATATCCCGACGCCGTATGTCGCAATGTCCATGCCAAACCACGGCACTGAAGCAAGAACAGTCTTTTTCAGGTACCCGGGCCTGAAAAGAATACCAAAACCGGGACTTTTCTTTTTCTTTCTCTCATTAATGCATTCCTCTTCACACTCTGCAAAGAACTCAGCCTTTTCTTCATCAATATGAGTCAGGCTTCCGACTACAGCCGCAGCATCCTTTGGTCTTCCGTGTTCAATGTACCAGCGCGGGCTTTCCGGAACTTTCATACGGAATATAAGTTATAAGGACGGCCGGAATACACCCTGCTATGAGCATAAGGCGCCAGGACACCGGTTCCGGGTACGCCCACAATATAAGAAGACCGCATCCTGCGGCTGCAAACATTCCAACGGCCTGAAAGGAGAAAGCACCTATAAGCATTCTTCCTCTGTTCCCGGCAGGCATAAACTCCGAGACATAACTTGCGCATATGGGATAGTCCGCACCGATTCCTATGCCTAAGAGAAAACGAAAGAGAATAAGCGAATATATATCCCATGCAAAGGTGGTCATCAGGGAAAAAACAAGGAATAATATCAGATCAACTATGTATATCGCTTTTCTGCCAAGTTTATCGGAAATCTTGCCGCCGGCGGCGGCACCTATTATGGAGCCGATTACAGCCGCAGAACCGATGAGACCTGTCATCACAGAACCAGGCTCAAACTGCGCAATTATAAGAGGAAGGGCTATCGATATGATAAATAGATCAAAACCGTCAAGAAAAATCCCCATAGAGGAAAGGAACCATATTTTCCAGTGCATAGGAGACATCTCTGATTCATCAAGTTTTCTGTGGAGATAACGGCAGTTGTCAGTGTACTTTTGCTGTGAAGTAAAGTTTTCCATAAGGCATCTCTCACTTTGGATTCTATGGCAGTCTCTTAAAAGGAAGAGACCTGAAAACAATCAATATTAACGTTCAAGAGTTAGGGAATCCAGGATAAATAGATTGCTTTTTTAAAATATACCTTAAATATCTAGGATATACTAATAAGTACTTTATATATTAAAAATATATTATTTGGGGAAAACACAGAAAGTTTATATTATACATAAAAACCATTAGCTTCCGGCAATGTACTCCCGTTAACCAAGAGCCGTTCTGTTTTGTATATCTTATAATAGAGTATACAAAACCAAAAAAATTACAAAAAAAGATAATTTTTAACTGAAAATGCTGATAATTGCAGTTAAAATCCCGCCGTAGTCATAGGATACCAGAAGAATTACAAATGACAGCACTATCATAACGGCAAATACAGCAGGGTTCCACGACAGAATCTTTTTGCCGTCAAGGACACTTACAGGGAGAAGGTTGAAAAATGCAATCATCGAATTTACTGACAGACCTATAAGCCCTGTAAGAAACAGAATGCTGAATATTCCTGCCGAAACAGGGCCAAAAACCGCTGAAGCAATGATAAGCAAAAAGAAAGGCACACAAAGTATGAGGTTTGTAAGAGGACCTGCCAGTGAAATTATTCCGTTCTCCTCCTTTGTCATGACCCTTCCCTGCTGCGCATAGATTACTGTCGCACCGGGCGCTGCAAATACAACACCTACAAGCGCTGCAAGTGCAACTGCGACAAGAAGCATCTGGTTGTCCTTTCTAAACTCCGCCCAGTACCCGTATTTCATTGCCATGAACTTATGCGCAAGCTCATGCAGGAGAAAACCAAGGCCTACAGTTAAAAGCGATATGAAAAAATACAATGCAAATTGTGATACTGTCAGGCGGCCTCCCCTTATAAAAATAATCGTGAACGCGATGGCTATCGCCACCCATCCGATTAAAAGGTCATTTCTCTCCCTTTTGGGAATCTTAGATATAATATTTCCAAACATCTGTTACTCTATATTAGACTTTCAGCTATCATTATTTTTACCGCATTGAAATTTTTTTGAAGACATGACTGAATGTCCCGGTTCAGCCATCATTTTTTAGTGATAAACTGTGAAATTATTCTGTAATGGATTTGGAGTCTGCAAGAAACCGTATACAGAAAATAGATATGCAGATAATAGACCTGATTAAGAAAAGGCAGGAGTGTGCCCGGGACATCTGCAAAGGAAAGATTTGCGAAAAAATCCCGGTAAGGGATGAGGTGCAGAGAGATGCGGTTTTAAGAAGAGCCTTTAAAACTGCTGAAAAAGAAGGGCTTAACCCGGAACTTACCAGAAAAATATTTGAAATATTAATTGAGATGAACGAAGAGAAACAGACTGAACTTAATGAATAATCACCCGGAGTTTTCCGCGTTCACGGCCGAGATGATAATGTTTTCATCATCTATAAAGGCAGAAGAGAGAAGAATCTGAAGTTCACCTTTTCCCGAAGGGGAGAAAAGGCAAAGTTTAAAGTTTTTTACAAGTCCTTTTTCCCTCATCAGGCTGAAAAATTCGTCGCGAAGAGGGTCCTTCTTCCATACCGCCGTAAAAAGTTTTCCCGAGATACCGGATTTTTCAAGCCCGAAAACTTCCGCAAAGCTTTCGTTTACAATCTTTATCCTGAAATCAGGGTGGGTCAAAATGCATATTCCGACAGGGTTTTTAAAAAAAGCCTCGCGGAATATTTCAACGGATTTCTTCGCCTTAAACGGTCCGGGTGAAAACAGTCCTGACATTTCTGCGTACCTGCACATATTACAATTCAGACTTTCAAAAAAGACATTTTTTTTACAAAAAATATTGATCTTTTGATTATTTATTCGGAATCGCTGTTTTTTATCATCGTCCCTATACCCTCATGTGTGAAGAGCTCAATCAGTATCGTATGGTCATTGTTCCCGTTTATGATATGGGCATATTCAACGCCGTTTTCAATGCATTTTAGGCACGCCTGAAGTTTCGGGATCATCCCCCCCACTATAACTCCCTCATCTATAAGCCTGTAAGACTCCTCAGTCGTAAGGCGGTGATACGTCCTTGTCCTCTGGGCGTTCATCACGCCGTCGATATCTGAAAGGTTGATGAACTTATATGCCTGGAGCGCAACCGCGATGTCTCCGGCCGCAGTGTCGGCGTTGACATTGAGACACCTCCCCCTCCGGTCTATTGCAATAGGTGACACAACCGGGATATATCCCTTGTCAAGAAGTCCCGTCAGAAGTTCCGGGTTAATCTGTTCAATGTCACCCACGTGACCGAGGTCAACCTCCTCTTCTTTGTCCCCGACAAAGATCTTCTTTGCTCCTGCCTTTCTTGCAAACATGAGGTTTCCGTCCTGGCCGGCAAGTCCCACACCCTTTGCACCGAACTTGGTTATAAGGGAGACAATATTGCCGCGTATCTTTCCAACAAGCACCATCTGGGCAATTTCAAGGGTGTCGTTGTCAGTTATCCTTAAACCTGCGACAAACTTCGGCTCCTTTCCCATAGCCTTCATCTTTTCGGTTATTTCCGGCCCTCCGCCGTGGACCAGAACGACTCTCATCCCGACATAATGCAGAAGAACGACATCCTGTATCACGGTGTCAAGAACATCGGGGTCTACCATAGCATGACCGCCGAGCTTGATGACAATAGTCTTTCCGTGGAACTGCTGAATGTAGGGCAGAGCCTCCATCAGAATGTCAACACGCTTCATGTGGTATACTTCCCGTTTATCTCCACATACTTTTCGGTGAGGTCACACCCCCACGCCGTCGCCGAAAAACCTCCGTAGTCAAGGTCAAGTGTGAATATGACTTTTTTACCGTGCATAAGAGCCTTCGCTTCGGCTAAAGCTTCAGGGTGATACTTATTGTCTGCTAAAATTTCCCCTTTTTTTGCAAGAAGAACAGTCTTTTTGCCGTTTTCACCCGAGATGCTTACGGTAACGTTTTCAGGAGGGAATTCTACACCGGCACGTCCCGCAGCCGCAATAAGCCTTCCCCAGTTGGGGTCTTCACCGTAGACTGCCGTCTTTACAAGAGGAGAACCGACTATTGTTTTTGCAATTACCTCTGCGTCCTCCTCCGAAGGGGCGTTTGTTATGCGCACTTCAATCATCTTCGTCGCACCCTCACCGTCTTCAGCCATCTGCTTTGCAAGAGTTGTGCAGACCTCTTCAAGCGCGCCGCAAAACTCCTTATAGTCCACTTTTCCCTTAAGACCGGTAGCGGTCAGGAAAGCGGAGTCGTTTGTAGACGTGTCACCGTCCACGACAACACGGTTGAAGCTTCTCTTTGAAGCAGTCAAAAGAGCACGCTTAAGCTCGTCGGCAGTGAGTTCGGCGTCGGTATAGAGAAAAGCAAGCATAGTGCCCATATTTGGAGCAATCATACCACTGCCCTTGGCAATTCCGGCAACCGAAAAACCCTCGCGCCTGCACAGTGCGGTTTTCATAAGAAGGTCGGTTGTCATTATGGCCTTTGCGGCGTTTTCCTCCGACTTTTCGTCGTGACCGAGGTCTTTTGAGACGCGCCTGCACTGGTCCTCTATTATTTCCATATTGAGAAATCTTCCTATAACACCCGTACTTGCAACACCGATGTTTTCAGGGTCTGCAGAAAAGGCCTCCGCTGCAATCTCTGCCATCCTTTCGGCATCCTTCATGCCCTGTTCGCCGGTATAGACATTTGCATTTCCCGAATTCACAATAATGCCCTCGAGAAAACCCTTCTCAATCCTCCTCTTCATGAGAATAACAGGCGAAGCCATAAATTTGTTTTTCGTAAATACAGCCGCAGCAGTCCCCTTGGCCTTAATCAGCGCAAGCCCGTATTTTTTCTCCTTGATTCCTGCCGCATAGACTCCTTCAACTTCGCAGATACTATTCACTTCTCTAATCACTTCCTTCAGGTGTTTTTTCATTAAACAGACTTATTCCGCGTACTATGTCCTGCCGGGTCACTATTCCGACAAGCTTGTCATCACGAATAACAGGAAGACGTGCTATGCCTTCGTCCAGCATAAGCCTGGCTCCCTCCTCTATATCAGCACCGTCCTCTATTGATACGACGTCACTGCTCATAATATCCGAAACGGGACTTTCCCCGATATCCGAAAGGGCTTTTTTAGTCTTCTCCCAGTTTACGAACTCGCGTATAGGGACCTCTATAATCTCAAGAGGGGAGGGAAGCCACAGGTCGTCACTCAAATCGCCGGTTTCAAGAAGGGAGAGGATATCAGTCTCCGTTACAATACCGACAACCCTTTCGCCGTCCATTACGGGAAGCCCGCCTATTCTGTATTTTCTAAGAATACCTGCCGCTTCTCTCACCTTTGAATCGGCTTTAACCGTAACTGGGTCAGGAGTCATCACATCTTTAATCAGCATAGTCCAAAATCACTTCCTTAATTTTTTCAGGGGAAGACTGGCGCTGTCGTAAGGCCGTCTTTTTCGTCAAATCCACACATAATATTCATGTTCTGTATTGCCTGCCCGCTTGCGCCCTTAACAAGATTGTCAATTGCGGAGACAGCAACAACTCTCTTTCCGTCGCACTCAACCTTTATGTCACAGAAATTGCTTCCCCTGACGCCCCCGAGAGTGGGGTTCTGGAGGCGTACAAAGAATTCATTTTTGTACATATCATTATAGAGCTTTTCGGCTTCTTCCTGTGACATAGGATCGTCAAGGAGGATGTGGGCCGTTGTAAGAATACCACGGTTTACCGGCAGAAGGTGGGGTGTGAAATAGCACTGGGCTTTTGATCCGAGGAATTTTGCCTCCTGAATCATCTCCGGGAGATGACGATGGGTTGTCCATTTGTACGCTGAGAAATTGTCAGCAACGTTTGTGTACTGGTTTGCCGGGGTTGGGTTTACACCCGCACCTGACACACCTGTCTTCGAATCATATATTATTGTATTTGCAAACTTTGCAAGAGGTGCTGATGCAAGTGTCGCCCCCGTCGGAAAACATCCGGGGTTCGCCACGAACTGCGCTTTCTGTATCTCATCCCTGTGAAGCTCGCACAGACCGTAGGGGGCTTTGAAATAAGCTTTGTGGGAAACGCCGTAAGTCTTCTCGTAAACGTCCTTTGAAAGCCTGTAGTCCGCACTTAAATCCACGCACTTTATTCCCCTGTCCCTGAGAAGACCTGCGTAATTCATTGAAACCGTATGCGGAACCGCAAGAAAAACGAAGTCCGCATCTATATCGTTCACATCAGGGTTTGTAAATGAAAGATCTGTCAGACCACTCAGACCAGGGTGAAGTGAAGAAAGCGGCTTTCCCTCCTTCTTTCTGGATGTGACGCAGGTAACACATGCTTTTGAATGATGCAGAAGAAGACGGACAAGATCCCCTCCTGTATAACCCGACGCACCGATAATTGCAATATCCATAGGGAATAATATTGTATTCAGGCGGAATTAATTCTTTGTCCCGTAGCGCATATAGAGCCTGTCTGCTATTGTTTCAAGATTTTCGCGGTTTTCAAGGCCCAGAATTAAGTCTTCATCGATTGCTGAAGCCCCATACTGCGCTCCAAACCACGAACCGCATATAAACCCTATAGTATCTGTGTTTCCTCCCACTCCTGCCGCAAGGTACATCAGGTCAGGGTCATCGCCGAACTTTTGTATCAGGTAGTACGCCATAGGAAGAGTCTGGTAAACGCTTACATCGTTCCCGATTACAGATACCGACGATTCCAGACTTATATCCTCACGTGCTATCCTGAGAGCCTCACCTGTCTTCAGACCCAGATTATGATCCTCCAGAAAAGCGTTCTTCTGCGCTTCATGAAGGGGTTTTTCATCCCCGTCAAGGGTAGCCCGGATTAATGTCGCAAAGGATATTGCTGCGGCATGGGCACCGGGGTTTGTATGGGTGACTGCACATGCTTCGACAAGCTTCTCGCTCATCTCAACGATGTCATGAAAGGCAAGGGCAAAAGGAAGACCGAGAGGGATGCACCCAGATGTCGTCGAGTTGCACCCGAAATTTTCTTTTTTCGAGGACATATGACGACACGCTGTAACTACCGTTCCGTCAGGGAACCTCAGCTTTTTGTTTTCGTGAAGCCTCTGCAATTTTGAAGCGTAATTCTCAGGCGTGAAATTTCCGCTCACCAGAAGTTCGGCGCAGGCAAGCATTATCTGGGTATCATCCGTATAGCCGCCGGCAGGAAGAGAGGCGTTCGGGTGATTCCTCGGAGCTTTTTTAAACCCTTTTGTCATACTTTTCCCAAAGGCCGGAGGAGAAGTCTCATAGGGCATCCCGAGTGCATCACCTGCTGCCGCCCCAAGCACTGCACCCCTGTATTCGTTCTTCATTGGATAGTTTATTGAAAACTAACAGAGATTAATTCTTCGCAGGAGATAATAACAGAAAAAGACATTATGCAGGATAATTAAAAAACAATTTCAGGTATGATATACATATTTATTTAATGCAATAGAATTATAGATACATAACAATTCAAAAGTAACTTATTATATTTGAAGGTATATTTTTATGCTACATATTTTAATGGTTGATGAAGAACCGGAAATTCTTGAAATTGCCTCTATTTACCTCAAAAAATATAATGATTACTCTATTGAAAAAGCATACTCTGCAACAGAAGCACTCTCAAAATTATGCAATAATACTTACGATGCAATTGTTTCTGACTATGAAATGCCTGAAATGAACGGTCTTGACTTTCTAAGAAAAGTCCGCGATCTAAACCCGTTCATACCTTTTATAATATTTTCCGGGAAAGGAAGGGAGCAGGTTGTTCATGAGGCGTTTATGTACGGTGCTGACGGCTATGTCCAGAAAGGCAAAAACCCTGCATCCCAGTTTATCGAACTCAACCACCAGATAGATATTGCCTTCAAAAAAAGAAATGCCGAATGCGAACTTAAGATGAAAGAGCATGCCCTGGAGGTATCGTTCAACGGGATATTCCTGCTTGACGAAAAAGGATTTATAACATATATAAACAATGCAGCACTTCTGCTTCACAAATACAAATCAAAGGATGAAATAATAGGAGAAGAACTGTCCATGCTTTTTGACCCCATTAACTCCTGCCACAACAGGATAATACCCGGGCTTTCAGAAACCGGGCAATATTTTGGTGAGGTAAAGGGTTTAAAAAGCGACGGCAACAAATTTGATGCGCAGTTATCCATCATAAAAATATACAATAAGATGTCAAAGGAATCATACTATTTTGGCTCATATGTGGACATTACAGAAAAAAAAGAGGCCGAAAAGGCTCTTATGGAATTTCTGACGGAAGCTGCAAGAAGACTTAAGGAGCCTGTAAACCACATATGCAGAAATCTTTCTGAGGCCATCAACGATATTGAAAATGGGAAAGACCCGGAAATTATAAAAATGAAACTGTCCGTACAGCTGAAAAACTCCCAGCAGGTAATAGAAAACCTCAAAGAGCTGAACAAAGCCATTTCCAGGGGATTTGACTATATACCTGACGAATGCAGGGATTTCTTGACCAGGTGAGCTATTGTCTGATTTAAACGGAGTACTGTCTGATTTTGGGAACGGGCGCATTGTCCTCGCAATGGCTCCTGCAGAGGAGCTTATTGAGGCAAATTACAAGATAATAGAAGCCGTAGTCTCCAAAGGATACAGGGCGATTGTAATAACTGCAAACAATCCGTCTCCTCTGCTAAAGGATATGTACAAATCAAAAGGGCTCGACATCTCAAAAGTGTTTTTTATCGATGCAATAACAAAATATGCTCTTGGAAATCTGCCGTCAGACCTTGACAACTCGGTATTCGTAAACAATCCCGGAAACCTCACCGATGTAGGGATAGCATTGACCGAAATGCTCAAGGAAAATCCCGATGAGAAAACATGCGTTGTTGTGGATTCACTGAATACACTTCTTATATACCTTCCTACACCCACCCTTACAAAATTCATTCATTTTCTTTCAAGCAAACTGAGGCTAATGAAAAGTTTTGGGTTTTACCTTGCAGCGAAGGACTGCATGGACCCCATGCTTTCTGTGCAGCTGAAGACATTCTCGGATGAAAGCATAGAGATCTAAAAAATTTTACAAAAAATTCAATAATTAAAAAACACCTTAAAACAGGCCCTCTAAACAGATATCCATTTTTCCCCGGGGGGCAAAAAGAAGGTATTATTTTTCAGAGATTTTTTGGGATGATAAAAATATTTTTTATAAAACGAATTAAAGATCAGGTTTCTCTTCTTCGAAACCAGAAGCCTTTTCAGCTCTTGCCGTTTTTTCAAAGCACTCCGATGCCTCCCTGTACCTGCCGAGCTTTGTTAAGCATATGCCTTTACGGTATGAAGCTGCAGCATCCCCGGGATTCATGGACAAAACCTGATCATATGCCTCTATTGCAGCCTCATGCTTTCCAAGCTGCTCAAGTGCAAGGCCTTTGCCGTACCAGCTTGCAGAGGATGTCGAACCCATCTCTATCGAACGCTCGAACGATTTGCCGGCATCGTTGTACCTTCCCAGGTTGACGAGAAGCATGCCGCGTGCATCCCATAACGCCGGGTTTTTATGGTCAGTCTTTATTGCGGCCTCGTAGTTTGAAAGGGCCTCTTCATACTGCCCTATTCTCTCATAGGCATTTGCCTGAATAAGAAGAGCTCCTGAAAGTTCTGGTTTTTCTTTTAAGACACGCCCGATAAACCGCAGAACCTTTTCATATCCCCCCATATGCATCTGCGCCGTCGCACACTGGAAGAAGCTTTCGATATCACCTTCGGAGTCCTCAAGCGCAGCCGAATAGTTCTGAAGGCTCTCCTTGTATTTTCCCGCCTTAAGCAAAGACTCTGCGCACAAAAGAAGCGTCGCCTTGTCCTGATGATCTCCTTCGAGAGCTTTTTTGTAGCTTTCTGATGCCTTTTCGAACCTGCCAAGCCTGAAAAGCATGTCTCCCTTCATCCTGTTTGCGGTGTAATTGTCAGGGTAGTTTTCAGATATGCTGTCGCATGCCTCTATGCAGTCTTCGTACCTCCCCATAACAGCAAGGACTTTTGCAAGCTTAATCCATGTGTTGAGGTCTTTTTCATTGTCTTCAAGCACTGCGGCGTAATGGCCTGCAGCGAGCTCGAAGTCCCCGGTTTTTTCGCACAGTGACGCAACTTCAAGTCTTGCAGCTATGTCGTCATCGTCAGTCTCCAGAAAATTCCCGAACTCCTTTACAGCCTCTTTGGTCCTCTTTGCTCCTGAAAGGGCAAACGGATAATTGCGTTTTGCAACTTTATTTTCAGGTGAAAGTTCAAGAATCCTCTCAAAAACATCACAGGCATTGCTGAAATCCCCCACTTCAAGCATCAAAAGGGCCTGGTCAAGAAGTATACCCGTGTTGCCGGGGTTTAACCCGGCAGCTTTCTGGAACGATTTTGAAGCTTTTTCAAGACTTCCTGTACGCCTGAGGGTTATTCCAAGCTCCCTCCATCCGGCCGCATCTTCACGGTTTGCACGTACGTAATGTTCGAAAGCTTTTGAGGCTTCCTCATACCGTCCAAGAAGCTTCAGGCTGTTTGCAAGCGAGAGGGAAAGACCTTCCCTCTCCGGGTCAATCTCAAAGGCTGCCGAATATGCCTCAACAGAGCCCTCGATATTCCCTGACTTTTCATAAATTTCAGCTTTCTGACAGAGCAGAAAAGAGTCCGCAACCCCTGCGCTTTCAAGGTTCTCTATTGCGGATACGGCTTCATCGTACCTGCCTGTCATATCAAGAGCGGTGATATAATTCCTCCATGCACTGACATCACTTCCACCCTTCTGCATAATCGGCTCAAGGATTTCAAGCGCCTGATCATAGTCCCCTTCGGACATTAAAATCTCCGCCTTTTTGCTTCTTACCGAATCGTCGCCTGGAGCTTTTGACAAAATAATATCCATACCTTCAAGGGCTTTTTCAAAAAGACCCATTTTAAGCCTGGCTTCAGTAAGTTTTTGCCATGCCCCCACATTGGAAGGGTCTGATTCCACGACCTTTTCAAAGCATGAAGCCGCCTTTTCGCTGTCCCCGATATGCATCAGGGTATTGCCCTTTTTCTCCCACAGGGCAGTTTCATCCGGAAATTTTTCCAGAACATGATTTATGGATTCGGCTGCACCGGCGTATTCTCCAAGGCTTATAAGAGCATCAGCCCTGTTGCGCCACGCATTGATGTTGTCAGGCCGGGACTCGACAAGTTTGGAGAAGCATGTAAACGCTTCCTCGAATCTCCCAAGGTGCATAAGCGCTTCTCCCTGCATCTCAAGCATTCTTGACTCTTTTACATCAATGTTGAGCTTTGACTGGACATCTGCCGCCTGTTTTTCAAAAAGGCTTAAGTCTATATTATTGTTTATCCAGTTGACACCGCCGTCGGCACTACCTTTCATCACATGTTCAAAGCTGTTCATCACGTCGTTGTACCTGCCAAGCTTTGAAAGGCACATTCCTCTCTGGTACCATGCAGCGGAACTGTCAGGGGCGTATTTCAGTATATTGTCAAAGCACACGACAGAACGTTCATACTCTCCCATATGCTCGAGTGAGATTCCCATCATGTGCCATGCCGATATATCCGCGGGGTTCTTTTTCAGGACAATCTCAAGGGAGAAAACAGCCTCAGAATATAAACCGCTCCAGACAAGGTTTACTGCCCTGTTGAATGCGGCGACTGCATCAGGTGGCATGTCAGGACCTGCGTTCCTGTAGATTTCGGCAGCTTCAAAGTATCTGCCAAGTCTTTCACACAAAGAAGCCTTGTGGTAGACAGCAGACGTATCCGATGGGGCGGTCCTTAAGGCGACATCGTAAAATCCAAGGGCTTCCTCGGATTTTCCAAGTTTTTCAAGGACTTCACCCATTTTTATCATTACAAATACATTTTCGGAGTCTGATGAAAGGACCTTTCCAAACACTTCCACGGCCTTGTCAAAATCGCCTGTTCTCATACAGAGAGTGCCAAGCTTTTCCATTACATCAACGTTTGAAGGCTCAAGTCCGAGGATGTTTTCACAACATTCCGCTGCACCGGCGAAATTGCCAAGATATTCGAAGGAGTCTGCTTTTTTGTACCAGATATCCAGTACAGACGGGTCCGATGAAAGCACCTTGTCAAAACACTGCACTGCACTGGAAAAGTCCCTCGATTCGTAAAGGGAATTTCCAAGTGCCTGCCATGCATTCATATTTTCAGGCGATGCCGCGACAGCCCGCTTGAAGTATTTTTCAGCTTCGTCAAATTTTGAAAGGTGCATAAGCGCTGTGCCCATTCTGTAGCATAAAGATCCGTTTTCAGGCTCAATTTCCAGAGCTTTTTCGAGATTCTTTACTGCACCCGCATATTTCCCCTGATCAAAAAGTGATGCAGCCTTGTCAATCCAGGGGTTTGGATTACTCCCCTGCCCTTTTATTCTGTCAAAGATCGCCATAATAGTGCAGACTCCTAAAGCTTTTTCTTATCCGGGTTTATCTATGTATTTTAGGCATCATAATATTGGCGCCTGAAATATAATCTTTAATGTTTACTCTTATGAAGAAAAATAACTTGCCTCAGACAGACTGAATGAACAGCCGGCATAAAAAACATCAGGATTTCTGTTTTGACAGTGATTTTGAAAAAAATAAATCCGTATAAGCGTTAAAGTGAAACAGTTGAAAACAGATAAAACCATTTATATTTCCATTTAAGGCCAAAAAGCCGTGCCATGATGGATGTCGGCCGGAATTTAAGAACCCTTTATGGGGGGGAAACATTTAGGATTCTTCTGGGGGGGGAAAATCTTCCGGCATCCCTTACCAGGGCAATTCCTTGCATTGAGGCAAACTGTATCCGTTAAGTGATGATGGGGTTTTGGGGGGATTGATCATGGGGATTAACGAATAACTTATTGTGTCAAATTATTGTGTCAGTTTACTTATGCATGCCAGGGATAAGGTGTTACACATCCTCATGCACAAAAATAATGTTGACTCAATACTATATATACATTTTGTTATTGGATAATCTATAGGATTGATCAACACAGAATTGCTGTATTTATCCATTTCCCAAATGCCTTTATATGTTGCAAAAGAATAACCTTTAAAATATAATGATTCCTGACAGTCCCGAGAATGCAGCAATACTAAATCTTCTGAAAAAAAATCCACGTGGGATGTCACTGAGGCAGATATCAGAAGCTATAGGGATGAACAGAATAACTGCGGCAAGATATCTGGATGTTCTCAAAACGGCGGGAATGGTTGATATGAAGCCATATGGTCAGGCGAAAGTGTATTTTCTTTCAAAAAGGGTCCCTGTATCCGCAATGCTTGATTTCACTTCAGACCTGGTCCTTATAGTAGGATGCGACGACAGAATACTCAACGCAAACAAGCCGCTTTTGGATTTCCTTGACAGAAGTCTTGATGAAGTCACCGGCCTTTACCCTGATGAACTTTTTACGACAAAGAAAGGTGAAAGAGACATTATTTCGGGGATTTCAGAGGCTTTTTCAGGCAATATAATCGCTGAAGAGATATTTATAAAAAAGAAAAACAAAGTCAGATGTTTTTTCATGAAAATCATCCCGGTGGTCTTCTACGACGGGCAGCCGGGTCTTGCTGTCATACTTAAGGACAACACCGAAAGAAAAAAATTTGAGGATATCGTAGACCTCCAGAAAGACCTTGGCTGGAAGCTTTCATCGGCAATAACCTACCATGACGCACTTCCACTTTCGCTTAAGACAGTAATGGCTATTCTGAATATGGAATCCGGCGGAATTTACCTTGTAAACGATACGACAGGGGACCTTGATCTTTTCCTGCCTGACGGGAGTGAAACGAGATTCTTGAATATATACCGTAAAATAGAGAAGGATTCTGCATTCTACAATATCATATCAGAAAGAAATTACTACCTTAACAGCAATGATTTTGATATATTCCCCCCGAATGAAGTAAATAACCTTGAAAAAAGGAAAATCTTATCAATAGCCATAATATCAGTCAAGAGCAGGGACCAGTTCTTCGCTGCAATAATACTGGTGTCAAAAAAGAAGACTGAATTCGAAAAATGGCTTATCGCGGAGGCAGAGTCCGCGGCTGCAATCACCGCAAACGTAATCATAAGGATAAAAGCCCTTGAAAAGCTTAAAAACAGTGAGAACCGGTATAAAATGCTTTTTAACCATACAAACGACACAGTAATTCCGGGAAGCAGTGAAGGTGACAAAAATACGCAGGACAGACAGGATATCTGAAAGAATTTAGGGGCAATAAAAAATCCTTTATTCAATTAATAAAACCAGATACAGACTTTTTGCAGAATCATCGTTAAAATATAATTTGGACTTCAAAAATGGACTGGTGCAATAAAAACCTTGAGAATATTCTGGACGAGACGTGCGAAATGCACCACCTCAACGAACTGCTATTAAAACGCTCGGAAAACAAAAGGGGCGCCACGGCAGATGACATACTGAACAATATAATCCATCCCACACTTGATGACCTTGAGTATTATCTCAGGTATTATCTGCACGAGGACACAACAAAAGAGGAGCTCAAAAGGATAATCTTTGAATGGATTGAAGCCCAGAAAGGCAGATAATCATACCAAAACCGCTTTTTTCAGTGTAATTATTATTTTAAGGCCGCTTTTATAGTCCCCTTCCTTTGCATCCTTCGCCTCAATCTTTCCGCCGTAAGCATCGGCAATAAGCCAGCAGAGCCCGAGACCAAGACCCCTGCCCTTTCTGCTGTTGTTTTCGGGCTGAAATCTTGAGAACAGGGTACTTTTCCGGCTGTCAGGAATTCCCGGGCCGTCGTCGGTCACGGAAATTTCAATGAGTTCACCCTTTTCGGCTGCATTCACGTCAATTACGGCATTACCTTTTGAAAAGGCAAGGCTGTTTTCGAATATGTAACAAAAAAGATCACAAAGAAATACCCCCGCCATGACATAAATCCCGTTAGGACTATAATTCACTTTGATTCCAAGTTTTTTCCCGGCGTCATCTACAGATTTGTCAAGAGAGCACACTACAGGTGTATTATCAATGCTGTGAATCTCCCTTACCTTTATCACTTTATCGATGATGTTGCTGCTCTGCTTTATCCCGGCCAGCATCTTGTCAAAATACGGCCTGTCATCTTCAGTTATATTCTCTCCAAGAAGCTCCGCAAAACCCTGCGCTGCGGTATTTGCATTGTTGATGTCATGCGCCATTATGTCTATGTAAAGGTTTGCCTCATCGTTTGCTGTTTTAAGCTCCCCGTTGAGACTCATTATCTTTTCAGCATCCGTTTTCCTTTCCGTAATATCGGTAAGGGTCATAACGATTTTTCCGCCGGGTATATTCGATGCTGATACAAGGGCATATCCATCATTTCCGTCTTTCGCACGGATTTTCATCTCGTAATTTTCAACCGAATTTCTCTCGTAAAAATTTGAAAGAAATTCGTCGCACGAATCCATGTTACCACACAGTTCGGCAATACTCTTTTCTGATTCGGAAAAACCCCATCTGTCAAGGAGAGATGAAAATTTTTTATTCATCTCGATTATTTTTCCTGAGTCCTTTTCAGCAACGCATATGCCGTTTTCCGAGTAATCGAAAAGAGTCCTGAACTTTATTCTGTCAGACATGAGTCTGTCGGAAATTACCGAAACAACGACAGAAATACTTACATATACGTAGAACTGCATCGTAGCCGAGACAATCCCGTAAATGTCAGGTGATATAAAAATATACGCAAATGCAAGGTATAAGACCGAAAGAACTGTGGATATTACAACCCCCCTTCTGGGGTAGAGAAAAGAGATGATTATTACAGGGAAATAGAAAATATGAGACAATACCATAATCGTATTTTCAAAAATTATCTGGTAGGTAATCTCCATCATCAGAAACAACAGGATTACAACCGCAACAGACAGATAAGTTGCAAAAGTTTCGTTTTCAAAGGCTTTTGAAAGAGTATATTTATGCATCCTGCTTTCTCTATTGGCAGTTTTATCAATAAACTTTTTTAATTGCAACTTTTCAGACTGCTTGCTTAGATGAAAAGACGATGCAAAGGCGTACAGGTCAAAAAAAGACAGTTAAATGTTTTTCCCCTTAGAAGCGCCAAAGCCGTCACTTCAAAAGGGAGTAGGCATATTTTATCAGGCCGTAAACACCATCTGTTGAAGGGTGAACTTCGACGAAATCTTCAAAGTCAGATACATTAAGGCCCTTCTCCATCAGATATCCCATATACGCCGCAACGACTGAAGATGAGGGAGAGCCGAGATACATCCCCTTAATGTCACCGGACTTTCTGTCGACGTTAATCATTGCATTTCCGGTGTTCTTTTCAGGAACCGACCAGAAGGAGCCGGGTCCTGAAGGCGAGGGAATACTAACAGAACTCGTATTTTCAGTATTCCCGTTACAGTATGAGTGTTCATAAAACAGTTTCAGGGACTGCGGGATATATTCCGGAATTTTTAAGGGTTTTTCCCCAAGGATGCTTCTTGCAGCGTTTATTCCCTGCATTCTTGCATAAGGTGTCATGAAAACTCTTCCCGTGACATCACCCGCGGCATAGACTCCTTTGCAGTTTGTCCTGTAGCCTTCGTCTATTATAATCTCTCCGTGCTCCCCTTTCTTTATACCAGTGATATTGCCAGTATTGGGAGTCAGGCCGGATGCAAAAAGAACAGCATCACATTTAAATTCCATTTTTTCTCCACCGCTTTCAAGAAAAACCGATTCTGCCCTTTCCTTACCGGATATATTTCTTACCAGCGTGTACTCTTTTATCGAGACTTTATGCAGGTCTTTTAAGGCCGATCTTCTGAGAAGGTCTGGTTTGCCCCTTAAAAACTGACTTCTTGAAGCAACGGTCACATCTGAGCCGAACATTGAAAATATATAGGAATATTCGGCTGCAATTACACCGCCTCCCACTATCACCAGTTTTTTGGGGATATTTCTCATATTAAATATTGTATGCGGGGTATAAACCCCGGGAAGATTGCTATTTGGGATATCCGGAACAAAAGGTTTTGATCCTGTCGCAATAAGAACGCTTTCGGAGGATAAGATTTCGCCGTTGACTGTAACTGTACTGCCGTCAACAAACGCTTCTGCATCAGTTACGCTAACACCTGCACCCTTTGTCTCCCTGTCAAGAATATCTGATATCTTGGCCTGTATATTATTCATCTCATCCCAAAGGTCAGGAAGGGATACCCCGGGGTGATTTTTAAGAACATTCAGGCGGCCGAGTTTCTCAGACTCGTCAATAAGCCTGGCACAGTCATTCAGGCCGCATATAACCATACAGCCCTGGTGAAGACACTGACCGCCGAGTTTCCCTCTTCTTTCAATAAGACGTACCTCTTCACCTGCCCCTGCAAGGTGTATTGCAGCAAACCTTCCGGCAGGTCCTCCTCCTATAACTGTTATCATTAATTCAAAACCCTCCAAAAAATAAAGTTAAAGAAGTTCTACACCGTCATCCATAGGTTCTTTAAGTATTTTTCCGGTAAAGGCGTTTATTTCCACAACCTTGTCCCCGCGGATCTGTATTACCGGCAGATAGACAAGGTCGACCTTAATATTTATCTTGTCCTTGTCCGGAGAGACCTTAACGTCTTCATAGGATATCGTGTCACCTTCTGATGTACTTACACGGACGGTCTTTGTAAGGTCTTTTGCGATTTTATCCTTTATATCATCCAGAATTTCATTTTTCTTAATTTTTGCATCGACAACCTTTGCATCTCCGGGAACATTTTTCCTCTCGGGTGCGGCCTTTTCAAGCTCTTCGGTCTCAATATCCTGTTTATCCCCAGAAACACCGTTTATAAGCCCGGTTTCAGAATAATTAAAATCTATAACATGGGACTTGAACACTTTTTCTCCAGTGCTTTCACACCTGTACAGGAAATGAGGCACAAATACCCTTTTAAGTTCACCCTTTATCCCTGCAATCCTTCTTGCCCTGTCGTCTGACACTGACGCCGGAAGGCACAAAAGTTCGGGTCCGTAGTCGTCATAAGACGATTCGAAGTAGTCACTGTTACCTGACTGCCCTGCTGAAGAGCCCCCGGCAAGGTCAAGTGCAAGAGTCTGCCCAAGGACATCTGCAACAGTCGCCTGCCCTGCGTACTTTGCCAGATCTTCATATCCCCACATGATGCAGTTATTTACGTTTAAACCGCTCTTCATTGTAAAAAGCAGTTTTTTGCATTCGGCAACGCAGTCCTCAAGCTGGACTTTAAACCTTTTGCTCGTAAAATAGTCTATTTCAGAAGCATCGTCGGAACAGAGAACGACAAGGCAGTCATTACCTCCGTATGCAGTCAGATCTATTCCTCCGGAACCCTCGTCAACTTCAAACGAGGCTGACTCCAGAATATTTTTTACCGCACTAACAGCCCGTTCTTTTATCATCTGAATATCCTATAAGAACCTAACAACGAATTAGATTTTCTATTGCGAACAGGATAGTAACCCGGATTTAAGAGATAAGGTTAAAAATACAATTTTTAGTTGAAAAAAGCTAAAAAAGCATGAACCGGCAGTGCCGTTTCCGGGCAGACTCCTGTCTGACAGAAAAATAAAGACGGTTCAGTCCTGTGAAAATACTTTCGCATCGCCCAGATTTTTCAGGTGCTTACAGATAAAACTGCGGTATGTCATGAAGAAATGGACAAAACCGTATGATTCAGAGTAAAGAGCGTTTATATTCTTGTCCCCCGATTTTGAGTCCATAATAAGAAGCGCCTTTTTTCTGTCTATTATGTATGCACCTGACAGATTGCCTGCATTCTGGCTCTGGGGCTTATGCTCATCAAAAACGAGCACAGAGGAATTTTTCGGAACTGCACCTTCCCACCTGTCAGTAACAACTTCAATACGCACATTTCCCTTAAAATTTTTGAGTATGCTGAGGACAGACTCCCTGAAAACAGCGGACCTGCATATTGCAAAGACCTCCTCTTCGGCCGAAAGTACGATTTCCCTTAACTTTGCCGAGATATTCTCTTCGCCGGTTATACTCCATATATACTCCTGTCTTTCCGCGGAATGCACCCTGCGGGACTCATACAACTGGTTCAGCGCATCCAACGCCTCGTCTGCATCCCTTTTTATGGAGTTCAGCATATTCTTTACTGCTTCCCCTGGCGGAGCAGCGCTGAACCTTTTCGGTGCCGTATTTGAGACGCTCACAATGTTTTTCACAACCATCTTATCTATGGCAGGGTATACAGATGCGCGCGGCACTCCGGATATTTCGTGGATCTCTGACGCCGTTGCGCCGTCAACCTGTAACAGAGCCGTATATACAAGGGCCTCATATTTTGTAAGTCCCAGTGACTTTAAAGACTCACTTATCTTCCCGGACTCAGGCTGATTATCTATCATTGGCATACAAATATATATCCACAGTTCTAATAAATGTTGTCACAAAAATAACAACACACCCAAAAAGCAAAGAGATGATGAATATGAAATTCACAAATATTCTTGCAATATTCCTGATTTGTGTCGTAATTGCGGCAATGCCCGCCTCTGCCGGCACAAAATATATTTCAGGCAATCCTGAAATGAGTGTTGCCATATCCGGATCAAACGAGTTTGATCCCGGTGATGATACAACGATTACTATCACAGTACAGAACACCGGGACAAAAGAGTTCAAAATAGTGCAGTCAGACATAGTTGACCGTGATGACGTCCCGGATACTGCAAAACTCGTAGAGGTCTCACTTGAAGCAAACAAAGCACCTATTACCGTCAAAACAGACCCGCAGATGATAGGAGACATTGCAGCAGGAAGTTCGGACAGCGCCTCATTCAAAATAAAGGTAGACAAATACGCAAGCCCGGGGAAGTACCCGCTGAATGTAACTCTTAAGTACAAGTACCTTTTCAGTGCGGAACAGACAGGAACAGACACAATAAAATACAACTACAGGACTGTTGAAAAGCCGCTTTCAGTTGATATAAACATCAAATCCGATGTCCAGATAGAAGTTTCAAACGTAAGCGCTGATTCAATGAATGTAGGCACCGAGGGCTACATCACGATGGACGTTACAAACGTCGGTCATGAAACCGGTGAGAACACGGTTCTAAAACTCTCGGGAGCAACCGGAAGTGCAGTGGTCCCGACCGATGCAAGCGTCTTTATAGGAAAATTTGCTCCCGGAGAGACCAAAACTGTGACATTCAAAGCATCCGTATCTGACGAAGGAGAAGCCAAAAACTACCCGGTCTTGGTTTCAGCAGAATACAAAGACTCCGACGGTGACCAGAAGACATCAGACTCGGAAACCGTAGGTATTGACGTCGGCGGAAAAGTTGACTTTGAAATCATATCCGACCCTGCCCAGCTCAGACCCGGACAGAAGGGAGAGATCACAATAGTCTACAAAAATACAGGAGCAACGACGGCATATAACGCCCAGGCCCGTATCTCGGCTGTGGACCCTTTCACAAGCAACGACGATACCGCATACCTTGGCGATATGGAGCCGGGACAGACTGCAAAAGCCGTATTTGAAGTCTCCGTAGACTCCGACGCTACAATAAAGACTTACGGAATAGATACCGAAATACGCTACCGCGATGCCCTTGACAACAGCATAATATCAGACTCGATGAAAGCGCAGATTGGGATTGCAAAAGTCTCAGGCATGGCCATATTTACAAATCCGATAGTAATTACAATAGTCATCTTCGTAATCATCGGGGCAGGGTATTTTGTATGGTCACGTCGTAAGAAATAAAGATGGATAAATTCTGGGAAGGAGAGCTCCCTTCTCCGGCTGAACGGACAGTAGGCGACATGCTGTGCGTCCTTGAGGATGCAGGTGATGCACCTGAAAAACAACCTCTTTATTTTATGTACCGGAGCCTTTCGAAAAGCAGGAAAGATTTTCAGTGGCTTTTTGAAAACAGGCTCAGATACGATATTACAATAATTCCGCCACGCACTCTTGGCAGGGAATACGTAAAAACAAAAGGCCACTATCACCCTGATGCACCGTGCGGCTGCGGTTACCCGGAGCTTTACCAGGTGCTTTCCGGAGAAGCCCATTTTCTTCTGCAGACAAAAGACCACTATGATATAGTCGCAATAGAGGCAGAAGAAGGCGAAGTAGCCCTTATTCCCCCGGGATACGGGCACGTAACGATAAACCCTGGTGAAGACACCCTTATTATGGCGAATATCGTCTCTGACAACTTTGAAAGTGAATACTCCGAGTATATCCTTATGCACGGTGCGGCATACTATGAACTTTCAGACGACGGGTTCGTAAAAAACCCGAATTACGGGAAAGGATTACCTGATATAAGAGTTGTTAAGGCAGAAGAGTACCCGGGTCTCAACTTATACCACAAAAAGCCTATATATTCGCTCATAGGAAAAAAAGACTCCCTGGAATTTTTAAATAACCCGTCAATACTTGGGAAATAAAAACATTACACGAAAAATAAAAAAAATATAATTTTTTCTTCTTTTTTAGTCCTTCATAAGGTTCGGCGGGGAGTTCCTTTTATGCAGCGCCGATTTCACCTTTTTTAATATCTCTTTTTCGGAACCACTTTCTGGCTTCCAGCCGTTTGACTCAAGGTTAACCAGATACCTGTCGATTTCATCGTATGAAAAACCTATCTCCTCCTCGTCGCTCTGCCCGTGGTAGAGACCCGCAGAAGGAGCTTTTTTGATTATAGATTCCGGTATTCCCACCTCTTCTGCAATCCTGTAAACTCCGGTCTTGTAAAGGTGCAGGAGAGGCTGGATGTCCGCCGCATCGTCCCCGTGCTTTGTGCAGTAGCCAAGGAGATACTCGCTTTTGTTTGACGTCCCGCACACCAGGGCGTCTTTCTGGTTTGCGTAGTAATACAGGGTGGTCATCCTTATTCTCGCCATTAAATTCCCGTCAAGGTAAGGCGTGCTCTCATAGCCGGGAATCTTTCTGAATTCATCAAGTATCCCTGATATAGACACATTAAAACAGGAAATTTTGAATTTTTCACAGAGTTCCAAAACGTCTCTTACATCTTTTTCCGGTGTAACAACAGACGGAAGAAAATACCCTGAAACATTCTCAGCACCAACCGCACGGCAGCACAAAACCGCAGAGACAGAAGAGTCAACACCCCCGGAAAGTCCGACGACTATCCTTTTTCTTCCGGAAGACCAGAGGGCGTGCCTTATCATCTGTTCAATTCTTTCACATTCACATCCTTCGCACAGGTTTTCCATTACTTTTTTCCTCCAGACAATATCGAAATAAGTTTTCTAAGTGACTGTACGTCTCCAAACGCAATTATACAATCTCCGGGTCTGACCTCCTGATCCGGTGAAGGTCTTATTGCGGCATCCTCTTTACCTTCAACCGCAATAATTTTTGCACCTGAAGCATTTTCGCACCATCCTGCGGTGACCCCGCCTTCAACAGAACTTTTCTTCATTATGACTTTTTTGTTTCCCGGCAGGTCAAGAAGGACTGATACTATATTGTGAAGAACTATGCCTGCTGCTATCTGGCCGCTTGTAGTCGGAAGAAGCGTCACGTAATCGGCACCTGCACGATAGAGTTTTTCGACGGACCCGGGTTTGTTTGCCCTTGCAAGAATATGTATGGAATGGTTAAGATTTCTTGCGATAAGGGTCGTGAAGATATTCACCTCGTCGTCGTTTACGGCCGCAACGCATACTTCAGCCTCATTTATGTGGGCGTCGATAAGAACCGACTCCTCCTGGGCGTATCCTTTTATGACATAAGGCTCTTCAGCCTTCGGGTCTATTACATACGACTGTATACCTGCATCCTTAAGCTCAGAATAAACAACTCTTCCCAAGTCCCCGAAGCCTGAAATTACGGCAAGTCTTTCTTTTTTGGGACTGCACGAAACCATATTTCCTACGAGACGTGAAAGCGCATCAGAGCGCCCAAGAAGAAAAAGAGTCGTCGAACGCTGTATCTTTATGTCACCCCCTCCGCGTTCGTGGAAATTTCCCTTGTCCATAATAAAAACCGGGTCAACGCCGTAGGTCTCAAAAAGCGAGAGTTCGTCAAGTGTTTTGCCTATAACCGGACATTCACCCGTTACAGTAAGGTATATGAACTTCAGCGGATTTTTTTTGTCTTCTGAAATCCTTTTTTCTCCGTTACGGACAGAAGCCTGGAAGAGGATGTCTACTTCAGGCGTCAGCGAGATGTGCCTTGCAAGGACTTTCCCGGTAAAGTCCTTCGGGGATATAACGTGATCGGCTCCTGCATATTTGAGGTACCTCTCGTATGAGAGGTCGTCAACGATTGCAGTTATTGTGGCCCTGGTGCGGTTTCTTATCCCGAGAAGTATAGTCGCCGATTTTTTCTCCCATTCGCATATTATTATGTCCCGTGCATCAGACACACCGACACCGGTCCAGGTCGCATTTTCGTTGTAATTTCCCAGGATTACCTTTACCGATTTTTTATTCTTTTTGTAGTAATTAAGAGCGTCAAGACCCTTCTTTTCGTCCTCTTCCACAAGGACGATATCAAGTTGTGATACAAGCAGGCTGTCTACCAGGGACTTTGATATCTCGTTGTATCCGGCAACTATCACGTGGTCCTTCAGATTTTCATGAAGTCTTGAAGGGGGCAGGGGTTTGAATACTTCCTGGATATAAGGGGTCAGGACTGCCGGAATTATCATCAAAAACGTAAAGACCCCTGTACACATGATGACAATTATCAGGATGACTGTTATGGTGTTGTTAACCGGGAAGAAAGTAAGGAGGTCATAACCTACGGTTGTCATGGTCTGGAGGACGAAAAGAGCAGACTGAGACCATGAAAGCTCAACGCCCTCAAGATACGGTATCGAATAATGCAGGATTACAGTATAGACGATAACCTGGATGGCAAGAAGCTGCACGTAAAAACTCAGCCTGTCCCTGAAAAGGTAATTCCTGAACTCCTGCATAAAGCTTTTCAGCGTCACTTTTTTATCTCCCTGAGCACCCTGCATGTATGGCATTCACCGAAAACAGGTTCACCGCAGAAACTGCACCGGCTTATTTTCGTATTATCATCTTTTAAGCCTTCTTTCAGGTCTTCCCCAAGATTTACAAGTGAATACTTTGCGGAAGGGTGGCGGTAGTTGTAGTCGTTTAAAAGCTCCCTTACATCGGCCCTGAGGGCGTTGTACGAGTACGGACAGCCACGCTCGTCATAGCCTTCGACATACAAAGAAGCATATAATGCCACCTCACGCTCGGGAATATACATGAAAGGCTTTATTCTCGGGACCATGCCTTCGGCAGGCGACTGTTTTCTAAGAAGCCTTTCCGAGTCCCCGCGAAGAACGTTCATTAATACCGACTGTGCCTCGTCATCAAGATTAAAGCCCATCGCTATCTTTGTCGCACCTAGCTCGCGTGCAAAACTGTTTAATATCTGCCTTCTCAAAACGCCGCAGTAAGAGCAGGAGT
Source organism: Methanomicrobium sp. W14 (assembly GCF_017875315.1). NCBI lineage: Archaea > Methanobacteriati > Methanobacteriota > Methanomicrobia > Methanomicrobiales > Methanomicrobiaceae > Methanomicrobium > Methanomicrobium sp. W14. Next base: position 397,629 of record NZ_JAGGMM010000003.1, read on the forward strand.
TTTTGTCTCCCTTTTTTTTGACTATATCATCCAGTGTTACCCCGAAACGCTCGGAAAAAGACGCAACATAGCACTTTGCACCGTATTTCTCTGCGATTCCGCAGACTGACGAGGGGTCGCGGTAGCCTTTTATTCCCTCGTCTATCGTAACACCGAATATTTCCATATCCCTTCTTTCCCCGAAAACCTTCTTCAGGAAATACAAAACGGCACTGCTGTCCTTTCCGCCGCTCATCGCAACAGCTATCCTGTCACCCGGGGAGACCCATTTGTGCTGCCTTATTGTCTTTTTCGCACGGCCTTCAAGATCGGCTGTGAAATGTTCACGGCATAAGTGCATGCCCGAATATCTCTGAAATATAACCGCATCCCTATTGCATTTCAAACATTTCACTGCCATAGTAAAACCTCCTTAAAACGACTCTTTCGCCCATGTCATTTCTGCAAAGAACTTTCGGGAATAAACAGGGCCTGTTAAAATCTAATCAGTTATATCATCTCCAACAGATAAAGTGTTTACAGACTATGCCGGTTTCTCCCGAAGATATTAAAAACATGCATAAATATGAGACCCTTCTCCTGATGACCACCGAAAAACTCATGAGAAAATATTCATGGGTCCCGGATGACGTACTCAAAAAGTCGTCAGGTCTGTCGGCACAGGAGACAGAGTTCCGGCTCGGGCACCTGATGGAAAAGGACATGATAAAAAGCAGCTCCGTCCCCTACAGGGGATACCAGCTGACTTTTACAGGATACGACGCACTTGCAGTGTTATCGCTTGTAAAAAAGGGGACTATATCAGCCCTCGGCTGTCTTATAGGCGTAGGAAAAGAGTCCACAGTATATGAGGCCCTTGGGACCGGCGTCCTTGCCCTCAAAATCCACCGTGTCGGACAGCGTTCATTCCAGTCAGCAAGGCTTAACAGAAGCTTCATGCCTGAATGGAAACATTTCCCGTGGATTTTTGCGTCCACATATTCCGCAAGGCAGGAGTACGAAGCCCTCAAAGCCTTAAGAAAGGGGGGTGTCAGCGTCCCGGTCCCTGTCGCAATAAACCGCAACGCAATTGCAATGACTTACATTGCCGGAAGAAACATCCAGCAGATAACTCTTGAAAACCCCGGGGAAATATTTGACACTATCCTGGAAAACGTAAAAAAGGCGTATGCCCTCGGTTATATACACAACGACCTCTCGGAATACAACGTAATGTTCGACGAAAAAGAGGTCTGGCTTATCGACTGGCCCCAGTGGACAGAGACCTCCCACCCAAACGCAAAGGATATTCTTATGCATGATCTTGAAAATATTACAGGATATTTTTCAAGAAAATACGGCATCGCCTGCACACCGGAAGATGCCTTTAAAACGGTGGTTGGTTGAAGGTATTCGGGATAGACATCATCAAGGGGTCAGTCAGGTCCAGGACAAAAAAGCCCGTCTTCGCACTTGCGAAAAGAGAGGACGGAAAACTCACACAAACCGAAGAGGCATCTCTGTACAGGCTGATAAGGGTGCTTAACAAAGAAAAGCCCGATATACTTGCCGTAGACAGTACAAGAGAGGTCTCGAAAAACCAGCAGGAACTTATCTTTTTTATGCAGTCCCTGCCTGCCGGGACAAAGCTTGTGCAGGTTACGGGAGGGGAAAGACAGGAGTCTCTCCCGCGTGTTGCAGCAAGGTACAATATAAAATTAAGCGACAGGTTTGACCCTTTTTCAGAAGCCAAAACCTCCGCTCACGTCGCTGAACTTGGTGCGGGATGCGAAGTTGTCGCATTTGAAAACTCATGCGACATTGTGGTCTCAAGGAGCCGCTCAATAGGAAAGGGCGGTTGGAGCCAGAACAGGTATATCAGAAAAATCCACGGCTCGGTCCTTTTAAAAGCACGTGAAATAGAGGACATCCTGAGGGAGAAGGGGTTTAGATACGACAAAAAAGAGTCGAAGGGTTTCGGGGGCCTTAAAAGGGTCAGTTTTCATGTCTGCGCCGCGAAGAATGAAATATCCGTTCAGTCCGAGAAGCACTCCGATTTCCAGGTGAGAGTCTCTGCAAGAAAGCTTGACAGGATAAAATACCTCCCGCAGACTGTTAGAAAAAGGCCTGTAATCGTCGGGATAGACCCGGGAACGACATTCGGCTTTGCCGCGGTCTCACTTGACGGGGAGCTTGTCGCGCTCAAAAGTTCGCGGCAGATGTCTCTTTCGGACTGGACTGAAGAGATATCCTCAGCAGGAAAGCCTGTTGTAATAGCCTCAGATATAGCAAAAATGCCTGCTTCAGTTGAAAAGATAAGAAGAGCGTTTAAGGCCGTCTCATACACTCCGAAAGAGGACAGGACGCAGGACGAAAAAGCGTCCATCTGCATATCCTCGGGGTTTGAATTTAAAAACGACCACGAGAGGGACTCTCTTTCCGCAGCCCTTGAAGCGTACAGGTCATACAAAAACAAGTTCAAAAGCATTGAAAGAAGAATACCTCCCGGGTACGACCTCGACTACGTCCGTTCAGGTGTCATAAAGGGGCTTAGCGTTGAAAGAATCCTCTCTGAAATATCGCCGGATTCACTTAAGGAAGACGAGACAAAAGAAGAGATTGCAGCCGAATTTTCAGGCACGGATACAAGGGTCTCACACCTTGAGGGGATTATAAAAGACCTTAGAAGCCACGTATCATCCCTTCAGGCCGACAACGAGAAGAAGTCGTCGGAGATTAAGGGCCTGAAAAAAATTCTTTCGTCCGAGAGGACCAAAAGGGCGGAGGAAAGACAGAAAAGCCGTGAGATTTCCGGGATGGACTCCCAGATAACGACCCTTAAAAGGAGGCTTAAAAAAGAGCAGAAAAACACCCAGAGACTTCTAAAGCGGATATCACGTCTCAAAAGGTTTGCTGATCTCCAGATGGGAGGCGACAACATCCCGGTTAAAATACTGCCGGCGTTTACAAAAGAGGGGCTTTCTGCACTTGAAGACGACCTCGGGATATCGGAAGGTGACATTATATGCGTATCAAAGACAGGCGGATGGGGAAAGGCAACTGTTCTTATGCTCTCGAAATCGCACATAAAGGCCGTCATCGCAGAAAACTTTGATGAAAAGCTTGACGAGGCGTTCAGGGAGGAAAAGACTCCGCTTCTTAAGGCTTCAGAGGCTTTCGTATCAATAAGGGGGAGAACCGGCTCTGTAAAACGCGAAGACTTTGAAAAAGCGCTTTTGAAATGGTCATCAGGGCAGGAGAAATTTGAGAGCGAGAAAAAGAAAAGGATGATAGAGGACATAGTCAGGGAGTACAAAAGCGAACGCGAGGTCGAGGCGAGAAAAAATGGATGACAGGGAGATTGTAAAAAGGATTGCAGGAATTATCGGTAAGGGTAAAACCGAGGACGACTGTGCAAAAATACCCTTCGGCGACATCTATATCGTCGCTTCAACCGACATGCTCCACGAAAAAACTGATTTTCCAAAGGGCTGCACCGACAGGCAGGCAGGATGGATGTCCGCCTCCGTAACACTGTCCGATATCGCATCATCAGGAGCTAAACCTGCATGCATCCTTCTTGCGGCAGGCCTTGACAGGGAGGATAGAATAGACGGAATAACAAAAGGGGCTTTTGAGTGCTGCAAAAAATTTGGAGCTGAACTCTGCGGCGGCGACGTGGACTCGCACGACGAGCTTACGATAGTCACTACAGGAATAGGGATAGTCAGAAAAGAGGACTATGTCTCAAGAAAAGGTGCAAAAAAAGGGGATGCCGTATATGTCTGCGGAAACCTGGGGCATGCCCAAAAAGGGCTTTGCGGTGACAGACGCTATTTTAAGGACCTCTGCGAACCGCAGCCGAAGGTTTTTGAAGGAACTCTTCTCGGAAAAGCACATGTATCCTGTATGATGGACGTCTCGGACGGCCTTGCGGTGTCACTCTTCGACCTCTCTGACCTCAACGGATGCGGCTTTGATATAGACAAAAACCTTGTCCCGCTTTCTGAAGGCATCGGTTTTGATACCGCCTTCTACTACGGCGGGGACTTCGGGCTTTTGTATACATGCAGTGAGAGCCTCCATGAAAAAAACTCTCTCCCGGGAATTAAAATAGGATATGTTTCGGAAAATAAAGGTGTGAGGATATCTGGAACAGATGCGGAAAGAAAGGGCTACTCTCATACCTGGGACAAACAGGACTGACTGCTTTTTTCCAAACCCTGAAAAATCACGGATTTTTAAAAACGAGAGAAAGGATTATCACTTTCAACATTCTTACTTAAACTTTTTTTTGTAATTATGCCTGATGAGTATAAGGTACCGGTCCTTTACCAACAATCATTCCGGCCTTATGTTAAGCCTTTTTCAAAAGCCAGGTATATCACTAAAAAGAGGACACACCCGCAGAAAATCGAGAGAATAATATTCATTTCCACATAAACCTTTTCCAAAAGAGCGAGTACAATAAGCCACGTGAAAAATCCGGCGACAGAAGCCTTAAGACCATTATATCTCTCACGGACCTCTTTTCTGTCACCCTCATCCGGCATCTCCTTTCCGGGTACCAGGTGCATGCTGATAAAAAAGCCTGCAAACGGAAAAATGAGAAGCGGCCCGATGAAAACCCAGTTTGATAAGGCCCCCACTGTCGCGGAATTATGAAAAAGGATGTTTAAGATGAAATATACGATTAACAGGCATGCGAAGATGAAAATTCCCCATTCTTTTATATCCTTAAAATTCTCTGTAGTCATGATGTTATCCTGATAATAAACCGCTGAATTATTGCAGTTTTCCCGTTGTCTATACTTCCTGAAGACATGCACCAGATTGTATGGTCTTTATGAAAAGGAGGGTTTTTCTCCCCCCCATCTTGGGCCTCTGTCCCGGTAGTACGAATTATAGATGCAGGTAATTATATTTTTATATTCCTTTAAACATCAATATTTATTACCAATATCTTTTGTCAATTCTTTTCAAAAGCCAGAAAATCACTAATGACAGGGCATATCCACAGAATATAGAGAGAAAAATATTAATCTGCACTTGGATATAGTCTAAAATAATAAGTGCGATAAACCAGGTAATAAACCCGGCGACAGAAGCCTTAAGACCGGTACATCTCTCGTGGATCTTTGCTGTATCACTCTCATCCGGTAGTTCCTTCCCGGATACCAGGTACATGCTGATAAAAAAGCCAGCATACTGGAAGATTATTAGCGGGCCAAAGAAGATCCAGTTTGATAAAGGATTTGTAATCCACGAATTAAAGAAGAGAAAGGTTATACAAAAATTTATACAACAATATACGATAAATAAACCCAGGAATATGAAAATTCCCAATTCTTTTACTTTTTTGTAATATTTGGTAGTCATAATAGTGTCCTATGCAAAAATAAGGGATAAAATTATGGGTTTCCTATTTCCAGATCGCACCATAATGTGTAAGGCCCTGTTCTTATTATATTTTGGAACATAACCTTACTCCCTGAGGAACGAGAAAAGCCCTCCAATGCCACTCGTTAGCTTTCAATCCCCGGATACAATCGTTTTCATCATACAAATAGTAATCCGGTTCCTGCACCTACACCAGGATTCATTCCATTGCTTCCGGTACTGGAAGACGCACTTACTACCGGCATAAGACTCCTGCAACCTCCTTCTGATGCTGCACGGGATGATTTTTGACTTAATCATAAAAACCTCTTGTGACCAAATCTTCAAACAATAAACAAATCTACGTTTACTATAAGACAATTTCATGCTCGACACATCAGTTATTTAAAACGTAGTTTTTGTTTGATTAAATAAATACCCGGTGAAATCCGGTTATTTCATTTCATTCTTATGACTATCTTCATCACTGCTGTATAGCCTGGTGACGGCAAGATGACCTGCCAAAACAATCAACGGGATAACCATAAAGACTGCCATAAATTCATTGTATAAATTTAGTCCTCCGCTTAACTTCTGAACTGTCATAGATGAATCGATAAAACCGAAGCAGAAGAAAAAAACCGACAAAAGAGCTATTGCCACAATACTTTGCGGATACATTAAAAGGAGAACGCAAAGGGCAGCGGGGATAAAAAAGTAAGCAAACAATATTATGCCTGCAATCAGACCGTCCGTCTTCATACCTAAAAACCATGTCTCCCAGTTGAGAGTAAATGCAAAAAGATACATCAGCGAATTTAAAAGCAGAATTAAAAGAAGTAGAACGTAGAGAACTTTATCCAGACTCTTTGCAGTTTTCTGAAAATTCATAATTTTCATACCCCGGCTTTAAAAAAAAATTAGTTAAAGTTATAGATTAATTGATCCATGTTTGGATTTCGGTCTTCCAGACTCATGGCGTGATTCCAGACATTACTGATAGAGATCTCATCCCCTACATGCCAAACTGTCTTTAGCTGACCGTGTTGCCCAACAGTTGTGGCGTAGGCATGTCCATTATCATAATCATTACCAAATTCAATATATCTATGATTATAATCATCAGGCTCATAGATAAAGAATCCCTGGAGATCATTCAGCGTCCCATATAAACTCATACGAACAGCATCATAACTTATATCTAATGCCTCAGTGGGAGCATCCTCATCTTCGAAAAGACAATCATAAAGATCTTTCCCATCGTATCTGCTGTCGACAGATACGGATATGAGATCATTATCTCCATTAACCGAATAATATTCTCCAGCTCCATCAATGCCTGTACCTCCATTTACATCATCTGCAACCTGAACAAGAACAAGAGAAAGAGGCAGATTTTTTTCGTTTTGGTTCAAGGAATTTTCCTTAATTTGAGTAAGATTTTTAAAATCTTCGTCTTTAACTCCTAGTTTTTTCTTAAATTTACTCCAGGATACTTTTTCTATGTGTTCTTGAACAATGATCTGTTTGAGAGCATCTTTTTCATTTTCTGATAGTTCTTGACCAGTCTCTTTTTTAAAGGATTTTTTCAAAATCACTTTCATGTTTGTCAGATAAAACCTTTAACGTATCAAAGCACAGATATAAAAAACGGGGCATTAAAATGAATTTTAATCCTGCATTTATAATATTTGCATTAACAGCGGTTTTTCTTGCAGTATGCCCGGCAATGGCCGGAGACAATGCAACCGAACCGATTACAATCACGGCAACGGGTGACGGGACATATTACCTCAACGAAGAAATCATTTTATCAGGAACAAACACGGAATCGGGCCACACATACCTGTTTATGACCGGACCGACACTTAATGAAAACGGTGTCAGACCTGACCGCCCTACAACAGACGCGGTAACAGGTGACGCTGACACTTTTGACGCCGTGAAAGTGGAATCCGACGGAACATGGGAATACTGGCTTGACACCAGCGCCATAGACCTTGATGCCGGATCATATACAATCTACGCGGTCACAGAACCGAAGAACAAAGCTTACCTTTCAGGCATCTCCTACAATACAGTCTCGATTACAATAAAAAAGCCTATCATCTCGGCAAAGGTTTCTGAAAAGAATGTCGAAAAGGGTGAAGAATTGACAATTAAAGGCTCTGCAATCGGGGAACCGGATTCTGTCGGAATATGGGTATTCGGCCCGGATTACTGGAACGGTGCAGAGTCAGGTTCAATGGTTGCAGTAACACCTGAAGAGGACGGCTCTTTCAGTTACGTAATTGACCAGAGTGAAACAAAAAATATGGAGACCGGGAAATACTACGTCATTGTCCAGCACCCGATGTATAACGACCAGTTTGATGTCACTGCAAATCAGAACCAGGACAAAGATTCAGTAATGGTATCAAAAGCATATTCTTCAGACCAGAACAGTGATGATTCCTTTTATATCACCGGAAGTTCCGCATTAAGCGGTTCAGACGCTGCAGAAGCGCTTATAGAAGATCTGAATTCTGGGGTGGATGACTCATACGACATGTGCACATTCTATATAGAAGAAAATTCAGGCAACAATACTGGCAACCCTACATCCGGGGTATTTTCAGCACTGGGATCATATATCGCAGGCATCTTTGGAATGAACTAAAAAACACATTCTTTCTTTTTTCCAAAATTTTTTGAAAATATTGTCTTTATCAATAAACGGCTTAAAACAGCACAATTGACAACAAATATCCGGTCAAAACAAGATAAAATAATAATGAATTTCCCGTCTAAATGTCTCGCAAAAAAACTGGTTTTACTTTTTATTATATTTCAAACGCTTTTTTTTACCGGGGAAGTCCTTGCAGACACGGGAATGTACCTGCCTGACAGCCCGGAAGAAACAAATTTTCTTACTATGACGGATTTCTCCGCGGCTTCAACAATAGATAAATACAACCTCACGGAAAGTGAAAAAAAATTATCGACATCGCTCCTCCTGAAAACCAGGGATTCTGAAAAGACAGCGAATACTGCAGCTGCCGCGAATTCCAATGCCGTGCCGTACAGCATGAATTCAGTGTCCGGCTTAAATCCTCCTGATGAAACTGTATACGTCTATGTGTACATGTTCCCGGGGCATCCGGCGGATACGATGGATAAAATCGACGGTATCGCGGATGTAACCGAAAAGGACGAAACAAACAATCTTGCAGTGGCACGGGTTGACATAGATAACCTGGACAAACTCACCGAAATCGAGGGGGTAAGGGCAGTAAGAGAAGTAATCGCTCCGGGAGTAAGTACAGGGTCCGTCACGACCGAAGGAGACATAGTCCATAAGACCGCAAACGTCCGTTCAACGTACGGCTACACCGGCGCAGGCGTTAAAATAGGTATTATATCAAACGGTGTTGACTATATATCGGATTCACAGGCATCAGGCGACCTCCCCTATGACGTGCACGTTTTGAGCAATGCCAGAGGAGGTGACGAGGGAACGGCGATGCTTGAGATTGTCCACGACATGGTCCCTGACGCAGAGCTGTATTTTCACGACTGCGGCTATAACTCCCTCGAGTTCAACTCTGCAATAGACGACCTTATTTCAAACGGCTGCAAAGTGATATGCGACGATATTTACTGGAGTACACAGCCTTTTTTTGAAGACGGCATTGTAGCCTCCCACGTTAAGTCCGTACTTCAGGACAATGACATAATATATGTAACTTCAGCGGGAAATAACGCCGAAGAGCACTACCAGGGGGATTTTTATGACGCAGGAGGAGTGCGGAGCGGGCTGCATGACTTCAGCAGCGGCACAAGTGACAACCGCAAATCCCTGTATGTCAACATAACCGCATATTCGGAGGTTATTATCATCCTGGAATGGAACGATGAGTTCGGCAGCTCAGGCAACGATTACGACCTTTACCTGTCAAATGTAACAGATATGTACCCCAATATAACTCTCGGGGACCTGGAATATTCCGAAGACTTTCAGGACGGGTCAGGTGATCCCCTCGAATATTTTGTTTATACAAATGACGGGCCGTCAGACATCGTTGGTGAGGTCGATGTCAAAAAAAACAGCAGTGCGGAAAAAAGAACGCTTGAAGTATTTATTTACCCGAGCAGCGGGGCACGTGTATTCAACAATAATATCGTCTCAGCGGACTCCGTTTTCGGACATGGGGCGGTCCCTGACGTCATTACAACGGCCGCGGTAAACTGTAACACACCTTCGGTTATTGAAGACTACTCTTCAAGGGGGCCGGTCACTATATATTACCCGTCCCACGAACTCAGGTCAAAACCGGACATCACCGGAGTCGACGGTGTAAGCATTACAGGTGCCGGAGGGTTTTCAAACCCGTTCTACGGCACAAGTGCGGCCGCACCCCACGTTGCTGCTGTTGCAGCGCAAATATGGGGTGCATTCCCATCGATGACCCCGGATGAAGTCAGGACCGCTTTATACAATTCCGCCGAAGACCTCGGAACGAAAGGAAAAGACACAACCTTCGGGTACGGCCTTGCCGACGCACTTTCCATGGCTGATTCACTCCGGACTATAGTCTCTTCAGGCCTGAACGTCGCAAAATCAGGCGGGGGGCCGAACACCGATACGGGATCGGGATTTGCAACCGACCTTAAGGCCGGTGAAAGTGCATCCTTTGACATGGACAAAGGCGCAGTCAGCAAAGTAACACTGACTGCCGTAAAAGACGTCCCAAAGGTCATGATAACCGTCAAAGAGACAAAGTCTCTTCCTTCGTCTGTAAGCAGACCTGACCGCGATACTTACGAATACGAAGACGTAAACCTCTATTACGCTGACAATCCGGACTTTTCCGGGGGTACATTCTTTTTCAGGGTTTCAAAGAGCACGCTTTCACCGGGAGACCATGACTACGGCGACGTCGTGATGCTCCACTACAACGGAAGCTCGAAAGAGTGGGAGCAGCTTAAAACGACTTTTACCGGAAAAGACGGTTCATATTACTGCTATAGTGCAGAAACGCCGTCGTTTTCGTGGTTTGCAATAGCGTTCTCAGAAAATGCGACAATTATTCCGGAAACTGCACAGGTGCCGGCAGAGACGGTTGTCCCGACTGAAATCCAGCCGACAGTGACCGAAACAAAAATTCCGGCAGAACCATGTGAAACGCCTTCACCTGCAAATGCCACTGTAATTTCCGGGGATACCAGTAAAGACCTGCAGGACTTTTCATCTCTTAAATCCGTCATAATTCCGGTTCTTGTAGCCTCCATTTTGTTGCTGACCGGGGTTGCCGTTGCAATGAGGCATAAAAGAAACAAGTACCCCGACTGGTGGTACGACAAGAAAAGGTAAAGCATGCTGCCACCGGACAAAAGGATAAACCCATTTTCTTAGTTTTTTGTTCTTTGGGCTTTTTTTACAGTTTTTACCGGTCAGAAATGTTTTTGCGGGATATCTCATAATTATATGATAGAAATTAAGGGGCACGGGGGCGTCTTTATAAACATCCCTGAACTAAAATTTACACAAAACAATGCCTGAAAAAAATCTTGTAAAGATTCATCCCGGGTGCGGCCCTAAAAGCTGTGTCGAGGCTTTTAAACAGGAATATACGGATTTTCCCCTGAAAACATACCTACTCGTCCCTACCGAGAGGCTCAAAAGAGACATCGAAAATACCCTTCTTAAGGAGGAAATTGCAGTCGTTGAAAAGGCAGTTTCAACCCCTTTGGCGTTTGCATCCGCGACCGTGGAGAAGATTCCCGGCCACAGGCTGATATCCGAAGAGGAGGCGAAGATGATTCTCCTGAAAGCTGCCAGGAAAAACAGTAGCTACGCCGGTGCACTTTCACCATCAAAGGATTTTTCGTCCAGGCTTTTAAACGACCTCTACGGCCTTGTCAAGGTCGCAACTGAGCAGGAGGCGGATTACAGGCAGGTCTTTTCACGTGAAAGCCCTAAAAACAGGGCCATTGCCAGGGTAATCGAGGATTATGCAGAAATCATACGGTCCGAAAAACTAATCCCTCCCGAAAGGATCTGGACGACAGCCACGGAACATATAAAAGAAAAAGGTTTTTCAGGCGAAACTCCCACATTCTTTTTCTCAGGGATATATGAACCCTTTCCAGCCGTAAAATCATTCATTACGGCCTGCTCGTCAAAGAGCAGAAAATGTGTATATTTCATGCCTTTCTGTGAAAACCGCAAAGTCTGCACAGACAACGGGAAATGGTTCGGTGCGAAAACCACAACCGCCGAGACCGTAAGTGCATGCGACTATACTGTCGTCTTTTCAGGCGGCAACCCTGCCGGTCTAACGGCGGATATTTTTGCAAAACGCTATGACAACTTCAAATCCGAGATTTCAGGAATAGCGGCTGAAATATCCCGGCTGGTAAAATCAGGCGTGAAACCTTCTGAAATAGCCGTCGCATTCCCCGACCCTGCCGGTGCAACGGCGGTTGCGGATGAAATCTTTTCGGACTTTGGCCTTTCCTTCTCCTCGTCGGCGACATTTCCATTGTCTCGCTCCCCCATCGTCCAGTCAGTCATCCTTACGGCTGAAGTCATAGCAAAGAAATTTTCAAAGGGGGCGGTCTCGGAATTTCTTGCGTCACCATACCTTGCATCGGAAAGGCTCCTGCCTGCAAAAAAGGCGTTCACGGACACTGTAGCTGAAAACGCCCGTATTGACGAAGGGTTTTCGTCCTGGGAGAAAAACCTTGAAAAATACATAGACAGTCAGAAAAAAAACCTTTTATCGGAAGATCTGCCAAACTCAAAGAAAAAGGACCTGGAAAAAAAGATTACGGACGCGAGGTACGTTTTAAAAAACGTCGTCCCTGTTTTGTCTGAGCTGAACGACCTGTCGCACAGCGACACATACCGCGGCCATATCAAAAACTTCACAGAACTTCTAAAAAAGTGGAAAGTCCCGGTAATAAGCGGCATATGCGGGGAAAAAATCCTTTCAAGGGACAAAAAAGACCTTGAAGACCTGAAAAAACTCTTAAAAGGACTTTCAAAGACTTCCGAAACTTCCGGGGAGGATAAAGTCCCCTTTTATGAATTTTCAAGGCTTCTCTCCTCGTCCGCGGGAAGCACGAGAATCCCCCTTGAAAGGGACGACTCAAAGATTCAGGTCTCGGGAATACAGGGGCTTCAGGACACGGGTTTTTCATACGTGTTCCTTGCAGGTCTTGTCGACGGAAAAATACCCGACATTCCCGGAATCCTTCCTTATACAACCGACGAAGAAGACCAGAAAATCTGGCCGGGAAAGAAACGCGACAAGGTCCGGGGAGAGAGGTTTTACTTTGTAAAGGCCCTGTATGCCGGAAGACGGGCCGTATACCTTAGCTGTCACAACGAGGCGGAAGGAAGACAGGAGATCCCATCGCAGTTTTACGAGACCGCATCCGGCATCCTTGCGGCAAAAGAGCCAAAAGACCCCGGAAGAAAAGGCCCGGTGTCATATTCCCTCGAAGAGACCGGCCGCAGTCTTTCAAAAGGTATTGTCTGTGACGACTTTTATCTCCCTGAAGGCATATCCCCCGAATCCGTCATGGAGAGAATAAACACCGAAGGCTTTTTCAGGCGGGGACTGTACGATTCGGCATATGACGGGCTTTTGTCAGGCGACGACGATATAAAGGAAGCGCTAAATGAAAGGTTCGGCGGGAAATATGCCTATTCACCGACATCGCTTGAAATATACTCACAGTGCCCGTTCAGGTTCTACCTGAAGCACGTCCTCGGGCTAAACCCGCCACCTAAAACCGACTTTGCACTTTCCGCCGCAGACAGGGGCGACCTTCTTCACAAAACGCTGTTTTCGTTCTATTCGGAGTGGATGAAAAACCACGAAAGACCCCCTTCAGGAATCGACAGGGACGAGGCGCTGTCCCTTTTGAAGTCATGTGCAGGCGAAAATATTGAAGCCTACGGGATGCAGGGACCTGCATGGGACTCAATGACAAAGGAGATACTCGGGGAGACCGGGTACGGGAAAGGGATACTTGAAAAGTTTGCCGACGAAGAGGTGAAACTTTACCCGACCGGGTTCGTCCCGAAATATTTTGAGGCCGGGTTCGGGTCTGCCGGACCGGGAAATTCTTTTTCGGACGGGCCCGTCGAAATAACGTCAAAGAGCGGCAAAAGCATATTTCTAAGGGGATTTGTCGACAGGATAGACGTAAGAGACGGTGACTTTGTCATAACTGATTACAAGACGGGAAACAACCCGAAATACAGGGATATTGCCTCAGGCAAAGCCCTCCAGCTCCCCCTATACCTCAAAGCCGCGGAAAAGTCCATGGACATGAGAGGAATAGGCGGGTTTTACTATAAACTCTCGAAAAAAGAAGTCTTCAGGAGGGCCGAACTGTATGACCCGGATGAAGAGGAGCTATTCTCAGCCTTCCAAAAGGCGAGGATAAAAAAAGAGCCGTTTGAGGACATTCTTGACAGGTCCGTAGAATTCGCATGCAGCTATTCCGAATGCATAAGAAAAGGGATATTTACTCCCGCAAAAGAGACCGGAGTCTGCCCCGGCTACTGCGAGTTCAAAAACCTGTGCAGGTTCTCGGAGTTCAGAATTCTTGAACAGGAAAATATACTAAACGGCCCCAAAGAAAAAGGCGAAAACCCCGGAAAAAACAAAGGAGACGACTAAAAATGCTTACAGACAGGCAGAAAGAGGCGATGAGGCATGACATCAGTCTCTGTGTCACGGCAGGGGCGGGGACCGGAAAGACGCATGTCCTTGTAAACCGCTATATAAGCCTCATCGAAGACGCCGGGTGCAGGCCTTCCGAAATTCTTGCCCTGACATTTACGGACAAGGCCGCGGCCGAGATGAAAGAGAGGGTCGAAAAGGAGATCTTTGAAAAAGAAGGACCTTTCTGGGACCAGATTAAAGAGGAGATGATGTGGGCCAACATTTCCACATTCCACTCCTTCTGCTCGAAAGTCCTCAGGGAGTTCCCGGTAGAGGCCGGAATAGAACCCGGATTTTCGGTCCTGACCGACAGCGAATCCGAGGACATCATAAAGGACACCATAAATTCTCTTTTTACCGGAAAACCCGACCCGTTCGTAAAAGAAAGCCTTGACGAATGCCTGTGCACATACGGGACATACTACCTCGAGTTATTTTTAAGGGAGATGCATAGGAAGAGAAGATATGCGAACGATTTCTTCGAGGCTCTTGAAAATTCCCCGGAAAAAACGGCAGTAATGTGGAAAGAGGCGCTATTGCAGGAAAAATTAAGCATTGCAACGGAATTTTGGGAAAGTTCGGTCCTCCCGAAAGCCGCAGGAGACCTTTTTTCGCTTTCGGAAAGTTTTGCAGGCGACGGCGACAAAGGTGCAAAATACCTGAAATCCGTAAAGGAGTTTCTCATCCTCCTCAAAAGCGAAGACCCCCGTGATATCTGCAGGGGCCTTCTTGGGATTGCGGAGACTGCCGGCGGCTCAAAGAGCATGGGGAGCAAAAAGGTATTCGGGGACTTCAAGGAGAACCTGATATCCTCTTATTCGGCCCTAAAGGACTACGCCGACGGCCTTCCGGGTGATATCCTTGCAGCCGAAACCACGGAAGACACACCGGAAACGAAAAGGACACTTAAAATCCTGAAATCTCTCTATGTAGTCTACAGGGAGATGGAAAAAGGCATCAGGCGGGAAAAGCATGCCCGCGGCGCCGTGGACTTCACCGACATGATAAACCTCACCTATTCGCTCTTCAGAAAATACCCTGATATTGTTGCAAAAAGCTACTCGAAACGTTTCAAATACGTCATGATAGACGAGTTCCAGGACACCGACCCTGTCCAGGCCGAAATAACGTCATATATCCTGAACGGCGGCAAACAAAAAGACAACCGGAAATGCAGCAGCATTTTCGTCGTAGGTGACCCGAAGCAGTCGATTTACCTATTCAGGGACGCCGACGTGACACAGTTCAGGCGTTCGGGTGAAAAAATAAAAAACGAATACAAAGGAGACCTTGTATCGCTTGACATAAACTTCAGGAGCACAAAGGAAGTCCTTTCGTTTGTCAACCGCATCTTCGGTGAAATATTAAAGGAGACGAAAAAACCGTGGGACTTCGGGTACGAGCCGGTCCGTGTCTCTGAAAAAAGAGCTGAAGACTGCGGCTCGGTCGGGCTTATAATAACTCCACCCGGAAAAACGGTTTCGGAAAGGGCCGTTTTTGAGGCTGATGCAGTTGCAAGGAAAATCAGGATTATTACCGGCGAAAAAAAAGTTCTGGTCTCCCAAAAACCCGCATCGTGGCAGGATATCGCCATTCTTATCGAGAGGAGAAACAACCTGAAATACATCGAATACTCCCTTAAAAAATACGGAATACCGTACAGGGTCTACGGGGGCCTGGGACTCTACGAAAAACAGGAGGTCCTTGACGCAGGCTCGGTGCTCTCTTTTCTGAAAAATCCAAAAGACGACTCATCCCTTTATGCGGCTTTAAGATCGCCTTTCTTCGGGTTTTCCGACGCAGAAATCTTCAGGATATGTAACGGGTACGCTGAAGGCCTTTTTGAAAAATTAAAGAGGGACGAATCCGAAAAATCGAAAAACGCATGCAGACTCCTTTCGTCCTGGCTTCTTTATGCAAGAAGAGTTTTGCCCTCCGCACTTTTCAGGAAAATAATCTCGGAATCCGGGATTTACGCGGTTTATGCAGGAGTCCCCGGAGGCGGACAGGCGATGGCAAACCTCGAAAAGCTCTCGGACATCATACGCGAAAGGGAGAAGGGAGGCTTTTACACCCTCGACAGACTTGTTTCCGAGCTTTCGTCATCCGTAAGTTCGGGCGAAAAGGAAGGGGAGGCGGAGCCTGAAAACACCGGCGGGGACGCTGTCACCATAATGACAGTCCATGCATCAAAGGGGCTTGAATTTCCGGTCGTAATAATACCAGGACTTTCGGACTCCTCTCCCTCCGACAACTCCCCGGTCGTCGTCGACGGAGAGCTTGGAGTAGGAATAAAAATACCCGATTTCGAGACAGGAGACGACTACGTGAACTCTCCACCTCTTATGGTCCAGAAGTACAGGCAGAGGCAGAAGATGCAGGCGGAAAAAAAGCGCCTGTTCTACGTTGCCGCGACAAGGGCAAGGGACCACCTGATAATGTGCGCCTCGGAGCCAAAGGAGATGCCTTCATCGTTTGAGGCGTGCAAAACGAGGGCCGACTGGGTCATGTTCTGCCTTTTGCGGGGAAAGGACGGACTTCATGACGGCGTATACGAAACCGTATGCGACGGTGAAAAATGCACGGTAAAGGTGACAAGGGCAGAAAACCTTGCCGATTTCGGTGCAGACGAAAAAAAACCGAAATACGTTCACCTGCCCAAAAATATCCCGGCGCCTGAAAACTATGGAAAATCCGTTTGGTCATTCCCTGAAGCACGGTTATGTGGCAGTCATGAAAGAGTCTTTTCCGCAACCGAAATAGAAGACTACCTGAGAAAAACAGGTGAAATTAAAACCGCACCCCAAAAAAAGGCTGCAAAAAAGCCGTCCGCAAAAGACGGGCTGAAAATGGCGGACAGGGGCACATTTATCCACGAAATATTCGCAGGAAAGGACCTGCCTGCCGTTTTATGGAATTACCCTGAAGTCCGGGAAGATGAGGCACAGCTCTACGCAGGGATGTACAGGAAGTTTCTTGACTCCGAATTCATGAAAGACGTCAAAAGGTCATATTGCGAGCTTTCGTTTAAGACCGGAATTGCAGGCTACAAAATTTCCGGAGCAATCGACAGGCTCGTCGAGAAAACAGACGGGTGGTACGTTATAGACTACAAGACAGGCGACGAAACCGAAGAGGACCACAGCGTACAGATGGGGATATACAAAGAGGCGGCTGAGGGTATTTTAAAGCTGCCTGTAAAAACTGTTATTTATAAGACCTCTGACGAAAGCTTTAATGAAGTCCCGATAAATTCCGCGGAATTAAGAGACAGGGTCTCTAAAACCTGCGACAAAATGACAAGAGAAATATACGATGATACAGACATTCAGCCTTGAAAAAACGCCTTTTTCACTTTCGACAACACTGTCCTGCGGCCAGGTGTTCAGGTGGCACGAAACCGGCGGTTGGTGGAGGGGCATTGCACACGGAAAACTTATAAAAATAAGGCAAAAAGGCAATATTCTTGAATATTCGGGCTGCGACGAGGACTTCATCAGGTATTATTTCCACTTCGACGCAGACCTTGACGAAATCCTCGCTTCGATTAACAGGGACGAAAACATCGATGAGGCGATAAAAGAGCATGCAGGTCTCAGGGTCGTAAGGCAGGACCCGTGGGAATGCCTGCTGACATACCTTTGCGGACAGAACACGAGTATCCCGCTCATTGAAAAGATGCTTGACAGCATGTCCGAAATGTCCGGTGTTCCCGTTGAAGACGGGGAGGAGAAAGCGTACCTTTACCCTACACCCCAGAGCCTGTCAGGGTTCTGCAGGGACGAGATCGCCAAATGCTCGACAGGGTACAGGGCTTCATACATATGCAGCACGGCCTCGGAGATTGCGGGCGACAAAGGATGGGCGGACAGGATACTTTCCTCGGACTACGAGTCTGCCAGGAAGGAGATTATGAAATACAAGGGAATAGGGATGAAGGTCGCCGACTGCATCCTTCTTTTCGGGTTCCAGAAGTACGAGTCCTTCCCGGTCGACAGGTGGGTCAAAAAGATAATGTACGGGCTCTACGGGGTCGGGGATTCGGAAAAAACTCTTTCCTGCGGAGGATACGAGAAAGTCCGCAGGTTCGGGCAGGAGCACTTCGGCCCCTACTGCGGGTATGCCCAGGAATACCTTTTTGCGGGACGCTAAATAAGTGCACTTTCGCCCTGCATGCATATTTTATATATAGAAACCGTTCATGATACTGATTCATGGACGAAAATAAATCTTCCGTGGGTATTTACGAGGGGGGAGTCCCTGAATTTGACAAAAAGGGAATCATTTTTGCAAACATTATTTTGATTGCATGGCTTTTGGCGGGGATTTATGCTGTATATGTTTTCTATCCCCCGGCAGGGATTGTTTACGGGCTGTTTGTAATCATTATGTTCATGTTCGTCATGAGAAAGGGACTGTGCACGAAATGCTGGTATTACGGTAAAAAATGTTCGATGGGCTGGGGAGTTTACACGGCAAAACTCTTCAGAAAAGACGATACCGAAAAATTTGAGGGGTGCAAGGCATCTAAATTCGCACCGGTTCTCTGGATGACGGTATCCTTTCTGCCGGTTGTCCTGATTCTCGTATCGGCGGTTTTGTCGTTTTCGGTTTTCAAGCTTATCATCCTTGCAGTACTTGTGATTTTAATGGCCATATCAGGAAACAAAAAAATAAGGGAGGCTTCTTGCAGGCAGTGCAAAATGAGATACCTCTGCCACGGGAGTGCCGCAAAGGACTGAATAAAGGAAAAAAAGGAAAAATAATAAAACAGACCTGACAAAGGAAAACAGGATTGATATGGCACCTTCAAACGATAATCCAGGGGCAAAAAAAGACCTGATGAGAATTCCGGGAGTGGGAAAAAAGACTGCCGAAGACCTTGTGGCGCTCGGGTATGACTCCGTCAAATCCCTTGCAGGAGAAGACCCGGAGGATATGTACAAAAGGCTCTGCATAATTGACGGCGGATTTTCGGACCGCTGCAACCTTTACGTCTACCGCTGTGCCGTATACTTTGCTGAAAACGAAGGAAAAACCATGAACCCGGACCTTCTTTTGTGGTGGAACTGGAAGGACTAAACAATAATTCACAGTGAAGGAAGACACTTTCGGAGACAAAAAAAGGCCACAACCTCCTGTATTAAGGCACAAAAGCTTTGTAATTTTGAGAGTCCAAATCCCTCTTCTTGTCTTTTCCGGTTGCCAGCCGCCAGATTTCATATTTTTTTACTTTTTTGCCGTCATGACAATTACGATAAGAAACATCAGGATTACAAAAACTGACAGATAAAACCCTGTTTCACTTACTCCCTGGATTATGCTGATGATGCTTGCAAGAATCGCAACGGCTGATGCACCGAATATAACCAGTTCTCTATTTGAATAGCCCATGAAGGGTTGTTTACCGCATAAACGTATTAAATCTATTTGACGGATTCGTGATATTTTTCAGGTCTTCGTCCGTCAACACTGGTGCAATTCAAACCCGTCAGGGTTATTTTCAAAAACTTCATAATATCATGCAATGATTACCAGTGAGCTGAAGAACAAGGTCGACTCTTTATGGACAACGTTCTGGACAGGATGTTCTGGCTTTACGAGGATATGAAAAATTCATAAAAAACATAATGACCGGAATTTGCTGCCCCCCCTTTTTTTGTAAATGTTATTAATTTAACCTCCCCCAAACATTAATAACAACCCTGATATACTCCTTTTATTTAAAACATAAACCATTCATTTTTTTCGGATGATACTATGGTTCAGAAAAATTACACCCGTATTCTGGTTCTCGGGCTGGTGGTACTTGCACTGTTTGCCGCGTTTTCTGCGGGGTGCACATCTACGGACACCGTTACCGGCAATACAACAGCCGCAGACAACGGCACAAGAACGATTACCGATATGGCCGGAAGGGAGCTCACGGTTCCTTCCGAAATCAACAAAGTCCTGTGCACAGGGCCCCCGACATATAACCTTGTATACATGCTTGCCCCTGAAAAGCTTGCAGGATGGTACACCACATTCAATGACAAGGAAAAGGAGTTCATTCCAGCGGAATACCAAAACCTTCCCAACTCAGGGGGATGGTATGGAAAACAGACGGGAAACTACGAGACCTTCCTCCAGACTGACCCTGACATATTACTCGACAGCTTCAATGAAATGGGCAATACAAACGAAACTCTTGACGAAAGGCAGGAAAACATGGGAAGCATACCGGTTATAGGAGTGCTTGACACAACCAACGCGTCGGCGTACTCCGCACCTATCAGGTATGTAGGCAAACTCCTGGGCGAGGAGGAGCAGGCGCAGAAACTCACAGACTTCTATGAAGACATACTCGGAAAAGTAAACGAAAGGGTTGCAAAAATGACCGGCTCGGAAAAACCGACGGTATATTATGCAGAAGGACCTGAAGGCCTTCAGACTGACCCGGCAGGGTCAGCGCACTCGCAGTTAATAGAACTCTGCGGCGGGACAAACATCGCGGACTGCAAAATCAACCAGGGATACGGTATGACCGAAGTCTCGATGGAGCAGGTCATTGGCTGGAACCCCGACATAATAATTGCAGGCAGCTCCGACTTCTACGACTCAGTATACAACGACTCAAGGTGGAAGGACATAACGGCAGTCAAAAACGGACAGGTTTATCTCGCACCCGTTGGCGTCCCGTTCTCCTGGTTTGACAGACCCCCGGGCGTAAACAGGATAATAGGAATAGCATGGACGGCAAAAGTCCTTCACCCCGACTTATTCGAAGACTTCGACATGAGAGAGCTCGCACAGTATTACTATACAAACTTTATCCACCAGCCTTTAACAGAAGAGCAGATGGACGAGCTCGGGATATAAAGACAAGACCAGGGCTGAAAGACTCTGGTTTAATGCACACACATCTTTTTTTTATGCCGGGCTTTTGGTGCCAGGCGCCCGGAATTCAGTTATTCAAAGACCAAAAACAAAACCTCTCGGCTTTACGGTAAGGATTAACTCAATGGTAAACCACATTAATTTAACCTGAATTCTAAATAAACATCAATTCTAATATGCTTTAATTACAACAGTAAAACGATCATTTCTACCGGATGATAACTATGGATCAAAAGCAGTACAAAATTATTCTGGTCCTCGGATTAGTCCTGGTGTCACTTACAGCCGCATTCGCGGCCGGGTGCACCACTTCCGGGACAGACAACACCACAGTTGCCGAAAATTCAACCAGAACCATAACGGACATGGCGGGAAGAGAGGTAACAATTCCCACCGAAATAAACTCGGTTTTATGCACTTCCCCCCCGTCCACAATGTTTGTCTACATGCTGGCACCTGACAAGCTTGCAGGCTGGAACTTTAAGCTGGGCAACGGAGCAAAGAATTACATGCCGGAAAAATACTTCAGCCTCCCCGTAGTGGGCGGATGGTTCGGCACACAGACCGGAAACTATGAGACTTTCCTCAACATCAGCCCCGATATAGTAATAGAAGGCTTCAATATCCAGGGCAATGCCGTTGACACGGTCGGGGAAAGACAGGAGAACATGGGAAGCATCCCTGTTGTCGGACTTGAAGACACAACCAACGCATCAGCGTATTCGGCACCGATAAAGTTTATAGGAGAACTCCTTGGTGAAGAAGAGCAGGCAGAAAAACTTACCGACTTCTACGAGGGCATACTCGGAAAAGTAAACGAAAGGGTTGCAAACCTGACGGATTCCGGGAAACCGACAGTTTACTACGCGGAAGGACCTGAAGGACTACAGACTGACCCGTCGGGTTCGCAGCACTCGCAGTTGATAGAGCTATGCGGCGGTGTAAACATTGCGGACTGCAAGAAAACTCCTGTCTACGGCAGGACCGAAGTCTCACTGGAGCAGGTCATAAGCTGGAACCCCGACATTATCCTTGCAGGAAGTTCTGATTTCTACAACTCCGTGTACAACGACTCAAGGTGGAAGGACATAACGGCAGTCAAAAACAAACAGGTATATCTCATCCCGACAGACGTCCCGTTCTGCTGGTTCGACAGGCCGCCGGCAGGTAACAGGATAATAGGAATTGCATGGACGGCAAAAGTTCTCCACCCTGACCTATTCGAAGACTTCGACATGAAAGAGCTGACGCAGTACTTCTACACAAACTTCATCCACCAGTCTCTTACCGACGAACAGATGGACGAACTTGACCTGCAATAAAAAAGTCTTGCAAAAAGAAAATACCTGACCAAGACAGGGATAACAGTCCCTCTCTAAAATTTCAGATAAAGCAGGAGGTTAGAGGTTAATCCCTGCCTTAAAATTAAACTCATTTTTCGAGATATCTCTTCCGTAATTTCAGTGGTAATCAAAACCCTCTGCCTCAGAACTTGCCTGAAAAATACAAAATTCTGAATGAATGCAGGATTTCTTTAAAAATTTTTCTTTTACCATGACATTTATCCCCCGGATTCATAAAGCTCATAATACAACCCGGACTTCTGCATCAGGTCGTCGTGACTGCCGCTTTCGACAATCCTGCCCCTGCTCATGACATAAATGGTATCGGCCTTTTTTATCGTCGACAGCCTGTGGGCTATTATAAACGTGGTGATATTCTCAGAAACGCGGTTTATGGAGTCCTGGACAACCGCCTCCGACTCGTTGTCAAGGTTGCTTGTGGCCTCGTCAAGAACAAGTATCTCGGGATTTCTCACAAGTGCCCGTGCTATTGCAACCCTCTGTTTTTCACCGCCGGAAAGCCTGATTCCCTGGTCACCTACAATACTGTCATAACCGTCGGGAAGAGTCTGTATGAAGTCATGGATGTTCGCCTTTTTTGCCGCATCAACAACCTCCTCATCCGTGTATTCTCCTCCGAAAGATATGTTCTCCCGTATGGTGCTGTTGTAGATGAAAGTGTCCTGGCTTACATAGCCCACCCTTGATAAAAAAGTCTCCTTTTGGTATTCCTTCAGGTCATACCCGTTTATAAGAATTCTGCCGCCTTTAGTGTCGTAATACCTGAGAAGAAGCGAGACCAGAGTGGATTTCCCGGAACCCGAATGACCTACAAGTGCCGTTACCCGGTTCATTTTTATCCTGATGTTTATCCCTTCGATGAGTTTTTGCACCGGATAATACGAGAAAAACACATTGTCAAAGACTATATCGTCGTTTAAAACCTCAAAATTCTTTTTTCCGTCCTTTATTTTGTGATAATTTGAATCGTTTAAAAACTCGTAAACCGATTCAAGGTTCGGCCAGCTGTCCATTATATTCATGTACTGGTTGCTTAAAGTGGCCATCCTCGGGATTACCTTGAGTGCGGAGAACACAAAAGTCCCCATTAAAGGTATAACATACAAAAAATTCTCCCTGTACATATAGTAAAGTGCAATAACCATGACTGCAAGGCCGATAAAGAACAGGAACTGAAGTGTTGCCGCCGGAAGCTGCCTGAAAAAACCCATTCTTATGTATTTGTCCCAGAACTTCCGGAGAGCGGTATCATATTTCTTCTCCCAGAACTTATCCCCGCAGACCGAACGAATCTGCCTTAAACCCTGGATATAGCTGCTTATGACCTCGTTTTCGGACTGCATCGAATGCATCTGGAGAAACCCGAGCCTTACGGCGAATTTGTTGCCGATAAACCTTACAAAAAGGATGAAACCGATGCTTCCCGCAATAAGGAATATGACGGCGTTTACAGATATGAAAAAAAGTGTTAAAAGAATCGTGAACACTATGATTGAGTCCGAAAACATCGACGTTGCGGTCTCAAGGAATCTTCGTATCTGCGACGGTGCGGTAACCACACTGTATATTATATCCCCGCGTTTGTTGTCGACATAATACTGGTAATCGTTTTTTACGAGTTTTTCGAATATTGTCCTCTTTGTCGTCGTTATAATCTTTTTTGTGACGTACAACGAGAGGTACCTGTATACAAGGGAAAGTGCGAACGTAACCGTTACAAGAACCATGAAAAGAAGAGTGAATATCACGATATCCGGGAAATTCGCCAGATTCCTGATGAAGTTGTACAAAGGCTCGAAAAGAGCAATCTCTCCTCCCTGAAAATCGATTGTGGCGTTCATTATCGGGTATAAAAGAACAATCTGAAAAGTTTCGAGAAGACCTATTACAACGCTTAAAAAAAGCAGCAGGACCATATATCCGCGGTAGCCGTCGCTGTAGAACATAAAAAGCCCTGAAGCCTGCTTTAAGGACTCCATTTTTCTTTTAAAAAAGCCCGCAATACCTTTTTTTGTCATAAGACCGGATGAAACTGACTCTTCTTTCATTAATGCACCAAAACCAATAATTATTTTCGGGTATTACAGCCGTTTTGACAAAAAAGGCTTATTCATCAGTAACATTTAAACAGATCGGTTCTTTAAATGTTATGAATATATTGAATTTTTGTAATATAACAGGATTTCTTTTATGACCTGAAATAAATCTTTTACCGGCATAAACCCTTTTTCAGTATCCCGTGGCGTAATACCAGCCGTTCTCTTCCCTAATCCTTACAGGGACGTCGAAAAGGCTTCCTATAACTTCACTTTTCAGGATTTCATCCTTGGGACCGTCATTACAGAACTTTCCGTCCTTCATTAAAATCACCCTTGAAATTTCGGGAATTATGTCGTACAGGTTGTGGGTGACCATTATTATGCCTGTACCGTGACAGGCTATCTTTCTTATAGTCGTCCTGAAGGTATGAAGGGCGTGGAGGTCAAGCCCTGTTGTAGGTTCGTCAAGGATTAAGGCTTTAGGGTCATGGACAAGTGCACGCCCTATCAGAAAGCGCCTCGCCTCCCCGGTCGACATCTTTCTCATCGGGCGGTTTTGCAGGTGGGAAATTTCCAGAAAATTCAGAATCTCATCCGTTTTTCTCTCCATGTCAGGTGTAACGTCATGGTGAAAAAAAAGCCCGATACTTGAAAAAAATCCCGATAGGATAACGTCACGGCCCGTCGTATCACGTGTGTACGTAAACTGAAGGTCCTGTGAGACTATTCCAAGCATCTCCCGGAGGTCTGATACATGCCAGACCTCCTTTCCAAGAATCATATATTTCATGCAGGGACTGGCAAGAGGGTAGTTTTCCCTTGTTATTGTCCTGATAAAGGTGGACTTTCCTGAACCGTTCGGGCCGAGAATTGCCACATGTTCACCGGAGTTCACGATAAGTGAGAGGGAATCAAGCACTTTGTTATCCTCTCTCATTACGGTGATGCCGGAAAAGTCAATAAGCGGCGGGAAAGGCGGTTTTGAAATGCATTCATCCGGTTTAGTCATTTCATTATCATTCACCCACAACATATACATAATGTGCAGGACTGTGCAGACCAGTGTATTATGGCCTGAGAAAATCTCTTATCCCTTAAAAAACAAGGGCCTGAAAAGACGTTTCAGGCAACGCCGTTTTCCCTGAAGCAGTCAATGTAATTCTTGTCAGTTCCTTTGATGTGCCCTGTAATCCACCCGCTCAGAAATTTCATGACATCAATGGAAAGACCAAGTTTTCCTGAAGAAAAAGAGTCCTGAAAGTCCACGACCTTTGCGACAAAAGCGTCGTGCTCTTTTTTGTGCTTCTCGTAGTCGGGATACCCAAATTTCTTCATGTATTTTTCCTCTGTCCCGAAGTGGTACTGGGTATATTCGGCAAGCTCTTTCAGGGTCTTTTCAAGTGCGTCCTTTCCCTTTCCCGAACGCATTCCGTCATGAAGGGCGTTTATCTGTGATACGAGTTTCTTGTGCTGTTCGTCAATTTCATTTATTTGTACAGAGAGGTCGTCTGACCAGTTCATATATGCCATAGTATATTGTTCGTATAAGTACTAATTAAATTTTTAGGATCTCAAAACCACAATAAACCCTGAATAACGGATTTTTAACTAAAAATAATAACTTTCCCTGTTTTTACGGGCGCGGCAGGGTCAGGGACAGCTACATTGCAAAATTCTGTCAAAAAAACTTACAGGAAAAAATAACGGCTATTAAAATAATCATACATTCAGTGATAAATAATATTGACAGAATAAAGAGTTTGAGAATAAATAGTTTAAAAACAATTTATCCTAAAAACAGCAAAATAAATGAGGATTACTTCATTCGCCTGAAAAATAAAACTACGTTTAACCGGATTTTCAACGGAAAATTTACAGGTTCCAAAGTTTTGCAGAAAGGACCGGTGACATGATGCAGGATGAACCCAGAGGTGACGGAGGCTACATCTCGATGTCCCTTGACTCCCTTTCATGGGCGCAGACAGATGCTGCAGCAGCCGGCCTGTTTACAGGGCAGGAACAGGTCTCGGTGGACGCATGGGTAAGGTTCGACGGCCTTCCGGCCGAAACCACGGTTTTAGGGCAGGAAGGCGTCTTCGCCTTTGGGAGCAGGTCTGACTCGGTTTATTTCAGGTTTGAGGGACTTTTGGCAGTATTCTCAAACCCTGCTCAGTCTAAACTTCATGACGAAAACTGGCATTATATATGCGCAACTTTTGACGGCTCGACCGTGAGACTTTATATCGACGGCTGGTTCAATGCAGGCCAGAGCTGCATGGGAAACATTGCCCCTAAAACTAACCCCGTCCTGATAGGCCGCGGTGTCAGGGGGCTTGTCAGGCGTGTACGTATATATAATACCGCTCTTGACGAAAAGACCGTTCTAAACAATATGTACTGTTCTCCGGCATCAGGTACAATTGTTGCCGATTTTGACTTCAACGCAGGTAAGCCCGAAGACAGGGGACCTTCATCTTACCCGGTGTCGCTACAGAACAACGCCTTTATGGTCAAAGTCACACCCGCACTTTCACCGGGCACGCACGGTTTTGCACGACCGCTGAATGATACCGACATAAATCCCGGCGGAGGACAGGTGGACCCGTATTCCGTACAGGCCTGGATATACATTTCGTCAAAGTCAAATCCCGTTCAGGCGGTTTTTGTCAACAGTGGCCTGATGGAAGACACGGGAATGGCACTGTATGTAAGATATGATAAAAATGCATCAGCCTATCGCCTAGTATCACAAAGGGGGTCTTTCGGCAGCAGCGGCCAGGCACTTACATCTTCAGGTACAGTTTCAGAAGGCACCTGGACAAACGTCGCCACGACATTCGACGGCATTACTCTCAGTCTCTATATAAACGGCGTACTCAGCGGTTCCGTGAACTGCAAACCTGTCCCGCTGTACAACAGGTTCGGGTATTTACTCATAGGCGCTGCGGTCGAAGAGGGCAGCCCTTTGGCCACTGCAACGTTTCTGGGTTTCATACGCGGAGTGGACGTCTGGTCGCGTGCATTAACCGCCGCAGAAATCGCAGACTTCATGAAAACCCCTCCTTATACAAAGTCGCAGGGCCTGCAGGCGTCCTATGTCTTTACGAGTTCTCCGGCGCGAAACTGGGTCAACGGCCACCCGGTTGCGCTTGCAGAGGGGGCAGTCCTTTCGGGCCAGAGAGAAAAGATTTCTGAAAGTGAAGGACTGCCCCGCGATGAGTACTCCGGAATGCCTGATACGGGACTTGATCCCGGTTTAATGGAAAACATACGTTTCGGTCTCGATTTCCATGAATTTTATGAGAAAAACCGCAAAGCCTTTGACGAGGCAGAAGCGAGGGATATTGCGGCGTTTGACGACCCGAAAGACCGGGAAATTATAAAAAAGGCCTGGGATGACGTCAGGGATAAAATTGCAAACGACCCTTTGTCCCTGCCTCTTCTTGTGACCCGCCATAAAATCAACGGGGAGCACCTCCTTATAGTCCACAGACCTGAAAGGTCTTATGTGGCATACCGCACTGCGGAGGAAAATTTCGATGACTGCACAATGTGGAAGATTTCGCTTGTATTCACCATTATTGCCGGTGTACTCGATGCCGTCACGGGAGTCGGGGCCGTCAAAACCAACAAGGCTGTAATCTATATAGCACGTGTCCTGAAAGTGCCGAAAATAAGAGCAATGCTGGCCCTCGGGGCATCAATCTCCGCTATAAATATTTTCTCCATAGCGGGCTGCCTTTATTCATCGGGAATGCTGCGTCAGCTCATTCTTCTTGTTCTTGACGTCAGTTTCTGGACTCTTATCAGGGTACTGGGAAATATTGTCGCATTTGTAACAGGCTTTGCCTCCGCCCGTATCATAGCATCTCTTGTCGCTACAGCAGGGGCTTATGCAATAACATATTCCGGCAGACCCGCGTCCTGTGACCCGTTCCCCGCCGTGAGTCTGGCAGGCGTCGCATTCGACTACGACCCCGCCGGACAGGCCGTGGACGCACTGACAATCAGGCGAAACTACGGTTCAGATATAAATGTACCCGAATGGAAACCCGGCATAACACTTCCAAAAGATTCACCTTGCGCCTATGCCCTCAGCCTTATAGAGGGAAAGACACCGGCAATTCAGGTTACGCTTAACGTTCCAGAATCCACAACACGCACAACAAGTATTCAGGCGACGGGAGGAGGCGTTCTCGGGGCAATCGACCCGGCAACTGTAGATTTCAAATCAGGCACGGACGTGACGGTTACCATTCCTCTTTCCCACAACACCATCTCTTCAAACGGGGTCGGACGCTATGACGTGAAATGGAACTGGCAGTACAAAGGAGAGGACGGCACCTGGGAAAACATGGCCGCAACAACGCACAGGGTCTATGTCCTGCTCGACAAACCGTGCAATCCCTGGAAGCAGACCCCAAACCGCACAAGCAGACAGCTCCCGTGGACAGACGTCCTTGACTACTCCTGCATATGGGCCGCAGGCGCAAAAACAACAGCCGATATCCTGGACAAAATAACGGTAAAAGTCAATTCAGGCCTCGGTCTTAAGTATGATACCTCTCGCGGAAGCTCGGTCTACACCGATCGCAACAACAGTTTTCTGTGCAGCGATTTTATCAGTTTATTGGCTACAGGAAAAGGAAACGGAAAAATCGTCAACTGCACGGACTGCGCAACGATTGTCACAACATTCGCCAATATCCTGGGAGCAGATGTAATGGAATCCATCATGACCTCCGACCGTTATGCTTCCGAAGGGTTCAGCTGCAACCAGATACTTGCAATAGGAAAGACTACGTGGGAAGTACCCTTTAAGTGGGGGTTCAGGTATCATGAAGTGGCGTGGACGGGTTCAGGGTTTATCACCGATAACATATACGATGCCTGCCTTAAGTACGACACCGGCAAAGACCCGTGGGGAAGCGGTTCTCACGCTGCAGGACTGCCGGTAAACGTGAAGTTCTCCATATTGCAGCGAAAACCGAAACTTCCGGTCAGTGCCGACAGTGCACGCTACCGGGAAAGACTTGCCGCAAATACGAACGCGGGGATTCTGAAATGTTTGCCGCAGGGCGCATCCCCGGGGACCAATTCAGGGAGAAGGCCAGTAAAATGAAGGAGGGTTTAGTCTTATGAAAATGCAGGACTGGCTTAAAGGCGCCCGTAAAAGTTTTAATTTCGACGAGTGGCCACACCCTCCGGAAGAAAATGCACAGGTTAGCGTGAGACAGCTTATCCTTGACCTTAGTAAGACTGCCGGGGACTGGCGCCTGGAAAAGCGTCTCCCATGGGGAAACTTTGGGTACGTGGACTATTTCCGGAGTGTTAAAAACGACAGGCACAGGGTTATGGTGCGCATCAGCGAGTATGGGACCCATGATGACGCACGCATGGCGCTTTTGGAAGAGGTCAGCTTTTCGTCGGCACCGACTCTGCCGCGCCTCGATGAACTTGGAATAGAAATAGGAGACGTCGGTTTTACAGGACACGGCGATGTAAACACAGGCATCACGTTTGTACGCCGCAACATTCTGGCGGACGTAAGAAGCATAGGAGAGGAGCCCGTATCAGTCAGGGAATTCACGCGGTTTGTGGACAACTATATTATCGGTGCCGGATTATAACCAAATTAAAATAACTTACATATAGAGACACAAAATGACAACATACAACGATATTTACATAAGAGACAATTTCGGTGATACAGGGGTCATTCCGTCGACCGGCATCCCTTACCAGTCCCCGGACATCATTCCCTTCCAGGACAAAACGCTTACGTGGGATAAGGCAAACTCGTCATATAAAGGCCCCCATATCGGAAAATCAATCATAAACAACGGTGTCAACAACATATACGTCCGGGCAAAAAACCTGGGCGATAAAGAGGTATCTGGCAGCACCGTCAGCCTGTACTACTCTAAAGCCTCCCTGTTTCTTCTGCCGGTCAAATGGACTTCTGTTATGAGTGCAGGAGGAAAAAAGGCCCTTTCGTTCGTCGACGGCTCAGGAAGCAACTCGATTTCCCCAGGGGGAGTTGCAGTCTCAAACCCTTCCTTTTTTCTGACAGGCCTGCCGCCGGTTTCACGTACACATTACTGTTTAATCGGCATAGTGCAGACACCGGACCACCCCGTAACCATTCCCGCGGCATTCACAAGCAATGCCGCCTATGACAAATGGGTAATGAATAACCCCGCCGTTGCATACCGCAACATCAGTTATTCCCCCAATACCAAAACACAGGTGAGCAGGGTCTTTGATTTCGGCAACGTTAACCAAAGTTCTGCTTATTTCACTATCATCATAACAGGGCACGGTTTCGTCCCCGGGACAGCCGTCAGGTCGCAGTGTACAGACGTAAACTGCCCCATAGACAACAATGCATCTCTTCCCGAGGGTGACCCGCAGGGCAACCAGAACGCAAGTTTTGTAACGAGTGTCCCCGGAAATTTCAGCGGAAACCTGGTGGTTACCGTCACGTCCCCCGAAGGAAATTTCCCCGCAGGAGCAAGCCTGACCATTTCATACTTCCAGATTCCAGACAAATCAAACGCCCTGGATATGGCAGTTGCAAGACGTTTTGCCTTAGCGGAGAATGCGGACTTAAAAGTGCCCAAACTTATAAGGCTTGGCGAGTGCAGGCTCAACATAACAGGCGACCCCGCACTGGCTGAAGACTGACCGGCATTTACTGGTTTTCCATTCCTTTTTTTTAGAATTTTGCAGGATAATAAACGATAACAGATGGAAAAAGAGCAGAGTTTTTCATCAGGATAAAAATATATGTTTTTTTAAAATTTTACCGGATATTTTACGTCCCGATATCCCAGCTGGTCATGTATTTTTCCTGGTATTCGGAAAGTTTGTCGATTTCAACGCCGAGGGAGGAAAGCTTTAACTTCGCAACCGAGACGTCGATATCGTTCGGGACTTCGTAAACCCCTCCGGAAAGCTTCGGCCCTTCGTTTTTGATATACTCTGAGCACAAAGCCTGAAGCGCAAACGAGAGATCCATTACCTCTACGGGATGGCCCATACCTTTCGGGACTGAAAGGTTTACAAGGCGACCTTCGGCAAGGACACTTATTTTTTTGCCTTTTATGATATAGGTGTCAATTCCGTCGCGCTTTTCCATTCCTTCCTTGTGCTCCTCAAGCCATGGGATATCGATTTCGACATTGAAATGACCGGCGTTTGAAAGAATCACACCGTCCTTCATAAGCGGGAAGTGGTCCCCGGTTATAATCGACGTGTTTCCGGTGGTGGTTACAAAGATGTCGCCTATCTTTGCCGCCTCCTCCATCGTCATCACGTAATATCCGTCCATGTGCGCCTCAAGTGCACGTCTCGGGTCGACCTCGGTCACAATCACCTTTGCGCCGAGACCGTGCGCCATCTTTGCAAGTCCGTGTCCGCAGAACCCGTATCCCGCAACCACAAACCATTTTCCCCCGATAAGGGTGTTCGTCGTAATCATAACGGCCGAAAGTGCACTCTCCCCTGTCCCGTGGACATTATCAAAGTGCCTTTTCATCGGGGTATCGTTTACAGCTATAACCGGAAACTCAAGCTTTCCTTCCGCCGCCATCGAGCGGAGGCGGTGGATTCCTGTCGTCGTCTCCTCGCACCCTCCGACGATATTGTCCAGGAGTTCGCGCCTCTTCGTATGAATCCTGTGTATCAGGTCCATACCGTCGTCGATTGTAACAGTCGGGTTCGAATCGAGGACACGATCTATTGCGTCATAATATTCATCGACCGAACACGCACGCTTAGCGTAACAGTGGACATTTTTGACCGAATTCAACGCCTCTGCAACGTCGTCCTGCGTTGACAGTGGGTTGCATCCGGTGATGTACACTTCCGCACCTCCTGCAGCAAGGGTCTCTACAAGGACGGCCGTCTTAGCCTCAACGTGAAGCGCCATCCCGATTCTTGTACCTGAAAGGGGCTTTTGTGCCTCAAATCTTTTTCTGATTGCGCCGAGAACAGGCATGTACTGCCTCGCCCAGCTCATCTTAAGTTCACCTGTATTCAAAATTTCACCTTTTTTCAAACTGAACAGATATTTTGGATTTAAAGATAATAGTTATTTACCATTCCTGTGCATGGAATATGAACAAAGAGGATATGATGGACGGACTTGTGCCTGTAGCAAAAGGACTTCGGGATGAGCTTATTCAGTACGGGGAATTCGTACCGCGTGAATCCTATGTAAACCCGCAATCAGGTACATTATGGCGGAAAAACCCGGACGGAACACTTAATGACATTACAAAGGACAAATCACGTGTCCTTACGGCCCTTGAGCACTACGGAATGAATGTTGAAAAAACAAGGGAAAAGTGCAGAAAGGGAAGAGAGGAGTGGACGGGGGAAGAATAGAACACAGAAGAGAAGACAAAAATATCTCAGGCATTCATTTAAAGGACTTACATTAAGGATTTACAATGACTCTTACAAAGCGCATAATCCCGTGCCTTGACATAAAAGACGGCAGGGTCGTGAAGGGGACAAATTTTCTGGGACTTCGCGATGCAGGAGACCCTGTCGAACTTGCCGCAAGCTACAATGAACAGGGCGCCGACGAGGTGGTGTTTCTGGACATCACCGCGTCGAAAGAGAACAGGAAGGCCCTGATTGATGTAATCCGGCGTGCAGCTGACCAGCTTTTTCTGCCGTTAACGGTAGGCGGCGGAGTCAGTTCGGTTAAAGATATGCAGGACCTCCTGCGGGCAGGTGCGGACAAAGTCTCCGTAAACACGAGCGGCATCAAAAACCCGGAGCTGATAAGGCAGGGAGCGGAAAAGTTCGGGAACCAGTGCATAGTCTCCGCAATAGACGTAAGGCGAAACGATACGAAAAAAGAGGGGACCACGGAGATTTTAATGCCCGACGGGAGTTTATGCTGGTATGAAGTGGTGATATACGGGGGAAGCAGACCTACCGGAATCGATGCGGTCAAATGGGCAAAAGAGGCAGAAAGACTTGGTTCCGGAGAGATTCTTTTAACCTCAATGGAAACTGACGGCGTCAAAAAAGGCTTTGACATCCCGGTTACTTCAAAAATTGCATCTGAAGTAGGAATACCTGTTATCGCATCAGGCGGAGTCGGCAAAGTGGAGCATTTCTATGATGGCTTTGTCTGTGGACATGCAGATGCCTGCCTTGCCGCATCTGTGTTTCACTTCGGCGAGATGAAAGTAGGCGACGTCAAAAAATATCTCCATGAAAGAGGTGTCTGCGTAAGGGTCTAAAATTGAAATTACAATTAAACCCATAATAATTAAGTCCATGATAAATTCCAAAATAAGATAAAAAATCAGACTGCAAAATCAAGGTCTGTGTAGATATCAGGGCCGTCCATAACAGTCTTTGCAATGGCAAGGTCCTGTATCGCAAGACCTGTCGAGTCAAATACCGTAATCCCGGAACCACTGTTTCTTTTTTTCTTCCCTAAAACTACCTCTCCAAGAGTTCCTGAAATTTCGGACTCTGAAAAAAAACCTTTTGAGAGTGGCACATTTATCTCGCCCGAATGAACAGCCTGTCTCACGTCATCGACATATACCGAAGCTTTTTTAAGAATTCCCGGGTCAAGCTCCTCCTTTCCGGGTGCATCCGCACCTACCGCGTTTATATGCGTCCCTTCATTTATCCACTCCTCCCTGACAAGAGGAGCCCGCGAAGGGGTCGCCGTTACAAGCACATCGCAGTCGCATGCCTTTTGTAGTACGGAAACGCTTCTGCATTCAAAGCCTTTGTTTTTAAGAAAACTGCAAAGGGATGAGGCATGCATTTCATTCCTGCTCCACACATAAACCTCCTCTACGTCAAGCTCCTTTGATATTGCCATAACGGATGCTTTCGCCTGGTTTCCGGAACCTACAAGACCAAGCCTTATGCTCTTTTTTCCCGACAGGTACTTTGCGGCGACTGCCCCGGCGGCAGCGGTCCTCAAATCAGTAAGATGAGTCGCATTTATGACCGCAACCGGACGGCCCGTCTCAGTATCAAGAATTACGGTTAAGGCCATTACCGTAGGAAGGCCGAAACTTACGTTTTCGGGGTGGACATTGACTATCTTTACGCCCGCGATATTCATTGAGGGAATGTACGCCGGCATTGTCCTGAAGTCTCCTTTAGGGAGGTCTACATATTCCTTGGGCGGCATGGTAACCTGGTTTTTACCGTGCTCCCTGAACGCCTCCTCGACAGTATGATTAAGAGATTTTAGATCAATATTTTTCGCCGGGTCAGGGTAATATCTCATGATGTGAGAATAACCTTTTTTTGCCTTAACTGTTTTTGCCCTGAAACAAAAGGGCGGTTCGCATGCATGACAGGTTATTAAAAAATAATATATACAAGTCGGAAAGAGTATTCGTAAATCTGGTGATTAAAATGAAAATGAATGTGAGCAGATTTGTTATTATTGCAGCGACAGTAGTTATACTGGCAGGGGTAGTCCTCATATCCGGATGTACGGGAACGGACAGCCAGAAAATTGTACAGCCGACAGAAACATCAACGGCAACAACCGTTCAGACGGAATCTGCCGCTGCGACAGCAGAGACAACGCAGCCTTCGGTGGAAGACCTCGAATGGAAAGTATGGCGTGAAGGCTCAAACACCCTTAACGCACTAGGCGGATACTTTGTATACAGCCCTAATGTAAACGGACAAAAATTTAAGGCATTAAAGGTTCAGGTCACTGCCAGCGGCCCTGTTACGGTCCTATTTTTTAATGACACGCAGCTTTCAAACTTTGAAAAGAAGATGTCTACAAATTCCGGAGATTTTACGCCCATTGAGCGTTACGACAATGTCAACTACAAAGAAATGGAAGTATACTCCGATGACTACCTGAATGTCGTCATATTGAATACGGGAGACAAACTTGTGACTGCTGACTTTAATATCTGGTACAAAAATATTGTCTGAGCATTTTTTTAGTAAACTCTCCTTTCAAAAAAATATTTTAATTTCCATTCAGACATCAGATTAAATGTGTTTCCTTCATTCGTTTGTTTAAAAAGAGAATAATCTCATTAAATAGAATTAATGGTTGGGTATTTTTTTAATTATCAGAAAAACAGAGTATTCAACTCTCAATGATCTGTTGCTGTTTTACAAGCTATTCAATATTTGAGCACAGATTCCCTAAAAATCACATATAATAGAGACCGTATTATTATTGCATCAGTTGTGTGCGGGGTCTATAGCTGTATTATTTTGGATTTCCGTTTCAAAACCCGTTCAACGTACAGCCGTTATCCACTCAATTTTTCCAATGAAGGAAAGACATTGTTCAATCAAAAAACATGCTGATTTTTCAGATTCATATGGTAAAGAATAAATAAAAAACATTTATACCAAATACAAACGATTCTATCTTTAAAGTGAGACTCATGAAATAAATAATATGCAAATACTATTGGTTCTTTTGATTCAAAAAAATATTATTAAAATATCTAATGCACTGATTTAAAATAGAATAACAGATGAAACACTGGAGCATAAATGATTAAATTCGGAAAAAATCAAATTTGCAAGGATATTGTATTTTTTGAGCCGATAACAATGGGTTTTCCATCAACTGAAAATCTAAAAAAAACTGACTACAACGGCACAATAATAGGAAAAAATGCTATATTGCGCTCAGGTTCAATATTCTACTGTGATGTTGAAATTGGTGACAACTTTTCATCAGGCCACAACATACTGATAAGAGAACACACAAAAATCGGAAATCAGGTCTCTATAGGTACACAAACCATTATTGAGGGACACACAACTATTGGTAACAACACAAACATACAAAGCATGGTATTTATTCCGACAAATACAAAAATCGGGAATCATGTATTTATTGGCCCAAATGTTGTAATTACAAATGATAAATACCCTCCGGGAGATAAGAAAAACCTTATTGGAGCAATTATTTCAGATTACGCGGCCATAGGGGCCAATTCCACAATCCTGCCCGGTATAAAGATTGGTAAAAATACACTTATTGGTGCCGGGTCTGTAGTCACAAAAGATGTACCCGACGGGATGCTCGCTGTTGGAAATCCTGCAAAAATCATAAAAAAAAGATGATTCCAATGATACCTATCGCCAAACCATTAATCCAGAATGAAGAAATAAGTGCAGTTACAGAAGTGTTAAGAAGCGGGAAACTAGCCAGCGGCAGTAAAGTCAAAGAATTTGAAGAGAGATTTGCAGATTATTGTAATACTGACTTTGCTGTAGCGACAAACTCAGGAACTTCAGCTTTACATACGGCTCTTCTTGCTGAAAATATTACCCATAATGATGAAGTAATTGTTCCTGATTTTTCATTTGTTGCAACGGCATCTTCAGTTTTAATGTGCGGGGCCAAACCCGTATTTGCAGATATTAACATGGATACATATAATATAGATTATCAAAATATTGAAGATTTGATAACATCCAAAACCAAAGCAATAATTTGCGTTCATCTTTTTGGAAATCCCTGCGATATGGATAAATTGATACAAATCGCAAATGAACATGACCTTGCTATAATTGAAGATGCTGCACAGGCGCATGGATCTAAATATCATAACAAAAAAGCGGGAAGTTTGGGAGACGCAGGATGTTTTTCATTTTATGCAACAAAAAATATGACAACTGGTGAAGGAGGAATGATTACAACATCGGACCCGGAAGTATATGAAAAAGCCAAAAAAATTATTGATCATGGACAAAAAGGCAGATATCTTCATGAAATACTTGGGTACAACTATAGAATGACAGACATTGCAGCAGCTATAGGAATAGAACAACTAAAAAAATTAGACAAATTTAATTCAGAAAGACAAAATAATGCAAGGAGATACAATGAAAAACTTAATGCAGACGGAATAATTAAACCGCACCCAATGGATAACTGCGAACATGTATATCATCAATATGCAATAAGAGTCACTGAAGATTATTCCATGTCCAGAGAAGAATTAATCGAATATCTTAGAAATAATGAGATTATTACAGCTGTGCATTATCCGTCCTGCATAAGTTCACAGCCACTTTTCAATAATAAAGAACCTGATAATTCCACTTCAAACAGACTTTCTAAAGAAATACTAAGTCTTCCGGTTCACCCTTCAGTAAAAGAAAATGAGATTAAATTTATCTGCGATCTTATAAACGAGGCATAACTATGGATTTAGGCGTTGTTGGTGTCGGTGCAATGGGAGTTAACCATGCCCGCATTTACTCAGAATTGAAAGAAGTTAAAAACCTGTATATATATGACATTGATCAAAATAAAACTAAAGAAATAGCTGAGCTATATGATGCAAATATATGTTCATCATATGATGAACTACTAAAATCCGTAGAAGCTGTAAACGTCTGTGTTCCAACTCATTTTCACTATGGATTTGCAAAAAAATCAATTGAAAAAAATATTCCCACGCTTATAGAAAAGCCCTTGTGCAATAATCATTTTGAAGCACAAAAAATCATGGAAATAATTCCTAAAGGTCTTATTGTAGGTGTAGGCCACATAGAACGTTTTAATCCAATAATTCCTAAAATTTTGAATATTGTAAAAAATCCGTTATATGTAGAAATTAATCGTCACAACCCGGACTCTGCAAGAATTAAAGATTCTACGGTTATTGAAGACCTTATGATACATGACATAGATATTGTATTTAACAATTTATTCCCGGAGAAATATGAAAAAATAAATAACATGGGAAATGCAGACATTGCCTCGTGTCAAGTAAAATTCAAAAACTCAACCGTGCACATATCAGCAAGCAGAAAAGCATCTAAAAAAATTCGTAGAATTTACATCGAGGAAGAGGAAAGAACAATTGAAGCTGATCTAATGAACCAGGAAATCTATGTTTTCAGAAAACCTACAAATCTCCAATCAGACAGCAGGCAGTATCTTCAGGAGAATGTCATTGAAAAAATATTAATAAACAAACTTGAGCCTCTGAAAACAGAATTGAATAAATTTATAGAATGCATAAAAAATTCATCAAATTTCCCGGTAACACCTGAACAAGCAGCATATAATTTACAAATCTGCGATATTATAAAAGAAGATTTGAATTTGTCGATATAACTAAAAAAATAATTTTTACAATTAATTATTTTCTCACAAAAGTACTGCACAAGTAATCCAAAATTAATTCAGAAGAGTTTCCTTTCCCAAATGGATTATCCCAGTTGTTGTTTCTTAACAACATCTCTTCAACTGAATTTAATATGCTTAAAGGTTCTGACCCTGCAATTTTGTTCGCTCCCACTATGACACTCTCAGGAATCTCTGTTTCTTCCCTGAGAGTAACACATGGCACCTTTAACACGCAGGCTTCAAACTGAACTCCACCTGAATCAGTCAAAATTAATTTTGCACATGATTCCAGCATCAAAAAGTCCAGATAACTAGCAGGATCTATACAGATTATTCCGTTTGGGACAGAAATTTCATTTAAATCGATCATTTTTTTACTTCTCGGATGTACTGGAAAAACCACAGGTAACCCGTATTTCTGGATAACCAGATCAAGTCCCTTAAGAATCCTATTTAATATTTTAGGGTCGTCAACATTTTCCTGCCTATGAAGTGTCAGTAAGAAATAACTCTTATCTGAAAGACTTAATTTAGAGAGCACTTTTGAGGACTCTCTGGCATGCGTTATATTTTGGTATACAGAATCAACTACAGTATTTCCTGTAACAATTATCTGATTTTCAGGAATTCCTTCCCCTAAAAGGATATTTTTTACAAGTTCAGACTGTACAAACAGATAATCAGAGATATGATCGGTTACTACTCTGTTAATTTCTTCCGGCATTAAACGATTATATGACCTGCATCCGGCTTCAATATGACAAATTTTCACAGGTATTTTTGAAGCAGCCAAAGCTGAACCAAGAGTAGTGTTTGTATCACCAAGAACTATTAAGTAGTCTGGCTTTTCTAATTTTAAAATATTTTCAACCCTGCACATTATCTTTCCTGTCTGACAAGCATGGGTTCCTGAACCAACTTCAAGGTTATAATCAGGCTTCGGAAGTTTTAATTCATTATAGAATATTTCATCCATTTCATAGCTATAGTGCTGACCACTGTTAATCAAAACAAAATTAATGCCCTTTTTTTGACAAGCCCTTATAACCGGAGATAGCTTTATGATCTCCGGTCTTGTTCCTGTAACAATTGCTATTTTCATAAACCACTCACATTCATATTTCAATCGTTTATTCCCAGCATTTATTGGATAACTTAATGTAGAATATTTTTATTAATAATTTGAGGTTATTTATTGTTTCTTTTTTCATATCCAGTTTAGATTCTCCAAATTCCCTATTATGAAGTTTTACAGGAACTTCTACAACTTTCATACCGCTAAGAAGCATTTTTGAGATTATTTCAGCACAAACATCATAATTCTTACTTTTTATATGTATTTTATCAAATATTTCACTCCGGTATAATCTAAATATTGAACTAAAACAGGTCATATTGGTATTTAAAAATATTTTGTACAAATAATTTACAGATTTACTTGGGAAAAGTCTAAAAAATGAAACATTTTCGGTCATTTGCCCGTAAAGATACGGTGAGCCTGAGATACAATCCCAATTTTTACTCTCTTTTGCAGCATCAAGAAGAATTGTAATATCTTCAGGTCTGTATGTTAGATCTGAGTCCAAGGTAACAATATATTCCCCATGAACATTTTTTATGCCTGTATTTATAGCTTCACCCAGTCCCCTATTTTTCTCATGCTTACAAATATGTACATTTTCATGACATTCAGAGAGCTTTAATAGATTTTGAAATGTTTTGTCTGAACTGCCATCGTCTACAAAGATATACTCAAATACTTGATTATATCTCTTTGAAATATCCATTAGAACAGGAAATAATGTTTGATTATATAATT
The DNA here is from genome assembly GCF_017875315.1 of Methanomicrobium sp. W14. Lineage (NCBI taxonomy): Archaea > Methanobacteriati > Methanobacteriota > Methanomicrobia > Methanomicrobiales > Methanomicrobiaceae > Methanomicrobium > Methanomicrobium sp. W14. Next base: position 437,939 of record NZ_JAGGMM010000003.1, read on the forward strand.
CAACATTTTTTTCTTCATTAAAGCAAGGAACAATAACTGATATCATTCTACCATCACATCATTTAATTCTTTAAAAGATATTTTTGATACTAAAAGTCCTATAACCAAAACAAGGTACATTGAAATTACTCTGTCAGCCATGACTATTGCAATTGCGGTAGTGGACACAACGCCCATTTCACCAATCATTAGAGACAATGAACCCTCCATAAACCCTATACCAAGTGGGATTTGGGATAGTAAACCGATTATAATTGACAAACAAAAAGAAACGGATAATGTTATAAAATTTAAATTCACACCAAAAGCCAACGCAACGATCCACAATCTACAAAATTCTGCGAATAAAGACACAGAAGTAATTAAAAATACAGAAACTGATTTTGTTACACCTATTTTCCGAATATTTATATCCCCGTTTAAATCAAGATTTACGAAAGGCACCTTGACAAGGTATTTCTTTGAGATATTGATAAAATAATCAATTTTCCAAAAAATAAAAAGTAAAAGTAACAAAAAAACAATAAATAACGTTATCATAAGAATTGTAGTATTTTCTACCCTTAAAACAAATATCGAACAAAAAGCAATAGCGATTAAAATGAAAAGTTCAAAAAAGCGTTCATAAAATATCATAGAGACCCCGTTAGCATATCCAAGTGAATACTTTTTTTTCATAAAGTACGCTTTGTAAAGGTCTCCAACCTTTCCAGGAGTTATGTTGCAAAAAAATAACCCAGACAAAGTAACTATTGACGACATTCTCCAGGACATTTCGGTGCCAAACAAATGCGACAAATATTTCCACCTGTATATTTTAACGGCCACACTTACAAGTGAAAGCAAAATTGCAAAAAGATATAAATACAAATTCATCTGAGAAAAAACACTCAGATCCTCCAAAACACCTGAAGAATATATAAAGTATATAAGTATCAATAATCCAATTAACAGAAGGATCTGTTGCAAAAGTTTATCTTTTTTTTTATTTTTACCATAGATTCGCATTATTTTTTTAATTCCAAGAATATATAAGTATTCATTTTCTTTTATAGGCATATTATTTTAAGATCTCAAACACAATAAACGTAAATTAACTTTCATTCAGTTTTTGACTTAATATATAACCCAAACAAATAATGGGTAAACAGATAATTTCAGAGAGATGTGAAACAAAGTTTTTAGTATTTATAGAAATGACGGTATAAAACGGAACGAATCGTATAATAAATAAACTTATGTTAATAAGGATTTTACAGATTTAACAAAAAAATATTCATTTAAAAATCCGTAAAACACTCTAAAACATGATTTACCTGACCTTTATCAATGATACTAAATTAGAGGGTAATTTTTTAAACTGAGACAATAATTTTTCATCACTTTTAAAAATATGATATATTGCATAGATCATAACAGCATATTCAATAGTAAAAAATAAAACAGTCATATACCAGCCGAATGTCTCAAAAGAGTTGAGATATTCCAGATTAGTATAATAAACATTATATAACAAAGGAAATTCGACATAAGAGAACAACTGCATAATATAAAACAGAGCAATTCCTTTTACAGAATTAGCTAAAAGAAGCGCGAAAAATGGCGTTATCCATACTATATATTGCGGACTGTGAAACTTTGTGAAAAATATTATTGCAAATAGTGTCATTAGTATATACGTTATCATATCTCTCTCAGATTCAATTTTACAGATAAGTGCATTTAATATTAACAGGACAATACAAATTGCCATAAGAATGTACATTACCTGAGATACCAGAACTGTTGAAAGATTCATTCCTGTGATACTAATTAAAGAATAGAGCGTATAAGTTGCAGTATTAACATATACATTAACTGACCCCGTCCCTGTTGCAAAAATGTATGTTTTTATTATATCCGGATCAAGAATGAAAATCGGAACAAACAATAATAAACCAACAGGTATTGCATATTTTAGAAATCTGATAATTTCCGATTTCAATGTGCTATTCCTGGAATTATAAAGGATAATATAGGGTGCAGCAATAATGGGAAAAATTTTTGTAAAAAAACCAAAAATTACCGATAAATAACCAGCAATTTCATGATTATATACTGTCAGAAAAACAGCGAGTAACAATAAAAATGTAGGAAAAGAATCATATTTTGTGAGAATGAAATATGACGAGGAAAAAGCAGTTGCATATAATATCCCTGAGCACATAGCCGTTTTTTTATTTGAAATTTTCAACGCTATGAGATAAATGAAATAAAGTGTAAATAAATCGAATATTGACATAATCGCCTGATACGAATATACATACATATAGGGATTATTTGTAAACACTGCAAATGGAAGAGGCAATAATACAGGTATTAAAAAGAGAACAGGGTATTCTATAGAGAAATCAACATATGGGATCTGACCCCCGAAAATGTTCACTGCATACTGCAAATAAATACTGATATCAAAAAGATCAATAAAAGATGAAAAAATAGCAGGAGTTACAAATAATACCAACAACTTTACAAATACTGAGACTATCAAAAGAATAATTAAATCAGTTATTAAACTATGTTTATCTATGCCCTTTATTTCAATTCCAAATATTTTACAACAGGGCTCTTTCTTAGTATTATTTGTCCTCATCAAATAATGAAATAAGAAATTTAATATAAATAAATGCTATGCTTTAAATTCATTAATACTAGTTTATCCAATATTTTATTTAATCAAATATTTTCTTAACAAAAATTTTTAAAATAAATTATTGAATATTCAATTTCCAGGTTAAATTTCTGTTTACAAAAAAGTTCCACAAAAAAGCCACAATTATCCCGGCAATATTTGAAAAGATATACCATAAACCAAAGTATTCCGTGAGAAGAAACAGGACGGCCATATTTATGATGACGCCTATTACCGAGACAACCTGAAAAGATATCAGTCTCCTCCATTTCTGTCTCATTCTGCTTTTTTGCCCTCCTTCAAAGGTCCAGAAGTCATTCAGGATAAAATTGGTGATAATCGACGCTTCAATCGCAAAAAAAGATGAAAACAGGTAATAAAAACCTGCGTACTCGGTAAGGGCATACAAAATCCCGGTATTTACAAATATTCCCGATATTCCAACCAGACCAAATTTAAATACTTTTTTCCACTCTTTCCAGACATTGGTCTCATGGTGGTATAGTGCATACAGGCCGATATCAATACACTGGCAAATATAATCAGCCATCGTACCAAGCTTTAGTTTGCTCTCCCCCTCTTCGCGGTCCTTAAATACGAAAGGAATCTCCTTAAAACTGCTCCAGTTCCCTTTTCCAAGCACTTCCATAAGAATTTTGTACCCCCGTGGTTTTAAAACGGCGTTTTTAAGGACACTCTTTTTCAGTGAAAAAAAACCGCTTACAGGGTCTGTAATCTCAGGGAACAGAATTCTGCCGAAGAAAGTTGCACCCAAAGAGATTATACGGCGCTTTAACGGCCAGTTTTTTATGTCACCGCCTTTTGCATACCTGCTGCCCATAACTACGTCATAGCCGCTGTCTTTTATTGCCCTGTAGAATTTGGGGATCATTTCAACAGGGTGGGAAAAATCCGCATCTATTACCTGTATAATATCAGCTTTTGCGCGACCAAAACCTTCTGCAACCGACTGGGAAAGACCGTGATCACTTTCACGGACAACAAGATGAAGACCCGAATGATTTATTTGAAGTTCTTTTACCTTTTCAACCGTCCCGTCCCCGGAATCGTCATCAACGACAAGAATCTCAGCATTTATACCGCTGTTTTCCATAACGCCGAAGACTGCCTCAATTATATTTTCAATATTGTCTGTCTCATTAAAAGTAGGGATGATTATCGTAAGGGAATATTCTGCCATTAGTATTATCCTGAATTATTTTGATTCAAACACATATATCCCCATGTACTGCCCAAGCTGTTTCGTATTGTTTTTAAGCCATTTTATCGCGTCACCTTCAGGGTCGGCAGCAGTAATGTCCCAGGTCATTACATAATAAGCAGTGGAGTTTCCTCTTTCATTCTCTATTTCATCAAGCCTATCCGAAGACTGTGCCAAAACCTCAATCGTCTTGTCAGTCGCATTGTCATAGTAGTAATCAAGAGGCTGGCTCATATACCCGGGCATTACAACAATAAAGTCCCCTTCAACTGTCTGGGAGGAAATTGCCTGCGAAAACCCTCTCCAGTCGTTTTTTGAATAATTCGTATAATATACGGAAAGATACGGGACGCTTATCAGGAAAAGAACGATTACCGCGACAAAAGCAACTTTTTTCAGGTCAAACTTCTCAGGAATAAAGCCTTGCGATGCAGCAATTGAAGCATAAAAGAAGGGAAGAATATAAATCATGTACCTTGAACTCATCGGGATTCTGGACGAGAGGATAATACTTACAATAAAAGGGAGGACTATCGAAAGAACGAGAAGATAGGATAAATCTCTCTTATCCTTATCCAGGTAAAGGCAGACTATACCAACAACAGCAAGAAGACCAAAAATAACCGCAAGCACTGCATTGCTCCCCGATATCGTAAGAAAAGTGCTTGTAAAAACATCAAGACCGGAAAGGCCCCATGTGGGCGCCGCGGAAGTCCTTTTGAAGAACAGGCCGACTGTTACGGCTATCAAAGGAAGTGATACTACAATAAAAGACAACAGACCCGCCAATATTGGTTTCAGGGTTTTGATATCCTTTAAAATTGTCTTTCTTTTTACAATCAGTGCATGAAGAATCATTACACCTACAGCAACGAAAACATAGAAATGCGTCCAGAAGGCAAGTGCAGAAAATACACCGAATAAAATCCAGTATTTTAAAGAACCTGATTTTATTGCAAGAAGATAAAACAAAACGGCCAGTGAAAAGAAGAAGAGCATCGTGGTATAGGCCCTTGCATCCTGTGAGTAATATATATGAAATGACGAAAACGTCATAAGGGCGGCAGCAATAATTCCGCCGCATCTTCCTGAAATCTCCTTTCCGATAAGGTACATTACAGGAACTGTAAGCGACCCGAAAAGGGCAGGCAAAAATCTGAGGACGAATTCACTGTCACCGAAAACAAGCATGAAATGTTCTAAATAATAAAACAGAGGAGGATTGAACTCCCCGCCTGCTGTAGACTGCCATATCCCGGCAAGTGTCTCCTTTGCATATCCAAGCGTGGAACCTTCATCAAGCCATATCGAATTAAATCCAAGATGATAGAACCTTAATGCAAATCCTATAATTACAAGCCCTATAAGCATCTGGGCGTACCGGTTGCCAAGAACTACACCTTTCAGGTTTTCAGGGTTTAAGTCCTTAAAAGAGTTCACCTGAAACTCTTCACTTTCTGCGGTCACAAAATCTTTTTTATCCTTTTTTGGACCTCTTTTTGTATCCTTCTTCCCCATATTATATCACACGAATATCTGATTTCAGCCATTATAATAAATCTGATCATCTTACTAATTATTTTATAAATATTTTTTGTACTTCTGCGATGTTAAAACCTCTTTATCAGGACCACTCCACAGCGGACTTAACATTTCAGGGAAGAAAAGACTGTAAGTCCATGGAAATCTCACTTAAGCCTGGTTAATTCTTATTTTTCGGGCGACTGAGTCCACACAAAATAAAGTTGTCACCGGAAAACGGGAGTATTCCGCGTTTTTTATGTTGAGAATCAGCATTGTTCTAAATTTTTCATAAAGCTAAAAGCAGAACAATTTTATTAATACCCTCAGGCAAACTAAAGACAGGAGTTTAAACCAATGACAGAAAAAAAAGTAAAACTTGAGACAAACATGGGTGACATCATAATATGTCTTTACGAAGATATGCCGGTTACGACAGGAAACTTCGAGAAACTTGTAAGAGAAGGCTTTTATGACGGAATAATCTTTCACAGGGTCATAAACGGGTTCATGATACAGGCAGGGTGCCCGTTAGGAAACGGAACGGGAGGACCGGGTTACAACATAAAGGATGAGTTTGTCAAGGGACACTCCAATACCCGGGGGACGATAGCGATGGCAAACACAGGCCAGCCGGATACCGGGGGGAGCCAGTTTTTCATAAATCTTGTCGACAACTCGTACCTCGACTGGGACAATAAGTCCACACCTTACAAACACCCTGTATTCGGAGAGGTATGCGGGGGTATGGACGTAGTCGATAAAATCGCAAAGCTTCCTACGGACAGGATGGACAAACCAAAACAGGAAGCAAAGATAATAAAGGCTGAAATAGTCTGAAAAAAATTCAAAAAGGAAATAACTTATTTTTTAGGATTCTTTTAATCATTTACTGTTTATTCACAGTTACTTCCGGTTCTGGCGCGAAAACGGTCTCCCTTTCCTTTTATCAGGTCCAGCTTTTTCATGTCCTGAAGAATATCTGCGACGTATTCCTTTTCAAGATCAAATATAAATTCATCACCTGTTTCATGAAAAGAAAACCCGGCGTTTTTTATTTCCAACGCTATCTCCTCTGATGAAGCTTTTTCCGTTTTTTCAAGGAATTCCAGGACCTTCTGGGCAATGAGGGTCTTTAAAGATATATTCTCTTTCAGGTGCAGATAAGAATTCTCGTCGACATCCAGCCCTTCTGTAAGGGTATCCACGTCGGCAAATGCTGTACTGAACGCAAATTCAGGGGGTGTCGTAACCTGGCATTCAAAACCTGACATTACGTTCACGATAGTTTTTATGCCGTATTTTTTCCTGTTCTCCTCGGAAGACCCCTCGAAAATGACATCACACGGAAGCGAGATTAAAAGTTCATTTGCACACTTTGTCTTACGGAGATATTTTTTGCCGTCAACAGTTTCAATCATACCGTTTTCATCCAGAACGGGAATCACATCTTTCATCAACGGTTCAGAATTGTCTGCATATCCCGATTTTGAATTAGTGCCGTCTGTAACATCGGTCTCTTCATTTGTCCCGGGAATCTCCCCGTTTTCATTAAGAACACCTGCCCCGGGGTCCTCTGAAATGCACTCTTTGTCATCTCTTAAATCCAGGAATTCGCTGACATTCTTTTCAAGAGACTCAAGATCGTTTAAAGCGGCACTGTAAACTTCCTTAAAAAATGCAGCTATTTCATCAGTATTTTTGTTCAGGGCCTTTGATTCTTCCAGTATGAAATCCCTGAAATTTTTTATCCCTGCCTTGTAAACAGTATCACTGACAAGCGTTCTGACGCTTTTTGTCTTTACCCTTATGCCCTTTTCACGAAGCCTTTTTGAAAACTCCTCTGCATCGTTCAGGGAATAAAAAACCAATGTCTCTTCAAACACCATTAATACGCACCCTTTGGAAAAGGTTATGTCCGCCAAACCTATTTAAACAGTCAGGAGGAATCAGCACTATTTTTACAGCACAGCACAAACATAGAATGCGTTTAACATGGATGTGAAAGGGGAGATTATCCGCAGATTTCTGGAGGCAGACCTTCAGGTCCACCCTGATGTCGTCATTGCAATCCAGGAATCCAATGACCCCTCTTTAATAGATGAAATAATAAAAAACGTCCCGAAAGAAGCTCCGGTAGCTCTTCCCAGGCACATCCCCGGCTATAAAAACAAGGACTTCGAGCCTCCGCCCCCCCGAATGAAAATACCTGTACCAAAACCTGAAGAGGCAGAGGAAGCAAAGGAGACTGACGGGACAAGGTTCGTTTCTGGTGCGGACTTTGAAATAGTCTACGGAAAACCCGAGGAACACAAAAACGGAGTGGACTATACTGACTTTATATATTACTTCAGGGACAGGTATGAGAAGCTCTCAAAGATGCTTAGGGGGAGAGGAGACCCCATGCCTATCTCCGCCCTCACCCAGACGACAAGGTACAGGCAGCAGACAGTCACCATAACAGGAATGATATCAGAGGTCAGAAACACAGGAAAAGGCCACAGGATAGCAGTCCTTGAAGACCCGACCGATACGATAAACGTCCTCTTCTACAATCCCCAGAACGGGTCTTCGAATTATACAAAAAAAGACCCTGAAAAAGAGAAAAAACGCCAGGAAGTCTATGAAGAAGCCGAAAGGCTCATTCCCGACGAGGTTATAATGGTCAAAGGCTCACTGTCAAACGAAGGTACAATAGTCTTTGCGGACGAACTTTTCAGGCCTGACATACCCTTACGAAACGCACCATACAAGTGCCCCAACCCTGCAAAGGCGGTTTTTATATCGGATGTACACGTGGGAAGCAACACGTTTCTCAGTGAGCAGTGGGAAAGGTTTTCAGACTGGCTTCACACGTGCGATGCAAAGTACCTCCTTATAGCAGGTGACCTTGTCGACGGCATAGGAATATACCCTGACCAGGACAAGGAGCTTACCGTCCCGAACATCTACAAGCAATATGAAATTTTTGCAAAAATGCTCTCTAAGCTGCCGGAAAACCTCGACATAATAATTTCACCGGGAAACCACGACGCAATAAGGGGTTCCGAGCCGCAGCCGGCACTTCCGGACGTTTTTACGGAGCACTTCCCAAAAAACGTGACACTTGTCGAAAATCCCGCGATGGTAAACCTGCAGGGTGTGCGTGTCCTGATGTACCACGGGAGGTCGTACGACGACCTCATATCAATGATACCGGGTGCATCATACAACCACCCCGAGGAGATGATGAAGGAGATGCTTATCAGGCGTCACCTTGCGTGCACATACGGCCTCAGGACACCGATTTATGCCGCAAAAGAGGACAGGCTCATAATAGACCCTATACCTGAGATATTTCATACCGGCCACGTGCATATCTGCGGTCTTATGAAGTACAGGGGGGTTTTGTGCATCAACACCGGTACATGGCAGTCCCAGACGTCTTTTCAGAAGCAGATGAATATTCAGCCGACTCCCGCAAGGGCTTTCGTCGTCGACCTGCACACCCTTGAACACAAACTTTACGACTTCAACGAAGAGACTGTAAAGGTTGTGCAATAAAAAGATAAATACTGATTAAATAAGAGACAAAGAATGTTTTAATCAGTAATTTGATTATTTTTCAGGCCTTAAACTGACACCCGCAAATCAAAAGGTACTTTTCAGCCGCGATATTTTCTTATCCGGTCACTTTTCCTGCAACAGACATCATATCCGAGGTCCACGGGCAAAAAGCATCGAGAGGACTTGTCATCGCGGGCGTAGTATCGTACTTGCAAGTATTATCTCTTTTTCGATAAGCCAGACGCATGATGTCTGGTCATTTCATTTCTGGAGAAAAAAAACAAGGGGAAAACACCTCTGGCTCAGAAACAACGTTTCAACGATAACAAGTCAGTTTATAGACACGACGGTGTTTATGTTCGTGGGGTTTTACGCGGTGTCTCCCCTTTATACCGCAGGTTTTATCTTTAAAATGATAATCCCCTATTGGATTCTGAAAGTCGCCGCCGCACTTGTTGACACGCCGCTGTGCTATCTCGGGGTATCCTGGATGAAAAAATCCACGGACTAAAAAACAAATTAAATATTTTTTTGCAAATGCAATTTATGCGGGGCCGAAAAAAATATCACATAAAAACCTTTGGTTTTGGTATGATCTTTCGTCTATTGTTGAAAGGATAATTGTCTTTGGTCGACTGAAAGCGGATTTTTTTTATTATTGAAGTCAACATTTATAGGCAAATTGGTACTTTGGGGTACCCCTGGATTTCAGGTTTTCCCAGAGGGATGGTAGAAAAAATTATGGATATGTTGATCTATCTTGCACCTGTATGCGCTCTCTTAGGGCTTCTTTTTGCAGGATATTCTTTCAGGAATGTCAAAAAAGAAGGTGAGGGCACTGAGGTCATGAAAAAGATCACCGCGGCAATTCATACCGGCGCTATGGTCTACCTTAACAGGCAGTACCGTGCAATCGCTGTTTTCGTCGTGGTGTTTGCAATAGTAATTGCAGTTCTTCTGCCAAACGGAGCTCTTACCGCAGGATGTTTTGTCCTCGGTGCAGTGCTTTCGGCAACGGCAGGATACATAGGAATGTTTACGGCAACAAATGCAAACGGAAGAACAACAAACGCCGCAACCCGCGGCATTGCTGATGCATTCAAGGTCTCGTTTGCAAGCGGAACCGTTATGGGCATGAGCGTTGTCGGTCTCGGCCTGTTCGGTCTTTCGATTGCATTCATCGGTCTGACCGACATCCTTGCCGGAGCCGATATGAGCACAATCGTAAACACTCTTGCAGGGTTCTCACTCGGAGCTTCATCAATCGCTCTCTTCGCCCGTGTCGGCGGCGGTATATTCACAAAGGCCGCAGACGTCGGCGCTGACCTCGTAGGAAAGGTAGAGGCTGGAATTCCTGAAGACGACCCGAGAAACCCGGCTGTTATCGCCGACAACGTCGGGGACAATGTCGGAGATATCGCAGGTATGGGTGCTGACCTTTACGAGTCTTACGTCGGATCGATTATTGCAACAATGCTTCTTGCAGCATCAACCGCGGCCATCACATTCCCAGGAATCCCGATGATAAACGTAATTATGGTCCCGATGACCATTGCGGCTCTCGGAATTGTAGGGTCTATTATAGGGACTTTCTTTGTACGCACAAAAAAGACCGAATCTTCCGCCATCCATATGGCTTTTAACCTCGGTCTTATCGTGGCGCTTGTACTTGTTGTTATCGCGTCATACTTCGTGACAAATATGCTTCTCGGCGACTTCGGGTTCAACGTATTCCTCTCAACTGTAGCAGGTCTTGTGGCAGGGTTTATAATCGGCCAGATAACCGAATACTACACGTCGTTTGAGAGAAAGCCGACCCTTACAATAGCAAAGTCATGCGAGACCGGTGCCGCTACAAACATCATTACCGGATTTGCAAAGGGAATGGAGTCTACGGTCTGGTCCGTCATCGTTATCGGAGTCGCAATATACATCGCATTCCACCTCTCGGGTCTTTACGGTATAGCAATATCTGCTGTCGGTATGCTTGCAACACTCGGAATATCCCTTGCAGTCGACGCATACGGTCCTGTTGCAGACAACGCAGGGGGTATTGCAGAGATGAGCCACCAGAAGCCTGAAGTAAGAAAAATTACCGACACTCTTGACGCAGTCGGAAACACGACCGCTGCTATCGGCAAGGGTTTTGCAATCGGCTCGGCCGCATTAACCGCTCTTGCTCTCTTCGCATCATACGGCATCGCAGTCGGTCTTGAGTACATCGATGTAATGAACGCAGGCGTATTCATTGGTCTTTTAATCGGTGCAATGCTTCCTTTCCTCTTCTCGTCCATGACGATGATGGCTGTAGGCCGTGCCGCATACGAGATAGTAATCGAGGTCCGCAGGCAGTTTAAGGAGATTACAGGCTTAATGGAAGGAGAGGCGGACCCTGACTACGAGAAGTGCATTGCAATCTCGACGCACTCTGCATTAAAGGAAATGATTGCTCCGGGTATTCTTGCAATCGCAGCTCCTCTTGTAGTAGGAAAAATCCTCGGTGCAGGTGCACTCGGAGGTCTTCTCGCAGGTTCTCTTGTCTCAGGATTTATGCTTGCAATCACAATGGCAAACGCCGGTGGTGCATGGGACAATGCAAAGAAGTACATTGAACTCGGAAACTACGGCGGAAAAGGCTCTGAGGCGCACAAGGCAGGTGTCACCGGAGATACCGTCGGTGACCCGTTCAAGGACACATCAGGCCCTGCAATCAACATCCTCCTAAAGCTTATGAGCATAGTGGCTGTTGTATTCGCACCGCTGTTTATCCTTTAAATTCAATTAAACACTTTTTTTACGGAATGTTTTTTATTTTCTTTTAATCCTGAAGAAATGTCTATTTAGCCTCTTGAACCTGTTATCACCCTGAGAACACGTAGACTATTGTGGCGTAAGATGTATCTAATATAAAATTCAACTTTCAGTCAGTCCGACTGAAAATTGAAGGTTACGCGTTAATGTTCGAAAGCCTGCCGGAAAAAGAAAACGATGGAAAATAAAATGAAAACAGGAATACCGTCACTGCAATTAATTTTTGTTATATTGGTAATTATGCCGGCATTTTTTGTTTACTCTGCCCAGGCCGCCCCATCTTTTGAAAACGGTGACAACAGTATTCAGCCGATATCAATAACAATCACATCACCTGAAAACGGTTCAAAAATTTACAGCGATGTAGTCCCCCACAGGCTGAGGGTCCTTGCAAATATATCCTCCGAATACGGTATTGCAAAAATTACACTTGAAAGCGACTATGAGACAAAAGAGACAATACCTTCGGAAAATATAGCCGATGAGATTTGTTTTAACGGCAGTGGGGAAAAATCAGTCGTTGTTAGAGTTTGGGACGATAAAGGAAACTCTGCTTATGAAAAAACCGAATTTACAATAATTACGGGACCTCCGCCGCCACCAGTGGTTTCTGTGTACGGCAGGGTCACCGGTACGGACGGCGAACCTGTAGAAGGCTGCATTGTAAGCGTCAATTCGACTGTTTTCAGTTCAAAAGGTGTGTACACCGGCTCTGCCAATACGACTGACTCAGACGGCAGGTATATTGTTGAAAATGTCCCGGGGCGAAAAGTTAAAATTTCAGCGGAAAAAGAAGGCTTCAAAGACTATTCAGTCCCGGAAAGCTTTGAAGAAACGGTCAGTGAGTTCAACATTACAATGGAGCCGGAAAAAAAGGAATCTGCCGGTTCTGGATTTGCAGCCGTGATTTTTGGGATTTTAGCCGCATTATGTATCATGACTTTTATTTTTGAGGGAAAAAACAAATAACAGGCCAGGGGGATTACGGGTTTTAAAGTGTGCGGAGCTTTACAATTGAAATGCTGTTGAACAAAAAAAAGGAGTCATATAAAAAATGAATGAATTTTACTTTCGTATTGCCGTAACAGAGATTGTTCTGGTATTATTTTTCACTGCGGCAGCGATAATTGTGGACGTTTTCGGAGTGTATAACGCCGGTCTGAATATGTTGATATTTATTCTTCCTCTCCTGGTAGTGTACTTAGGGACAGAAAGTATAGATTTGTCAGGCGCATTTGAGACATCCGGTTCGGGCGGTTTCCTAAAATCAGAGCAGTTTATTTTTCTGGTTTTATCCTTTGTTGCACCCTTCATCGTCTTCTTAGTGGTGATACCCGTTATACAGGCATATTCGTCGTCATTTTCACAGCTTTTTCACGCCGGAATTACAGGAGGGCTTTTTAATTCCTATATCAGGATAGCCGGCTCTCACCTTGTCCCGTCACTGTGTTTTGGAGTTGCAGGGACAGCCGGCCTTCTGAAAAAGAATTATACTATATACTCTCTGGCACTTCTTGCCGCGGGATATTTTGTAATGTTTCTGAATTCCATGGGAGGATTATAAATAAATTTCATGGAATTTTTCACAAATATGAACTCTTCATATAAACCTCACCGGTCTGTGCGTCTATTGAGACAATTCCTCCTGTAAGAGTGTAGTCCTTTGGTTTTCCAGTGATTTCAACCTGCCATACCAGCTTTTGGGAATCTTTTTCAGGGTAATCCACCATAAGCTGAGCTGACGAACTATTTACAACAATTCCGTCAAACTGCTTCTCTGCAATCTCCAGCGCTTCACCCTCACTTATCTTCGGGACAAGAGAGACCTCTGTGTCCCTGCATACTGAGACGTAGTTTAAAATGTCTCCGGTCGAAGGGCTTACTGAAACCGATGCCCTTTTGAACAAAATGACACCGTCCTCTTCTGCGGCAAATAAAAAGGAGTACTCTTTATAGCTTCCATGGTCGAGGAGTTTTGCATCAGTCGTTTCCAGACTTCTGTCAAGGCAGAAAGACGCATTCTCTTTTAAAAAATCACGGGCTTTCTTTTCGGCTTCTTCTATTGTTATATTCAAACCAGACAAACTGCTGCGTTCTGAAGAAAATACCGCACGGACGACTGCAAAAGTCTCATTATCAACATAATATCCACCGCCGTCTCCGGTTGAAAAATGGTAAAAATTTCCGAAACCAGTCTCTTCCATGCCCTCAAATGTGAGGTTTAAGGACGAATTCCCAACTAACTTAAGAACGGAATTTTCTGCCATTGTTTCCGGAGAATTTTCAGCTAAAATGACAGATGCATTAGTCTTTTTTTCATCCCCCGTGCTGTTAAACCCGAAATCCTGGGAATAAAAGATCGCAAATGCTGCAAAAGCAAAAATAACGACAGCAGCTGTGATGCAGTACAGGTATATTTTCTTTAAATCCACAGTCATCCCCTAAAAATATAACTGCATAAAAATAAGTGAATAATACTATATATTTTCTGGTATTTTATAAACACAATTTATATAGGGACGTCACGTAAAAAAACATATGTCTGAGGACCTGGTACTACGAGTACATAAAATACTATAATCCCGGCAAAATGTTTCATCACTTTTCAAATGTTTATCTGGTTATAAGTCCAAACAATTAGGGCTAAAATGTCAGACATAGTAACTGCAGTCGCCTTTGTCCTTGCCGGAATTGTCATTTCATACGCTGTATGCAGGCTTTTTAGGTGGCTTGAAAAAAAGGCGGACAAAACCGAATCGAAAATAGACGACATACTTGTATTGTCCCTCGGAAAACCGATAATAATAGGAATCCTCGTAACATCAGTCTTCACTGCGCTCGGCTACGTAACCCTCCCATCCTCCGCCGGGTGGATACTCCAGGGAAAATACTTCAACACGATAATAATAATTCTTGCGACATGGATCTTCTCGACGTTTGCGCAGAACTTCATAAAACTCTACGGCAGGTGGATTTCGGAGCAGACGGAGAACAGCATGGACGACAAAATAGTCGATGTTTTGGAAGTCTCGGTCAAATACATAATATGGTTCGTCGCGTTCCTCCTGATCCTAAGCTACCTGAACATTGACATCACACCGCTTATAGCGGCAGGGGGCGTTGCAGGTATTGCTATAGCACTTGCGGCACAGGACCTTGTATCAAATTTCTTCGGCGGGGCCCTAATAGTCATGGACAAGCCGTTTAAAATTGGCGACAGGATAAAAATAGACGGAAATCTCGGGGACGTGGTCTCAATCGGGCCGCGTTCCACGCGTATCCAGACACTTGACTACCAGCTTTTAACGATTCCCAACTCAAAGATTGCAAACACGATAGTGACAAACTACGCAATGCCTGATGTAAAACTCAAAGTCAAAATACCGGTCAGTGTCGCCTATGGCAGCGACGTCAAAAGGGTAAAGGAGGTACTCTATGAGATAGCCGGGGATGCCGCAAAAAAATCGGATTATATCCTGAACAACCCGAAACCGGGCGTTTATTTCCTGGAATTCGGGGCATCGAGCCTGGACTTCATGATGGTCCTGTGGGCGAAAAGGTTCAATATGTCATGGGAGATTAAAGACCAGGTAAACCTTGAGATAGACCGAAGGTTTGCCGAAGAGGGAATAGAGATACCCTTCCCGCAGATGGACGTCCACATGAGGGATTAAATAACAAAAAAAATCAGATAAATATCCTTTTACTTTTTTTGATTAACAGAAATACGTTTAAAAAAATTTCAGGGGTAAAAATCCCGGGGTTTTTTATAACATTATTATACTGTCCCGGAGAGACAGAATTTATTTCTTTATAATTATCCAGAAACCGGAATCGTCGCTTATGGACTCGTATGGGATTTCCTCCTCTTCGAGGGCCGTTATAATCCTCAGCCTGTTTTCGACCGTCTTCTTCTTTCCTTCAGCGTTTCCCTTCTCCCATTCGGGGTCGTCCTTTGCCATTTGTGCACAGATCATATCCCGGACTTCCCCGTTTCCGAAGCCGCCGCCGATAAATGTAGCACCGCCGGGCTTTAACACACGCAGAATCTCATGAAAAGCCGCTTTCAGATCGTTCCAGAAAAAGATGGAGCCGCGGCTTACGATAAGGTCTGCATACAAGTCCTCAAACGGCATTTTTTCAACGTTTCCGTGGACATAGCGGCACCTGTTTTCAAGACCTGCCTCAGAAATGTTTTTCTTCGCAAAAGCACCTGAATATTCCGACAGTTCAAGTAGGTCTATATCAAGGCCCGTTGTTTTTGCAAGCGATATCGCAAGCATTCCCGGGCCTGCACCGGCATCTATGCACTTTCCTTCCTGGACTTTCAGGGTTTTTACGATTTTTTCTGCAATTGCCGGATATGCCGGGGCAAAGAGTCCCTTTGAAACTTTGTCCATCGCTTCGGCCTTTTCCTTATCTTTATTGTTATCCTGTGAAGACATCCGTAATCAAAAACCTCTTTTTACTCTATTTAAGTATACTTAGTGTACTTTTCTTATTTTCCCTTTTCACAGGTAATGCTTTTGATGTTTTTCCCCGGGAATTCAATAAAACATTTCGCATATGAAAATATTCTGTCTGAAGAAAACAGAATTGTTTATGAAATTATCGTACATAACAGGAATACAGGAAAACTAAAAAAATGGTTGACGCCGTCTCGTTTACTTCAATGCTTGAGTACCTTGCAAGGGCCCTTATCCTTGTCTGTACAGGAATTATCCTTGTAAATATAATAGGAGAGACCGGCATCTTCAAAAAGATACAGAAAATCAGCAGGCCTTTGTGCAGGGTATCCGGTCTTTCGGAGGGGGCGGCGATATCCGTCCTTTCGATGACAGTGAACTCGACCGCCGGAAAGGCGATGCTTGCCGAGTACTACAGAAACGGGAGGGTGAAAAAGGAGGAGATTGTCCCGTCTCTCCTCATAGGGACCTTTCCGACGGTCTTAGGCGAATCCCTGTTTCGCGTTCAGCTCCCGACTGCAATTATTCTCGTAGGCCCTGTTGCAGGCCTCATATACACGCTGTTCAACTTTTTTTCCACATTTATCCAGGCTTTTTTTGCTATACTGTACAACCACATCTTCCTTAGGGAAAAAACGTATGAAACACAGGTAACGGGGGATGAAAAAAATACTGAAAGTCCTCACGGCAAAAAAACGAGGATAACCAGGCAGAACCTAAAGGACGGGGTCAGAAAATCGGTTCCGAGCCTGAAAAAAATCGTCCCGATAACGACTGCTGCAATGCTTATATTCTACATCCTTTCGGTTGCAGGGCTTATGGACTACATCGCAATGGCGTTCAGCCCGGTCTTAAACCTAATAAATCTGCCCGGGGAGGCGTCAGCTGCGCTTGTTGCGCAGTTCATGCATTTTTCCGCAGGGTATGCAATTGTAGGTTCACTTATACAGACAGGTGTTTTAGACCTTGAGCAGGCCCTTGTAACACTCATCCTCGGAAGCATGGTCGTAATTACAATGATCTACATCAAATACACGTTTCCGATGTATATCGCCCTGTTCGGAAAGGAAGGCCTTGTAATAACCTATAAGACCTACGCGATAAGCATGGCGGCAAAAGTTTTCTGCATCGCGATAGTCATGGTGATTTTTTAATGCACGTAAAAAAGTAATCAGTCGTCCCAGACCCATTCATCGTCAAAGTCAAGTTCACCGGGATTATGCGGCTTTTTTTTGGGCGGCTCTTTTTTCTCTTCATGATAATGCCTGCACGGCAGTTTCACGATATATTCGATTATCCTGTACATCCACAGGTATGGTCCGGCAAATCCGGCACTGATTATCTGCGTCGAAAACTGCCTCTGGTCCCATACGGCCATTACAGATTTTGCATTGTATGCAAGGCCAACCACAACCAAAAAACCGTATAAAATAATTATTGGTCCGGTCCAGGACAAATAATCAAAAAATGCGTCTTTATAGATAAGGTGCACAACGTATACCAGAAAAATCTCCAGAATAATATAAGTCACAATAAACATTTTTGCCCACATGGGCATTCTGCACCAGAAAACCAGTATTTTGGAATGTTTTCCCATAAAGAATATTTTTTATCGTTATCTTTTGTTCTCAAAACAAACAGCCCTGCCTGACTTACCCGGCATAGCCATATGGCATAAAAAATCTAAGTAAAGGGCAGGATAATTTATTTAAACGCCCCGAAAACACCATAAATTCTGTTCTTATAGGGCATGACCACCTTAAAACCGGCACCCGTGCACCTCTTCGAAAAATCATGAAACATATCGATGTAACCGTAGTTGCCCTTTCTTTTGGTTACCATTGAACCGGCTTCCGAAGGGTTTAGCCCTGCATTTATCATCGCATAATGCCACCATTTCATGTTAAGGTCCTCCTCGAAAGAGTCCTTCCCGGTGAAAACGTCCCCGTTTATGAAAATGCCGTCGTCTTTAAGGGAAGAATATATCTTTTTCAGAAGCGCGTCCTTGTCGCCTTTGGGGATGTGGTGCATGCAAAGAGTCGTTACGACCACATCAAAGAGACCTTCCTTCCACACTTCGCGAAAGTCCCCTTCAATCAGTTCAACTTCCTTAAGGTCAGGCTTATTTCCCGCGACGTCAAGCATTCCCTTCGAAAGGTCTATGCAGACTATTTCTGCACCGCTGTTTTTCTTAAGCATCATCGACGTGAAAAATCCGGTGCCGCTTCCGAGTTCAAGTATGCGGATGTCTTTTCTTTCAGGAATAAACGAAAGAACGGAACCGTAAAAATCTACGTAGCACGGGACAATACGCTTTATAGTCTCTTCATATTCGTTTTCTATACCTTCAAAATGCTCTTTCCCTTTATCCATCATAAAAACACCTCAAAAATTGTTTAATTTAAATATTTCAGTTAAATCTTCTCTTAAAAATAACCAGCGTGGAAAGTACTCCCGTTAAAGCAAGAATTCCGGAAAAACCGGGGGACTTTGTCGCTGTACTCACGGGCCGTGTCTGCGCTGAAGTTACGGAACCGTTTCCGGCAGGAACGCTTCCGGGATTTACAAGATTCTTGTTGTATGCAAGAACGTCAGGTATTGAGTCGACACCGTCTATAGAGCGGGGGAAGTTTGTAAATACGACTCTTTTTGAGTTGTAGCCAAGGTCCGTAAGTGCCTCCTCAACACCTTTTGCAATCTCGCCTGACTGCATGTTTTCTACGACATATGAGACATCCCTGTAGTCATTGGGGTTTTCATTTATACTGTCGACAAGTTTTGCTGCGGTATAGTTTCCTCCCATATAGAAATCTGGGGCGAATATGTCAACGATATCAAGGCCGAGCCAGTTTTGTGCAGCGTCCTTCTGCCAGATCATAACGACGGCCTTCTGGCCGGGAATTGTGTTCTTTTCCTCCTGTGTCAGGTTTCCCTTTTCATAGATTTCCTTTATGTAGTCCTCAAGATTTGCGTCGTAATAGTCCTTGTGTTCAGGGTCAGCCTCAACAAGCCAGGACTCTGTCTCCTCCGCAAGGGCTTTCGCTTTGTCAGGGGTGTTCCATGACATATCGGGGTCTTTAAGCGTTGTCCATTTTATCTTCCCGAAACCGTTTGCCTCCATGAACTTGTCAAGATAAGGCATGACATACTCCTTGTCAACCGAACTGTTGTGGGCGACGAACATGTCCGCCGACTCAATAAAGTCCATCTGCATCTGTATTCTGTTCGGGATAATGTCTCCCTGCATATGCGGGCAGATTGCAGGGTCGGCGATGTAGGTCACATTGACGTATTCCCCGCCTATGCTCTGGAGAGGGTCCCAGAGAACGCTTGTCGTCGAAACTATGTTCAGTGCGCTGCAGGACGGCGCAAAAACAAGCAGAACGACCAGAAGTCCGAAAAAAACAGCTTTAAAGTTCATAGTAATACATATTTTAAATAATGTATTAATTTTTTCTATATGAAATTCTTCTCTTGCGAGACAATATTACAGACGCCACAAATACTATGCTGAACATAATTGCCGTAAGAGGACCTACGGGAAGTGAGTATTCAAGACCGGCAACGGCTCCGGAGACGCTTATAACCGAAGCAACGACAGGCGCCATTATAAAAAGCCCTTTTACGTTGAACATAAACTGGTAGGCTATTGCGGCAGGTGTTATGAGCCATACGTAGAGCAGAAGACCTCCTACAATATTAAGGCTCAGAGACACCGTGAACGCTATCATAAAAAGAAGTGCATAATATATCGGTTTTACGTTGATACCGGCCGCTTCCGCAATTTTTTTGTCGAATATTATAGCCGATATCTCCTTGTAGAATATTGCAACGAAAAGGACTGCTGCAAGGGATATCAGTGCAAGTGCATAGATGTCCTCCCTGTAAAGAGAGACCACATCCCCGAAAAGAAGGGAGCTTGCGCTGAAACCCTTTCCTATATACTGCATATAGGCTATGAAAAATACGGCTACAGCCATCAGCATCCCAAAAAGCACCCCCAGTATGGTGTCTTCGGGCATCTTGGCACGGTCAGAAAGGGGCCCTATGAGTACCGCTATAAGAAGACTCAATGCTATTGCCGAAACCCTTGAGTCGAAACCGAAAAACATACCGACGGCTGCACCTGCAAACGCTGCATGCGCCATTGTAAAACCTATGGACGATATTTTCAGCTGCGTTATTATAACACCGAGGACACTGCACGCAATAGATGCAAAGAGCATGGCCTCGACTGCATGGCATACTATGTTGTTCGGGATTATGAATTCCAGCATCAGGTCAGCCCCGACATTTTGCGCATCTTATCTTCGACTTCGGACGAATCACAGTGTTCGTCAAGGGTAATGCTCCCGCCGTCCATCGAGATTATCCTGAGGTCCCCGCCGGGAAGAGCGTCGAATGCATGCGAGACCATCACAACCGTACATCCCTCTTTTGATATTTTTTCAAGGACACCTGAGACGAACTCCCTTGTGCATATGTCGAGGTTACTGAACGGTTCGTCGAGGAGCATCACCCCGGGATTTTTGGCAAGGTTCTGGGCGATTAAAACCTTCTGCTGCTG
This sequence comes from Methanomicrobium sp. W14, assembly GCF_017875315.1. Classification (NCBI taxonomy): domain Archaea; kingdom Methanobacteriati; phylum Methanobacteriota; class Methanomicrobia; order Methanomicrobiales; family Methanomicrobiaceae; genus Methanomicrobium; species Methanomicrobium sp. W14. Next base: position 458,743 of record NZ_JAGGMM010000003.1, read on the forward strand.
TCCGCCGCTCAGGGTCCCGATGGTTTTTTGTGCAAGGTCCTCGAGCCCGAGCATCTTCATCGCCGATTCGGAAAGCGAATAGTCCTCTTCAGCCGGTTTTTTAAAGCATCCGAGAATTCCATATCTTCCCATCATCACAACGTTTTCGACCGTAAAAGGGGTCAGGGGGTCGAATGCAAAGCTCTGGACGACATAACCCATCTTTTTTCTGACCTCAACCGGATTTTTTACCACATCTATCCCGAAAGCCTTTGCAGACCCGTAGGTTATCGGGAGCATCCCGTTCATCGTCTCAAGAAGGGTGGTCTTTCCGGCACCGTTGGGGCCCCCGACAATTACAAATTCTCCTTTTTTTATCGAAAGGCTGAGGTCTCTTATTACCGGATACTCCGCTCCCATATAGGCGGTGTAGACTCCTGAAAGCTCAATCTGCCCCGGGCATTCCGCTTCTTTCTCATTCATCTCTTTTTATCTCGAACAGAAAATCCGGGTTCATCCTGTAGAGCTCTTCGGCATATTTCTCAATTTTGACCTCATAGTCCCCGTCGTTTTCAGGAAGAGGAGGCATATTCTTCGGTTTTATCCAAAGAATCTTTGAGTTCGCGATAAATTCGCATTCGATTTCGCTCTGTTCTACAATCTCGATGTTTCCCTTGCCGAGCGTACAGCCGGAACCTAACTGGACACCGTCCACGATACAGCTTTCAGGTGTTTTTTTCGGGCAGAAAACCTTCGCCTTAAGGCTGAAGGGGTCGCAGCACAGGTTGTCAGATGCATACTTTCCCATCATGTAGCCGAGGACTATATTCGGGCCGAGGTGACCGTGAAATCTTGCGAGATCTTCTACCGAATAGTCCTTGGGAAGCTCCATATATTTGCAGTGGGGATGCCATTTCATTACATTTTCACCTTTTTTTATTTTTTTGGAGTACTAATTTTGATTAATAAGGCACAGATAGAGAGAGTAACTTTTCAGGTAAGCTTTTTAATGGGGAATTTCTCCAAAAAATCTGCATTCCGAAAAGACTTCATGTGAATGTTGTTATTGATTAATAATATTATTATTTATGATATTTATTGATATTTTTTTTAATGTTTTGGGTTTTTAAGATACTTTTAACTCTCTCGGAGATTAAACGATTAATCCCTTTTAACACGTAAAACGGCAATTATACAAAGTGATGCAATAACTCCGGATATAACCGTTGCAAATGAGAGAGGAGTGCTTTTCGGACTTTTAATTTCCTGCGGACCGGACAGATTTGAAAGAATCAGCATTTTATTGTATTTTATTACATCCGGAAGGGAATCAACGCCCGGAACAGAGCCGGGAAAATTTGTGAACACAACTCTTTTTACAGGAATGCCATTGTCAATAAGCGCTTCCTCAAGCCCTTTTGCAATCTCTTCAGACTGCATATTTTCGATAATGAAATCCACATTCCTGTATTTATCAGGATTTTCATAGACGTCGTTTACAACCGCTCTAGGCGTAAACTGCCCGTTCCTGTAAAAACCCGGTGCATATATTGTAGTAAGGTTCAGCCCCAGCCATTCTGCCGCGGCTTCCTTCTGCCAGATCATGACAATTGCACTTTTGCCAGATATAGCCTCTCTTTCTTCAGGAGTCAGGTCGGCATCATCTATTAAAGAAAGATATTCTTCAAGTCTTTTTTCATAGTAGCTTTCATTTACAGGGTCTGCATCAATCAGCCATCCTGCAACTTCAGCCGAGAGATTCTTTGCACCCACGGGCGTATCCCATATAGCAGAAGGATCTTTGAGTGTAACCCAGTTTATCTCACCGAAACCGTTCGCGTCCATAAATTTTTCGACATAAGGCATAGTGTATTCGCTGTCCACCGAACCGTTATGCGCAACAAACATGTCCGCCGATTCTATGAAGTCCATATCCATCTGAACCCTGTTCGGGATGATATCAGACTGCATATGGGGGCATATCGCAGGGTCTGCAAGAGAGATAACGTTCACATTGTCTCCCCCGATATATTCAAGCGGGTCGCTGAGAACAGTCGTCGTTGATACGATATTAATGGCACTGACTCCTGTGAAAAGGGTCATGAGAAGGAAAAATGCTGCTATGGTATTAACCATTTTATTCATAATATCACTAATTATAATAATCATCATAATTTTTTGAAACTTTTTCTCAAACCGTCACATGCAACATCTATCTTACAAATCTGCCTTAATTTTTCATAAGACAACACAGATCAAAAAAGCTACCGATGAAAGGCAGTACACCTTAATGATGCACAACAAAACACCTGTAACTTTTTTCTTTTTTTTCAGGCTAAATAAAAAAAATCAAAGGAACTAATATCACAGAATTACAGTGCTGACACCATAACCCGTGAATTCATTAATTCCATGTTTTGTTTTTCAGCTTTGACTAACAGTAAACTGCGGGACAGTAATCTTTCCTGACGCAATTACCTTCTGGCTGGCTTTGTCCATGATATCATACGTGAGAACGTCACCCTCTTTTATCGGGAAACCGTATGCACCGCCCTGTTTATGCCAGGCAATCAGGTTATCTCCGTTAGAGTCTTTAGCACCGTAATCGGCATGAAGCACGAATCTGTCTCCGGGTTTTACAACAACCTCATTCTTGTCGGGGAAACTTTCTATGTACTTGTCCCACCCGGAATTATACCCTGAAATAAGGCTTTTGTCACCAATTGTACCGAAGTTTCCCTGTGAAGTACTCATATCAGGACCAGTCTGGGGCTCCATTGTACGTGAAACCAGTGAACTTACCTCGGGTTCACTCTGTTTTCCAAGGTGGATTTCAATCTGGTCCAAGTTTAAGGTGTCACCGCCTTTATGCTCAAAAACCACGTTTATGACTCCCGCTGCAGTATTAAGGCCCTGATCAGGCCTTGCAAGTCCCTGGCCATATGCGTTGCCCGGGGTTGCATCAATTACACCGCTTATGTCAAAATCAGTTGCAACAACGGAAGCCTGCGGGGCAACACTGGTTCCTCCTGCAAGACCACTGGCAAAACCGCTGACAACGGCTGCAATAATAATTGTAACAACAAGCATCAGCATCACACCCACTACAGGTGATACTGCTTCGTCAGAAATAGCATTTGTTTTCATCTATATCACCCCTGAAGTATAATCGACTTGTCCAGAATGTATTTCCCGCTCGGAATATGCATAAGTTTGATGTCGAGATTACAGTTGTTGTCCACACATTCCTTGAGAAGACTGCATGCAGAATCATAAACATTGTCTGTCCCCGGGAACGGATTATCACCCGTTTCGCTGTCAGGAGTTACATAATCAACAAGGCCTACGAAATTTGCGGTGTAGCCGTTGTTGTATGTCCTTGCGACATCACCGGAAAGCCATACCGCATCCCCAAACCATGCGTAGTTTTCTCCGTTTTCAAGGCTGTTTATTCCTTCGACAGTCCAGCCTGAAGGCAGTGATTCATTTTCGATAGGACTACACGGATATGCATACTTCTGCGGGTCGGTCAGATGGGGGCCGCGTGAATAAGTATAAACAGTGCCCTTTAAGACAGGCGTTTCACTCCTTGCCAGAGGAGAAGTCCCAGTCTGCGTATGTTTTACCACAGTTCCGTTAGGAAGCGTCAGATATGTGATAAATTCACAGTCGGACGTTTTTATTGGGTCTCCGCCAAGGTGCTCAAATTTTATATCAAAATTGTCACCTGCATAACCTGTCGAAACGGCAATACTTGCCTGAGGGGCAACCTCCTGGGAACCGGCAAGACCACCGGCAAAACCGGAGACTACAGCGGCAAGAATTATCGTTACGACAAGCATAAGCATAACGCCCACAACAGGCGAGACTGCTTCATTTTCTTTACCAGACATAATTTCACCTTTTTGTTTAACTACAACACAAAATAGCTAGCATATAAAATTTAAATTTCATATTACTAGTTATGATAAAAATAGAATATTCTCCTATAAAAGTATTATTTTTTGAGTTTTTGATGAGATAAAATATTAAATATTATCCTTTTTACCAGATAATTAATGACAATTATAATCAGACAAATACCGGATAAATTTTTACAATAACCGTTTTTGGCCGTATTAACTGGAAAATAACCGGAAAAAGATTATTCAGACAAATTTTCGGACAAAATTCAATAACTGTCAAAAAGCACATAATAATAAAATACATGCGCTATTGCCATAGCAGTCTGAAAGGCACAAATATTCATGATCCATAAAATGAAACTACAGAACGTACAGGTGCATCTTCCATGAAGGCCGTCAGGGAAAACAGGACATTCGTCATCAGAAATGACATATTGTACGGTCCGCGATCATTTGCCGGAGCTGCACTGATGGCTAAAATATTATACCCTGATGAATTATCAGATATTAATGTAGATAATCTGCTGGATAAATACAACCAGGAATTCGGGCTCAACTTTTCGCATTGTACTATCTCATACCCGAAAGTTCCTTAATTAAACCTAAAAAATTATTTTAGGCCTTAAATTATACAGTATCAGGTTCTGATAAAAACTTTTCTGATTTTTCTGGATGCCAAAAATATCAGCATCGAATGGTTTATTTTTTAATAGTAGCAACAAGTGACATTAAATAGAAAATAGTCTTTCTTTTAATTACTTTTTTTTAAAATAGTGACACTTTTTTAGTATTGGATAATATAATAGACCTAACCGATGCCGTGACAGAATTATTACAATATACTCAAAAATTAGTCTTATAAAAAGGAAGTCAGAACAGGAAGAGAGGATGAGGTTCTTTGGATTACTTTTAACCGGATTTTTTCTGGTATCTGCATTAATTGCAGGAGCATCTGCACAGGAAATTCAGCAGGGCGTATCATACACGATAAACCCCGTAAATACGACAGGGGAGGACGACGGATACAAAATAGACTTTGAGATATACAACATATCCGCCGGCGGCCTTTCAGTCGAATTTCCCGGCACTTTTGAAATGAAGGACACTAACATCCCGGACGGCCATTACGGAAGCGACGGGAAAACACTTATCATAAGCCTCACCGGGGAGACTGAAATATGGGTTGACGTAGTCTGCAAAGACCTCAAATCCGGCGAAATACTTGCGACATGGGATGACCTTGAAAACGGGACTCACGGCGGCGACGAGATGACGGTAAAGGAATCCGAAAAAGAAGAGAAGGAAGAAGCGGAGGGAAAAGGCAGCCGGTCACCCTCGAAACAGGCAACTCCGGGATTTCTGTGGGTTACCTCCGCAATGTCCGTCCTTGCGGCCGGGGCCTGTCTTGGCGCTCTGAAGGAAGAGGGTGAGGCATAAATGACCGCAATAAATAAAACTGTCCTTCTGGTGTTTTGCATATCAGTCATTTACCTGGCGGGAGCTGCATACGCGGGAGCAAACTCCGGTACAGACGTTTTGCCGCTTGACAAAAACAATGACCAGAATATTTCTTCAGATGAACTTTCCGAAGGTATTCTCTCTTACCTTGCGGAAAAATACCTCAACAAAACCGACACTGAGCCTGACGAAAACCTCTCGGACGCCGCATACATATACGCAAACTGGGGAGGAAAACCGAAGACGATAACGGACTCCACAGGCCGGACGATAACACTTTACCGGCCCTTAAAGAATGTGGTCGTATTAAACGGCGAGATGCTTGAAACTCTGCGGTCTCTCAACTTCAGTTCCGACAAGATTTCGGGAGTCGGGAAGTATACGCTTCAGGACACAAACTTCTTCCCGGAATACAGCAAAAAAACGAACGTAGGAAGCGTCTGGTCGCCTGACTACGAGAAGATAATAGAGTTGAAGCCCGACGCAGTCCTGACGTATGCGACGTTTATGCAGGACACCTGCGACGAGATACAGCAGAAAGTCCAGGGGATGGACCCTTCGATAAAATTCATCCGCTTTGACCTGTATTACCCGTCAACATACATTGAGGAGGCAGAAAAACTTTCAAAGGCAGTAGACAGGGAAGAAGAGGGAGAAAAACTTGTCTCATTCTATGGAAAAAACCTTGACCTGATTAAATCAAAAGTCGGCTCATTACCTGAGGATAACAGGACGAAGGTATACTTTGAAAGCTGGGACGACTACAAGAGCGCCGCAAAAGGTTCCGGGTACAATGAAAAGATAAATCTTGCAGGAGGATTCAGCATATTCGAGAATGCAACGCCCGAATACCCTATAGTAAGCCCTGAAGAAATTCTTCTCAAAAACCCTGATGTCATCGTAAAACTCATCGGCTCAGGTCAGCTTAAATTCGGCGGGTACGAGGACAACGACACGGATTCTGCAAAAAGCGTATATGTCACCCTGACATCACGTGCCGGGTGGAGCAGCCTTGATGCAGTTAAAGACAACAGGCTTCATATCTTAAGCACCGACATTTTCGGGGGACCGGAGTATATCATAGGAACGCTTTACCTTGCAAAATGGTTTTATCCTGGCGAATTCGAAGATGTCGACCCTGAAGAAGTCCACCAGGAGTATGTCTCCGACTTCCAGCACCTGGACTACAACGTGAGCAGTTCAGGTCTTTTCACATACCAAGAGACTGCAAAGGTGTAAACCTGATATGCCAATAAACTCGCAGGAATTTCAGGAGAAGTGCAGAAGGCAGAATGCAAAAAAAAGGACATTTATTCTGGCAGCAGTCCTCCTGATAATACTTCTTGCGGGAGCGGGGATAGCGATAGGTTCTGCCGATATTTCCGTTCTTGATGCATACCGTGCAGTTTACAGCGGTCTTATCGACAGGATATCACAATTTTTATCCGGAAGCGAACCGTTATCAGCCGGTACAACCGGAATTGTGGTCTGGGACATAAGGCTTCACAGGGTTTTGTTTGCAGTCGCAGCAGGGTTCGGCCTTGCAATCGCGGGAACAGTGATGCAGGGGATTCTGAGAAACCCGCTTGCAAGCCCGTTCACGCTTGGAATAGCATCGGCCGCATCATGCGGGGCATCGGTCGCGATAATCCTTTTCGGGGGAATCGCCGTTTTAAGCGGAAACCTTGCGGTAATACTCCTTGCATTCATATTCGCAATGCTCGCGTCGTTCGGGATATACGCGATGTCAAAGAAGAAGGGCCTCTCCTCATCCTCCATGATACTTGCAGGAATTGCTCTGATGTACCTTTTTTCAGCAATAACGTCACTTCTGCAATACTTCGGGTCCACCGACCAGGCCGCGGCTGTAGTATACTGGATGTTCGGCTCTCTTGACAGCACAACCTGGGCGAAACTCGGGATTGTATGTCTAATCCTCGCCGTAATCACGCCTTACCTCGTATACAAGGCATGGGATCTGAACGCACTTGCAGAGGGTGATGAGATTGCAAAGAGCATAGGCGTCCCGGTAGAGAGGTCGATGACCACTTTCATGTTCATATCGTCAGTCATCACGGCCGTTATAATAGCATTCACCGGGACTATAGGGTTTATCGGGCTTGTCGCACCGCATATGACGAGAATGGTCACAGGAAGCGACCACAGGATCCTGATCCCGGCATCGGGGCTTGTGGGGGCCGCCGTCCTCCTCGCGGCAGACGACTTCAGCAGGATAATAATATATCCTTCAGTAATCCCCGTAGGAATCATGACCGCATTTTTAGGCGTCCCGTTCTTTTTGTACCTGTTCCTCAAAAGAGGTGACTACTAAAAATGCCTGAAGGCCCTGCGGTATCAGCTGAAGACCTCTCGTTTTCATACGGTGAAAAGCCGGTATTTTCAGGAATATCACTTGAAGCGGAACCCGGTGAAGTCCTCGGTCTTGTCGGCCCGAACGGCTCCGGAAAGACCACCCTGATAAAGTGCATGGACGGAATACTCAGCCCAAAGGGAAAGGTTGAGGTGTTCGGTAAGGACGTCGGAAGCCTTGACAGAACGGAAATTGCAAAAAGAATTGCATACGTCCCGCAGAGCCTTCCCGAAGGACTCTCCTCGTATGTCTACGAGACTGTCCTTATGGGTAGAAGGCCACACCTGAACTGGAATGTCCGCCCTGAAGACGAAGAGAAAGTGTTTTCGGCGATGAAGCTTCTCGGAGTCGAAGACTTTGCGTTCAGGAAGACAGGCGAGCTTTCGGGAGGCGAAAGGCAACGCGTAATGATTGCAAGGGCGGTTGTACAGGAGACACCTGTAATTCTTATGGACGAGCCCACGAGCAGCCTTGACGTAAGACACCAGATGGAGGTCATGGAGACTATGAAAAGCCTTGCAAAAGAAAGGAGCACTGCCGTCATAGTATCCCTTCATGACTTAAACCTTGCCGCAGGCTACTGCGACAGGATTGCGATGCTAAAAGACGGGAAGGTATTCTGCTCGGGAAGACCGGAAGAGGTACTCAAAAAAGAAACAATAAAAGACGTCTATGGGATTGAGACCTGCATAAAAAGGATTAACGACAGGGTCTGCATAATCCCGTTAAAACCTGCGGAGATTTTCCAGGAGGTATAAATTACGGTTAAAATATCAGCGATATCATGGGGAAGTGAAATTTCAGTAATCAGGCATGCGGCAAAAAGAATAGGATTCGAGCTTTCGGACTGGAACGTCTACGACTTAAAGGAGAACAAAGACCTCGTTTCGGAATGCATAAAATCCTTCGCCGACTCGGATTTCGTCCTGATACACCCGTCGCACGACCCCTACTGGGATGACATAACGGAAGGCTTTCCGGAAAATCTTCCGGTAGTCTCATACGGCTACTCCGACATGTTCTGGTCCGCATCAACAGTCCCCCTTTCGGTGGTATCAACCGTAAGCGCCTATTTTCTCTACGGGGGACTTGAAAACATCTACAATATGCTTGCTTTCTGTGCGACAAAAGTCCTGGGGCTTAACTACCCCTACGCGGAGCCGTCCGAGACCAGGTGGGAGGGAATATACCATCCGGATATCCCGTTCGTCCTCGACTCGCCCGGTGAATACTTCGACTACAGGGGTGTCATATCCGGGTACAATATAGGGATAATGTTTCCGAGGACGCAGTGGATATGCGGAGACCTCAGGGCCGTCGACTCTTTTATCAGGAAGCTGGAGAGGTATGCAAACGTCGTCAGCGTATTCTGCTTTTCAAACGGAGACGATGAGCTTGGAGCACTTTCAAGTGCAGAGTGCATCAGAAAATACATGCCGGAAAATCTTGACGCACTTGTCGACCTAAGGTCGTTTGTCCAGACAAAAGACCGTGAATCCCTGATAAAACTGCTTAAAGGAATGGACATCCCCGTATTTCATCCCCTGACGATGTACCACAGCTCGGCAGATGAATGGGAGAAGTCCGAGTCAGGGATGACAGGCTCCGAGACCGGATGGACTGTTGCACTTCCCGAGTTCCAGGGGTTCATTGAGATGATACCCTTTTCCTTTGCCGAAAAGGAGGCTTCATCCGGAGTCGAGACGAACCTTCACGCTGCACTTGAAGAGAGGATGGACAAAATTGCAAAGCGGATAATGAGATGGGTTCGCCTCTGCAAAAAGGACAGGTCAGAGAGAAAGATTGTCTTTATACTTCACAACAAACCGTGCGCATCGGTCGAAGGGACCGTTGGCTCGGGCGCAAACCTCGACACCCTTGAAAGCGTATCCGGTATCCTCAAAGCCATGAAGGCCACCGGATACGGCGTCAGCCCCCCGGAATCGGGCGAGACTTTAATCAACGAAATAATGTCGAAAAAGGCGGTGTCTGAATTCCGGTGGACCTCGGTTGAAGAGATCGTCAAAAAAGGCGGGGCGCTTGAGATAATGAAGGCCGGGGAATACAGGAATTGGTTTTCCACGCTGCCGGAAAAAGTCAGAAACGATGTATCCAAATCCTGGGGAAATCCTCCGGGAGAGGAGATTGACGGCGTCCCCCCGGCCATGCTCTATAAAGGAGACATTGTCATAACAGGGATATCTTTTGGAAACGCCCTTGTCTGCGTCCAGCCCAAAAGGGGGTGTGCAGGGTCAAGGTGCGACGGAAAGGCGTGCAGGATACTCCATGACCCGAAGATTCCCCCGACCCACCAGTACCTTGCAACCTACCACTACTTCGACGAAGTCTACGGGGCAGATGCGATAGTCCACGTCGGAACGCACGGAAACCTTGAGTTTCTGCCGGGAAAGGGCGTGGGACTTTCCGAATCCTGCTATCCAGACCTTGTTATAGGAGGAATGCCTCACCTCTACATCTACAACTCGGACAACCCGCCGGAGGGGACGATTGCAAAGAGGCGTTCATATGCGGTTACCGTCGACCATATGCAGACCGTTATGGCGACTTCGGAGCTTTACGGGAATTTAAAGGAGCTTGAAGAGCAGATATCCGAGTACAAAAGAGCGAAGGACTCCGACAGGGCACGTGCACATGCACTGACGCATACGATAGAAGACCTCCTTGAAGAGACGGGAATATCCTACTCGATAAACCTGAAGGGCCTGAAGTACATGGAGGCTTCCTTCGACGAGATAATCGACGCCGCCCACAAGGTGGTAACCGAGACCTACGAGACCAAAATCCCGAAAGGGATGCATATCTTTGGCAGGCTTCCCGAAGGCGAAGACAGGGCAGACCTGATATACTCCGTTTTAAACTACAACGAAGGCCCGAAAGAGTTTGCAGCCGAAGCCTTCGGGGGACCCGCGGGCGATGACATAGAACGCCTGAGGGCCGATGAAGAACTCTCAAAAAAAGTCATTCTTGACGTAATGGACGGTCTTGACCCATACCCTGCGATAAAGGATGCGACCGGAAAAGACCCTTTGAAAAACCCCTCTCTCAAAGAGAAGGCCGACCGCTTCATAGCTGACGCCGGTTCGGTCAACGAAAGAATAGAAAATTCTGATGAAATAGGCTCCCTTCTCCACGGGCTGAACGGTAAATACATAGAGCCCGGGCCGTCCGGCCTTATAACAAGGGGAAACCCTGAAATAATGCCGACAGGAAGAAACCTCTACTCGCTTGACCCGAACAAGGTCCCGACAAAGGCCGCCTGGAGAATAGGAAACAGGCTTGCTGACGAGGTCCTGAACAAATACACGACGGAAAACGGCGAATACCCTGAAAACATCGCCTTCTACTGGGTCTCGACCGACATCATGTGGGGAGACGGGGAGGTATTCTCGCAGATGATGAAGTTAATCGGCGTCGAACCTGTGTGGAAGGGAGGAAAAGTGAAGTCCTTTAAAATAATCCCCGCTGAAGAGCTCAAAAGACCGAGAATCGATATAACGGTAAAAATCGGCGGGATTATGAGGGACAGCTTCTACAGCTGCGTCGAACTTTTAGACGACGCGGTAAAAGCGGTCTCTGAACTGGACGAACCTCCCGGGACAAACTTCGTAAGAAAGCATACTCTTGAATCCGGGTGCAGCGACAGGATATTCGGTAACAGCCCCGGAACTTACGGCAACGGAGTAAACCTCGCCGTCTACTCGTCAGCATGGAAGGACGAGGCCGATCTCGCCGACGTATTTCTCGAATGGAACAGCTATGCATACGGGAGGGACAACTTCGGGGAAAAGTCAAAGGAGAACATGACAAAACAGCTCAGGTCCGTAAGCCTGACGTTCAATGTCGCGATGACCGACGAATACGACCTTCTCGGTTGCTGCTGCTACTTCGGCGCCCACGGGGGGCTTACAGCCGCTGCAAGAACGGTCTCGGAAAAAGATATTCCCGTATACTACGGGGATACCAGGAGCAGGGACAAAGTAGGAATCAGGACGATTGCAGACGAAATCAGGCGTGTCGTGAGGACGAAACTCTTAAACCCCAAATGGATAGACGGGATGAAAAAGCACGGCTACAAAGGGGCAGAAGACATCTCGAAGAGGGTAACTCACGTCTACGGCTGGGAGGCTACGACTGGAGAGGTAGACGACTCCATCTTTGATGATATTGCGAAAACTTTCGTTTTAGACGAGGAGAACAGGAAATTTTTCTCCGAAAAGAACCCGTGGGCTCTTGAGGAGATCGGAAGACGGCTTCTTGAGGCCGAAGCAAGAGACTTGTGGGACGCCGACCCTGATGTGCTCGACAGGCTCAAAGAGGCATACATGGACATAGAAGGCGACATGGAGGACAGAAGAGGAGACGCGGAAGGTGAAATCCAGGGAGGAGCGGTCGACGTTTATACGCTAAAAGAGATAGCTGAACAGAAACACAAAAGGCAGTAAGACCAGAAGGTGCATACAGTATTTCATATTTATTAAATCGAATCTTCTTTTTTCATACTCATATGATTTTTACGCATTTTAAGTATTAACATAATATAAAAACTTAATACCAAAGGGAAACCAACTGCTTTTACAGTAATGCAGTCGTCAGCAAGAAGAAGCATCCTGCCGTTTACGGCCATAATCGGGCAGGAGACAATGAAAAAGGCCCTTGTTTTAAACGCAGTCAACCCGAAAATAGGCGGGGTCCTGATAAGAGGAGACAAAGGAACGGCCAAGTCCACGGCAGTACGTGCACTTGCAGAGGTGCTGCCTGAAATAACCGTCTCCGCGGGCTGCCCGTACAGCTGCAATCCTGAAAACGAAAAGGAGATGTGCGATTTCTGCCGCTCAAAGAAGGAAAAACCGAAGCCGTTCAAAAGAAAGGTGAGGGTTGCAGAGCTCCCCCTCGGTGCGACCGAAGACCGTGTTTTAGGGACTATAGACATCGAAAAGGCAATTAAGGAGGGCGAGAAGAGAATCGAGCCGGGGATACTTGCGGATGCAAACAGGGGAATTCTCTACGTCGACGAGATAAACCTCCTTGACGACCACATTGCAGACATACTCCTTGACGCGGCCGCGATGGGAGTAAACGTCGTGGAAAGAGAGGGAATATCACTGTCGCATCCGTCATCCTTCATCCTTATAGGGACTATGAATCCGGAAGAAGGCGAGCTCCGCCCGCAGCTTCTGGACAGGTTCGGCCTGCAGGTCGCGGTAGAAGGTATAGAAGACATTGAATCAAGGCTTAAAATAGCAAGAACCGCAGAAAGCTTTGAAAAAGACCCGGAGGAGTTTGCCGGAGAATATGAAGTGAAGCAGGACGAACTCAGGGAGAGAATTAAAGATGCAGTGGAGATACTTCCCTTTGTTGCCATCTCGGACGGACAGATAAGAAAAATAGCAGAAGTCTGCCTGAACTGCGGCATCACGACCCACAGGGCCGAAATTGCCGTTATGAGGACAGCAAAGGCGATAGCGGCACTCGACAAAAGAGGAGAAGTCAGCGACTCCGATATAAAAGAGGCCATGCAGCTTGCACTTCCGCACAGGATGAGAAAAAAACCCTTTGAGGAGCCGAAGCTTGACAACGACATGATAAACGAAGTCATGGACGAAAAAAACGAGAGTGAAAAGGAGAAGGAGGAACAGGATAAAAAAAGCGAAAAACCTTCCGAAACCCCAAAAAACACCGGGGAAAATGAAATCGGAGAAGACGAACCGAAAGATAAACAAAAATCCCCAAAAGGAGGAAACGGTTCACCTTCAGGAAATGACGAAGGCGATGCACCTGACGTAACCTATGCAATAGGAAGACCTGTGGATACCTCGAAGATCTCCTCATCCGTAAAAAAAGATAAAATTCGGCGAAAAAACGTATCGGGCAGGAGAACGGAGTCTGAAACGACATCAAAAAGAGGTTCGTACAGGGGGTTTCGGATATCAGGTGAACCCTCAGACATCGCGTTTGACGCAACGATACGTGCCGCCGCACCTTTCCAGAAGGAAAGAGAAAAGAAAAACTTTGCAATATCAATAGCTGAGTCAGATTTAAGAGAGAAAAAAAGGGCAGGCAAAACGTCCGCCGCGTGCATGTTCGTAGTTGATGCAAGCGGTTCAATGGGTGCAAAAAAAAGGATGGAAAGCACAAAAGGCGCTATTCTTTCAATGCTTAACGATTCATACAAAAAAAGGGACAAAATCGGGCTTGTAGCGTTCAGGGGTGACTCCGCGGAGGTAATACTTCCATTGTGCTCAAGCGTTGACCTTGCAAAGAAATGCCTTGAAGAACTCCCGACCGGCGGAAGGACGCCCCTTTATGCAGGGCTTTCAAAAGGAATGGATGTATTAATGCAGGAAAAGCGGAAAAACGGCGATATCGTTCCTCTTCTCGTATGCATATCCGACGGGAGGTCAAACAAATCAGTCTCTGGAGACATAAAAAAAGAGCTTATGGCAGTATCGGAGGAGATATTCAGAAACGACATTCATACTGTCCTGATTGACACCGAAACTTCTGGAAGTGGTTTTCTTAAAATGCAGCTTGGGTACTGCAAAATGGTTGCCGAACACTCGAAGGGGAGCTACTATTCACTTGACGATCTGGGATTTCAGGAGGTCTCAGGGATAGCTTCAGCCGAAATCAGCCGTTTTACATGAACATAAAAACCAAAAATAAAACAAAAAAAACTTTAAAAGAATTTAAATGGATATTTCATCTGCTTTTTGCATTCACGTAGACGTCTTCGTCGTAGACTATCGTCCCTGTCGGGACATATATCAACATAACGGAAACAACGTCGCCTGACTGAAGATTCTTCCAGTCATCACCAAGAACCGCCTGCATCATGTCACCGGAAAAACCGCTTTCATATGAAAAATCATTGTATTCTTCAGCAGGGTACGCCTCCATTCTTGAGCCGGCCATCAGTGCGTAATCCCCAAAGTCACAAATCTCCCCGCTGTCATTCTCAACAGGGGCCACTCCCTTATTTTCGGTATTTCCGACTGTATAATCAAAATTCTCCACACCTGCAGAAACCGTAGTGTCACTTGACACCAGTTCTCCGGTTTTATTGTATGTCTTCCACGAAGTCTTAAGCTTCAGGTTTTTTGTCTGCAGGGGAGTGCACGAGATTACGTCTATAAAAAACCTGCTGTCATCACCGCCTGTGTTTGTAATAGTCGTATGCGCAGTAATCCGGAGGTCCCCGCCGCTGTTAGTTTCGCTTCCGGCAATCCCCCCGGCATATCCGCTGAGGACGGCCGCAAGAATAATTACAAGCGTAAGCATGAGCATTGTCCCTACAACCGGCGATACGGCATCTGTTCTTTTATCAGACAGCATAATATTACCTTATCCTTCAAATGTCCATATAAGTAACGTTTTTCAGGCAGTACAAAAAATTATCCGGGCTCCCGTTTAAAAACCAAAAGTCCTTCTGAATCGTCCCGCCGAAAAACAAACCAGCCAATTACTATTTATTTTTATTTTTGTAATATTTAATATGAACTCTGAACCAAAAGGACAGTGTAAAAAAAAGATTAATAAAGGATTATACCAGTTTTAAACGCCTTTTTTGGAAAAATCCGCATTTTACATCATACCGCAGACTTCATACGGGTTGTTCAGCGGATTTTGAAACTTTTTGAGCATATCCGAATCCACGTCAAACTCCTTCATGACAGTCACGTACTTCTCCGGGTTGTCAAGGTTTTCCACCATGTCAACAGTCTGGTATATCTTCTGCCCCCATGAAGGCCCTGTCCACTCCGAAGAGTCGAAGTTGAACCCTACGGCAATGCCTTTTCCTGTCTTCTCTGTGTTGTTCCACAGGACAAATATCCCGGCAGGACGTGTTCCGTAACTTTCAGTAAGGACTGCCTGGGAATCAGACGTAAAGTTAACAGATGTGCAGACACCTCCCTTTCCGGGCGTCATATCCCATAAAGTCACGTAGACGTCCTCCTTGCACCACGTAGGGGAAGACACTACGACATATGAAGTGCCGTCGGTGAGAGGAAGCCTGTCCTGCACGAACTCAGATATAATGTACCCGCTCGAAACACCGGGGCAGAAATGGTTGTGAAGAGACGCCGCATACATAAGGTCGTAAGGTGCCCCGTGCGCCCAGGCGTTTGCTATTGAAAGAATCGAAAATGCCTCTCCCCCGAGGGCTTTTTCAGTTTCATTGCCCTGGTTTGTGTCTGCAAGCATCAGGTTTATGTCACCGGTTACAGATGCAATCTTTGAAAACGCAGCGGTTGTCGCAACCTTGGCGGCATCGCTTTCGCTCATGTTGTAAAACGCGGTGTCAGGCTCAAGGTAGACACCTTTTCCTGTGCCCTTGTCATAGAAATAGAACCACAAGGGTTTCCATTCGGCACGGTTTATCTGGAAAAGATTGCCGTTTCCGTTCTGAAGACCACTCACCTTCGTAATTCCGGAAACCGCACCTTCAGTAGTCCGGCCGTCTATTACTACGCGTCCCGCATCAGTCAATGCCACAACATCCGGGTCATTGTAGGAAAATCCAAGCTTTTCCATTGCAATTAAAGCCGCACGCTGTCCAAGATCATTAAATCTGTCAGAACCGGACGATGATGCACCCATCACCGGAGCAAAGAGAAGGCACACCAGAAGTATGCCTGCCGCCAATTTCAGGTAATTAATTTTCATTTTATCTCCAAAACCCCGGATATATTCCGGGTATAATTTTTTTCAAACCAGAATAACACCGGTCAACAGAATTCCTGTCACCCGGATTTTTGATTTCCGGATTTCCACAATTTCAGATTATACTGTTTCCTGGTATGGAAAAAGTAGAGAAATCACAGAATCCACAATCATTTTCTTAAGAAGTATAAACATAAAAGTATTACTAAATGAATCTATAATTCCCAACAATCATATTCTGCATAAAACAGAAATCTTTACAAAAAGCATCAAAATTAAACGGGTTTTAAAAAACAGGGTTTTAATGCAAAAATTGTTTTATTTTGGCTCAGACTGAAAAAAAAGTCATATTGACAGGTCTTTCTTGTTACCGTCCGGCCTTTACCGGAATCCTTTCAAGCGGGACTATATACAAAAAGTCGTCCGAACGCTTTACGTTTGCCTTTACCCCGTATACTTTTTCAATATTTTCAGAATTTATGACGCTTTCGGGGTCGCCTGCCGCAACAATCCTGCCCCTCTTCATCATGACAACGACGTCCGAATATTTTGCAGCCATATTCAGGTCATGTATAGCGATAATCGCCGTAAGCCTCTTCTTTTTGACAAGAGAGCGGATGACTTCCATTACGTCTATCTGGTGCCACAGGTCAAGATTGCTCGTGGGTTCGTCCAGGAGAATAAGACCTGTGTTCTGGACGAGTGCACGGGCGATAAGGACCTTCTGCTGCTGGCCTCCGGAAAGTTCCGTAAAAGACGACATTGCAAGGTTTTCAATTCCAAGAAGCCTTAAAACACTCCATACCTCATCTTCGTCAGACACATCCTCACGCCACCCGAGATAGGGCCTTCTCCCCATAAGGACTACGTCAAAAACACTGTTCGGAAAAGACCTTATCGAGTTCTGGGGGACGTAAGCTATGGTCTTTGCAATGTCCATCCTCCCCATTTTAAGAAGGTCCTGGCGGTCGACAAGCACCTTTCCCGCCTGCGGTTCAAGAATCCTGTCGATGCATTTGAGAAACGTCGATTTTCCCGAGCCGTTGGGACCAAGAAGGCTTACGACCCTTCCGTCGGTCACGTTAAGAGAAATTCCGTTGAGAATATCTTCGCTGTCATAACTGAAGTGAAGGTTTTTGACAGAGAGTTTTATTATCATGTCCAGTACTCCTTTTTTCTTCCGCGGAGGATTAGATACAGGAAGAACGGAACTCCGATTATCGACATCGTAACACCTGTCGGAATTATTATCGGCGATAACAGGTGCACAGAGACTGCATCCGCTATGAGAAGTATCAGCGCCCCCAGACCTCCTGCAGCGGGGATCATGTACCTGTGGTCAGAGCCAAGGATCATACGCCCCATGTGAGGCGCTACAAGGCCTATAAATCCCAGGACCCCGATAAACGCCACAATAACCGCGACATAAAGGCTTGAGACCACCATGATGTAAATGCGTGTAAAACCTGCATCAACACCCATACTTTTTGCACTTTCGTCTCCTGCCGTCATAAGGTTCAGGTCCCAGGCTTTCATGTACAGGAGAGGCAGGCAAATTATGGTTACGCCGGCAAGAATACCTATACTGTTCCAGTTTAAGTCGGACAGTCCTCCCATTCCCCACATGTTCATGACCTCCTGCTGCTCTTCGCTTGCTACAAAGCTGAAAAGCTGGTTCAATGCCTGAAATAAATAATTTACTGCAATTCCTGCGAGGACAAGCATCTCGGAAGTAGCCCCCTTAAGTCCCGAAAGGCAGATTATGACCGCAGAACACACGAGTGCACATACAAAAGCGTTACCTATGAGAAAATAAGGCCCGCCAAGAAACGTTATCCCAAATACGGCTGCAACCGACACCCCGAACTGTGCACCTGAGGATATTCCGAGTGTAAACGGACTTGCAAGAGGGTTTTTGAGAACGGCCTGCATTACGCAGCCGCATATGCCGAGACCGAGACCTACAATAATGTCACCTGCAACCCGCGGAAGGCGTATTTCCCAGACAGTATTTTCCATGGCTTTTGTGACCTCACAAAAGCCCGGCACAACCCTGTCTATTATTATGGAATAGACTTCAGTCACCGTTATCGGCATCGGGCCTATCGTTATGATAAAACCCGAGGCAATGACTATAATCAGCACCACAGCGAGAAGAAAGAGAAGCTTCTTCCATACCGACAACGAGTGTTCTTTTTCTACTTCACTTACCTTTCCGGTCCTGGTCCGTCCTGTAGCAGGAACCTTTCTCGGGACAGGACTACGCCTCATCCTGTATTCCCTCACCGCTCCATCGCCTTTGTGCAGCCGACAGTGGTTGCAATGCTATCTGCATTCCCGACACCGGAAGTGACTACAATAAGGTTTCTCTCCTTTGCTATCTCGGTCAGTGTCTGGAACTCGCGAAGCTTCATTGCAGAAGGTGTTTTGTCATAGAGACCTGCTGCCTCGCACATACGCTCAGACGCCTGATATTCACCTTCAGCAAGGATTATGCGTGCTCTTTTCTCTCTTTCTGCCTCAGCCTGACGTGCGATTGCACGCAGCATATTTTCAGGAACAGATACGTCGCGGATTGTTACGATATCCACTTTAATTCCCCAGGGGCTTGTCACGTTCTCGATTTCGGTGTGTATCTCACGGTTTAAAGAGTCCCTGTCAGAAAGAATCGTATCAAGTTCGTTCTGGCCGAGGATGTCACGAAGCGTCGTCTGGGCAATGAGTGCCGTTGCAGCCTCGTAGTCCTCAACCTCCACTATCGCCTGGCACGCATCTGTTACATGGTAATAGATTATGGCGTCGACGTCGACACTTATGTTGTCCTTTGTTATTATCGTCTGCTTCGGAACGTCAAGCTGCCTTACTCGGAGGTCTACCCTTACAATCCTGTCGGTCGGAAAAAAGACAGGGAATATTCCGGGGCCTCTCTGGCCGACAAGCTTTCCTAACCTGAATATTACGGCACGCTCATACTGGCGTGTCACCTTTACGGACAGGAACACTACGACAATTATCACCAGAATCAGCAGTACAGCCTCAAAAATATCCACTTAAAGACACCTCCACCCTGCGGATATTACACTGGCAAAAATAGTATTATACAATAATTTAAAGTTCATTCATATTATGTAAAATATTAATAATTTTAACACTTTTGATTTGCTATTTTGTATAACAAGGCTACAGACAGGTATCCGGCCAAAACAGATTTAACCGTTTTTCAGGATCTAATCAATTAAAAAAACATAGATTACAGATTTTTAGAAAAGGTGTAAAAGAAAAAAAGAGAAACAATAAAAAATGATAATATCACACAATTTCTTCGCGAAAATGCATTTAACAGACTAAATGACTCTCCACACCATCATCCCGTGGCACCCGCGTGAAGGTGCTTTGTACATCCCGTTAACGGAGACTTCCCTGTAATATGAAAAGATTTTTTCTTTTGCACTCTCGTCAGGCTCATGGTCCCGCGAAAGGTGCATTATAGCAGCTTCAGCCGCTTTTTCAAAAGGCATCTCAACGTTTCTTCCGAAACCGTCTATTTTTACTACGGGCTCAATACCCGAGAAGTAGAGGTGCATCAGGGGAAAAAACATGTTGTACGCATGATGAATTTTGGCAGTCCTGTCGTTTTCCCGAATCCCCCCAAATACGGTCATGCAGATTTTCCTGAAGTCCTCATCGTCAGCAAAACTGAGAAAGCTTGAGTAATAGCACATGTTTTTTGAGCATGCAATCATCTTTTCAAAGCTTTTGGTGTCATTTACAGAGGCCGTCCTTGACGCTATCACAAGGTCAAAATTCCTTCTGAATCCCAGTTTGTCGATATCGGCCGTCCACCACGAGCATTCCGTCGTATCTACAGACAGACCCTCTTTCTCTGCGGTCTCTTTTATCTTTTCAAGAGAAGTAGCGGAGATATCAAGTGCAGTTACAGCTGCACCCTCCCTTGCAAGCGGCAGTGAAAGAGCGCCCATTCCGCAGCCTATATCAAGTACTGACGAGCCTTTGATGCAGAAACCGTTTTCCTTCAGAAACTGTACCGTTTCTTCGGCACTTTTCTTCAGAATTTTATCGTCACCGTGACTTTTTTCGGAATTTTTGGAACGCTTATCCCATATTTTGTTCCACATCACGGCTGTTTTGGTCTCGTCATCGTCATCATGAACCTCTGTGGTGGTCTCCTCCCACAGCCTGCTCCAGCTGTCCAGGTTGTCCTCCTGCGTCATGCCTTCCTCCCGTTCACGTTCCAGACCATCATCCCGGTATATGTAACCGATTTCGGGCCGTAAAGACCGTCTTCGGACGCGTTTCTGAAGTAGTTTCTTATTATGTCCTTTTCAGCGTCTCCAAGCTTTTCGTCGCGGTCCATCATTTCTATCGTCATATCGGCCGCTTCGGTCCAGCTGCGCTTCATCATATGCCTGGATGAAAGAATCCTCACATCCGGCCTGAAGCCGGCAAGGTAAAGGTACATAAACGGATAAATCAGACCGTTTCCGTGGCCGTGAGGGACGCCGTGCTTGTCTTTCGCCTCAAACCCTTTTTCTTCGAGAAGCTTTCCTATCTCCTCGCGTGCAGGGTCTTTTCCCGTACTGACGAAATTGCTGTAGTAGCAGAGTCCGTCTGAGCAGTCAATCATCTTTTCAAAACTTTCGATGCCGTTTATCCCCGGGGTCATTGACGCGATAACAAGGTCGAAACTCTTCCGAAAGCCCAGTTCGTCTATATCGGCAGTCCACCAGGAAAGCTCCCTTGCATCTATAGAGAGCTTCTCATCCTCAGCGGTTTTTTTAAGCCTGTCAAGCATCCCGGACGCTATATCAACGGCCGTAACACTGGCCCCCTTCTTTGCCAGCGGTATGGACAGAGTTCCCGGACCGCATCCTATATCAAGGACTTTTGCACCTTTTGGGTTAAATCCTGCGTTTTCAAGAAGCCTGAAAATTTCTTCCGTCCTTTTGTTCCCGGAGTCGTCTTTGTCTCCTCTTCCCTTCCCGAAAGTTGCAGAGCGTTTGTTCCACATCTCGGCAGTGCGGTTTTCATCAAACAGACCATGCATCTGTTTTGAATTCTTTTTCCAGCATTCAGTCCAGTTATCAAGATTTTCATTGTTGCACATTCGGATTCTCCTCTAAAATTATGAGCCGGAATATACGGATTCCCTTTTTTAGGACCTGCATTTTCAGGCCTTATGCACTTTGTTTATTATGAATACCAAAAAATTCAGGCCAAAAACCTCTTTTCTGATTTTTACGGGAATATCTGATATAACCCTTTAAATCTGACTTTCAGAACGCCCATGGCAAAATCGCCATAACTTAGAGATACAGGAATTCACGCTACCTGCCGTAGGGTTTTTTTGCAGGAGACAAGAGGTCTATCGTAATATCCGACGCCGTACAGGAGGTACATTATTACGTTGGCCATTAAAAGTATTACTAAATGAATCTTCAGGTTTTTTTAGTTATATAATCAGCCAGGCGGACATTTTTTGCATATCCCAAAATTTGTGTAAAAAGATAACCGAAAAAAAGACTTTTCTGTAAATGGTAAAAGGTTAATTAATTACATTCGGTTAATTGCTAAGGCTCACCTTTGTGCTGGCTTTTCAAAACACCTTTAAAAAGACATTTAGATAATATTTTTTAGAGATTAAATATTAACAATTAAACAAAATGTTTGCCGGTTTTTTGCTGTGACCACCAGAAATATGATATCCAAAGTTCTTCTTGCAGTATTCGTTTTATCCGCTGCCGTGTTCCAGGTGTACGCCGGCGACAGCCTGAAAGGGCAGGACTGCCTTAAAAATGATGACAACTTCACGTTTTCAAACACATCTGTGTACTTCTTCTACGGCAGCCACTGCAGTGCATGCCATAGGACAATGCCGGTTATAAAAGAGGCCGCAGAGAAATACCCGGATTTAACCGTTTATTACTATGACGTTGAGCTGTCTGACGAGAACCTTACGATTTTCTATGACTTCGCCGATAAATACGGTCTTTCGTACCCGGGCTATCCGATAATTTATACAGGCGACACAGTAGCGCTTGAAGGCTATAGCGAAATAAATTCGAACATCACCGAAGTCTTTGAAGGACTGAAAGAGGGACTGATACCTGACCTTTCATATGAGAAGAGATGGAAAAAAGAGCCTGAAGACAATTCCACGGGATACGCTTTACCGGATGAAAAAAACGGAGAAAACGGCCATTACCTTGACGCAGGCCTTGTATGCCTTGCAGGTCTTCTCGACGGAATCAACCCCTGTGCATTTGCGGTTCTGATATTCCTCCTTATTTCCCTGAACAAGGCCGGTTCAAAGAAGTTTGTGATTTTAACGGGCTTTTCATACATTGCCGGAGTCTACATCATATATATTCTTGCAGGACTTGGAATAATGAGTGCAGTTTCGGTGTCGGGATTTGCAGGTCCTTTTTCGGTAGCTGCGGGGCTGATTGCGGTGGTTGCGGGAATTATCAGTTTATACGAGGGCATATCCGAAAAAGCGGCGGTTTCTTTAAGGGTTCCTGAATTTACAAAGGGAATAATTGCGGAAAGGGCTAAAAAGGCGACTGTTCCCGGAGCTTTTGTTCTCGGGATTCTTGCGGGAGGCTTTGAGCTTCCGTGCACCGGAGGGATATATCTTGCGGTCCTTGGCCTTTTGTCTTCCTCCGTTGCTTTTGGAAGGGGATTTTTGTACCTTGTACTCTATAACCTGATGTTTGTCCTTCCGCTTGCGGCAATTGTCCTTCTTGTATCATTCGGGACGACTTCCCTTGCCGCAGATCTGTTCAGGAAGAAAAACAGGAGAGTTTTAAGGTTCATTATGGGTGCAGTGCTTCTTTTAATCGGCTTTTTTGCGTTTTTTGAGGGACTGACTCCCTACATGTGAATTTTTCGGCCTGCTCTTTTTGCATAAACCTTCTAAATTCCAAACGCCTGAAGAAATCCCGCCTTCTCAGGAAGAAAAACAGTATAAAAAATATTATTTGAACTGTCCCTATGAACTTCAGAAAGGCCGTTTTTTAGTTTTTACCGGACCAAAGATCAAAAATTTATTTGAGGGAAACCTTCTCAAATCCCTGGTTGTTGCAGATAGTATTCAACCTGTCAAAGACAGGTTCGCCAACGAACTCTGTGAATATCTCATTGGCCTTCTCTTCAGGGTCGACATCCGAGAACCTTTCGGGATAAACGGTCTTTCCTATGAAATACGCGTCCGCAATGACTGTAGCATAGTTGGTCGCACGATAGTTGTACGGAAGGGTCGCGTATACGTCACCGTTTTGCACTGCCTTCATATCAGAAAAGGCTGCACTTTTTATATCCTGAAAACCCCCTATTTCGTCCTCAACGCCAAGGGTCCCGGCATCTATGAATATATAATCGGGATCGGCATATAACAGGGATTCCTTTGAAAACTCGGTACTGTACATGTCCGTAATATTAGCAATATTCTCCACATTGCACCACGATAAAGGAACATACTGCGAACTCGTCGACATAAGTCCGTGTGCTCCTCCAAAAGAGAGCCCTCCTATATAGGCGGTTTTTCTTTCGGATTCGGAAAGATTTGCGGTTCTTTCCTGCAGGTCGTCTTTGCAGGACTTAATGTATGAAATTAATTCTTCGGCACGGTCCTCTTTTGAAAGGGCCTCTCCAAGAACCCTCAGCCCTGAAAACATCTCCTCAAGCCCTTCATCGTCCCTGAATGACCCCGGAGAAAATGCCACTACGGGAATATTGGTCTTTTGCTGCATGATATCCGCTGAAGATGTCGTCTGGCCGGACTCATTCATGACAGAATTCCCGGCCATAAATATGACCTGAGGGTTTAACAGCATCACCTGTTCGAGATTTGTACCGTCACCTCTGGTACTGATTACGGGCAGGTCTGAAAACCGGGGGTTTACGAGAGTATACGGCCTGCTGGTCTCGGTTTCGTCTTCCCCGCTTTCTATTCCGATAATTTTGTCCGAGGAGTCAAGATATGTGATGTACCTTGTACACGTTCCGCCGGATGAACACACTATGGTGTCAAGTTCGGAGGGGATGATAACTTCCCGCCCGTAGCTGTCGTTTATTGAAACCGAGGAGTTCACATCCCCACTGTAGCTGTACCCGCCTCCTGCCGCTGTACACCCGGAGGTTGCAACAGTGGCTGCAAGAATAACTGATGTTGCCAGCAGGATAAGACCTGTCTTAAAAAAAGTCAGAGTATTCTCAAATCCGGTCATAAAAAGCCCCTTCCTCTGAATTTATTTTCCGGGCATGGTTTTCCGGTACAAGATTTCTCTTCATACCTTCCACACCATCATACCGGTGTACATACCCTGCTTTGGCGGGCAGATTCCGTCTTTGGCCGAATTTCTGAAATAATCATTTATTTTGCCTTTTGCCGCATCATCAAGGGTGTGCTCACGACTTAAGCGCTCTATAGTACGAAGAGCCGCGTCCTCCCATTTTATCCCTTCTTTATGCCCGAAAGAGTTTATCTTTACAGACGGCCTGTACCCCGACAGGTAGAGGTACATGAACGGGTAATACAGACCGTTTCCGGGATGAAAACGGTGCGAGGGCATTTTTTTATTTTCTTCCTCCGGTTTTGGCTGCTGCTGGATTAAACTCTGTATGAGACTGTGAAACCCATCCTCTTCGGGTCTGCCCCCTCCGGCGAAGTTGCTGTAATAGCACAGATTTTTGGAGCATGCCATCATTTTTTCAAAGCTTTCGAGACCGTTGACAGCAGGTGTCATCGATGCAATTACAAGGTCGAAATTCTTCCGGAAACCGAGTTCGTCGATATCCGCACTCCACCATGAAAGCTCTCTTGAGTCTATCAAAAGATTTTCTTCTTCCGCCTCCTGCCTGAGCCTCTGAAGCATCCCGGATGCGATATCGACCGCCGTAACACTGGCACCCGCCTTTGCAAGAGGTATGGAAAGGGGCCCAGGACCGCAGCCTACGTCAAGGACTTTTGCACCTTCAGGGTTAAATCCCGCATCCTTAAGGAAACCGAATATCCCATCAGTCCTTTCACGGTGTCTTTCGGATTCGTCTCCCATATGGTCCCTGCCGTAATTTTCCGACATTTTGTTCCACCTCTCAGCCGTGCGGTTTTCATTGAAAAGACCCTGCATACCTTTTGAATTGTCCTTCCAGCACTCCACCCATTTTTCCAGGTTGTCGTTATTATCCATTCAAAACCTCCCAAGAAATCCAAAGTTAAAATACGCCTGTTTTATCCTTTTCAGGCCCTGCAGATTTTTCCTGTTCAGGCAGACATTCATACCATAAAGTGCTGCCCGGATGTTTCCTGACATTTACAATTGCGCCTTTACCGGCTGCCGGTAAACGTCAGAAAAAGACCTCAAACCTGTTGAATGCATGGTTTTAAGAACCGAAGCATGCCTTTATCAGGCATTCTCTGCAGGGCACGGGGAAACGGTCATATTTTTTAATGTTTAACAGGAGATCTATTATTACTTTGATTATTAAAAGTATTATTAAATGAATTTTCATCCAATATTTATAATATTTTATATCCGGCAGTTCATCCGAATGCTCAAAACGGTCACACCAAAATGTATAGCTGATGAAGAGATCTCCACTTTTAAATGGCAAATACCGTAATAAAACCAGAGACAGTCATAATAATCTGCGTCAGGCTTTTCGGGGGTTTGCAATATATAGTAAAAAAGGTGTTTAAATCATCCCTATGACTTCATAAGGGTTGTTTTCAGGGTCTTTGAGTTCGGAAAGCCGGCTGCCATTGACCTTAAACTCATAGATGGTGGTGTAGAGGCTGTCGAGGTCGTCAAGGTCCTTTACTTTTTCAACAGAACCGTAGATTTTTGAACCCCATGAAGGCCCCTCGTAGGGCGGCGATGTCGACGGAAGAGAAGCTATAACTATCCCGTCACCGTAATTTTCCCCGCTGTTCCACCTGACAAAGACTCCTGCCGGGCTTGTGCCGTATTTAGCTTTAAAAGCCTCCTGCGAGTCTTCTGTGAACCCTTCTGACACTACTGCAAGGTTCTTTTTTCCGGGAGTCAGGTCCCACATTACAGGGAATGCGTCAAGCTTGCATGAAGCCGATGTAAATACAGCCGTATATGAATCCGACTCTTCGGCAGGGAGTTTCTCCTCAACATATTTTGCAGGGACGTAGCCTCCGAGGACACCGGGGCATAAGTGGTTGTGAAGTGATGCGACAGTCATCAGGTCATACGGTGCACCGTATGCCCATGAGTTTGACAGGGAAAGAAGCGAAAACGCATTGCTCCCGAGAGCCTCTTCCGTTGCATTGCCGTCGTCAGTGTCCGCGAGCATCATGTAGATGTCGCCTGTGACAAGGTCTGCGGTCGAAAAAGTGTCATCTAAAGGCAGGTCCATTATCTGTCCCTTCGTCATCGTGTAATAGTCGTCACCGGGGACCAGATAAAGCCCCTTTCCAGTATCTTTGTTGTAGAAATAAATCCAGAGCGCCTTCCAGTCTCCGCGGTTTATCGAATACATATCCGCATCCCCGTTTGAAAGCCCGGATACGTTCGTTATGCCTGAAAGCACCTTATTTGTAGGATTTCCGTCTACAACCGCCCTTCCGGCGTTTGTCAGTACAAGAACGTCAGGGTCACCGTAGCCGAAATCAAGTTCGTCCATAGCAAGGATTGCGGCACGCTCTCCGAGCTGCTCCAATACATAATCATCCGTGGCATCGGCCATCGCCGGCATTATAAGCAGGCATAAAAGCACTACACCTGAAATAAGTTTTAAATAACCAGTCCTCATTTTTCCTCCGTTTAATCATCAGAACAGACATCTTCATGAAAAAAGTGCTTCCCTTCCTGAAAATCACATAAATCCGTAATAATTTTCCAAATCCATCACGCGGGCAATGAGTTCACGAATTACCAACCAGTTGTTAATGGACCTGTCCATTAAACTGCGAATGAATTCAGGACTAATTTACGGATTCTGCTGGTTCACTGACATTCGGCGGAAAGCGGCTTTTGAAGAAAAATCATATTCGCAACAATAAACCAAACCAATAATTATTATGTTTACTATTAAAAGTATTACTAAATTGATTTCATATCCCATTTAGATCATACCGCACAGTGAAAACAGCTCAAAGAGGTTAATATATAAAAATAATTAAGGATTACAATTTTTATTTATTAAAAACTTAAAATTCCAAAACAAATTCGTTGAAAAAATAAATTTATTTCAAATGGAATTATAATTTTTCTTCACATAATCAATGCAGAAAAATCATGTGAGATTTACCTTTTTAAGTCCAAGTCCGTTACAGTTTGCATTCAGCTTATCAAAGACAGGCTTTCCTTCAAACATCATATAGATTTCATCGGCTTTTTTTACCGGATCTATGTCGCTGAACCTGCCAGGGTAGACGACTTTTCCTATGTAATAAGCGTCAGCAAGAACTGTTTCAAGATTATTTCCTGCATGATTGTAAGGCAAAACGCTGTAGACATCACCGTTTTTCACTGCTTTCATATCAGAGAACGTATTACTCCTTATATCCTGAAATGCACCTGTTTCATCCATTAGGTTTAATGTTCCAGCGTCTATAAAGATATAATCAGGATCGGTATACAATAAAGACTCCTTTGAGTATTCCACGTAGTTGAGATCATAATCACCTGCAATATTTTTTACATGGACCCATTCGAACGGGGGGTAATTCGGCTGGGAAGACGTTATGCCATGAGGACCGCTGTGTGAAAGACCTCCTATATAAGCGGTTTTCTGCTCCGAATCAGTAATATTTTTGGTTCTCTCTTCAAGATCAGATATTGACAACTTAATATAGTCCACAAGCTCCCCGGCACGCTCAGTCCTGTTAAAAACATCTCCCATCAAACGGAATGTGGAGTACATCTGTTCTCTGCCTTCTTCGGTCAGAAGAGATCCGGTTGGGGCGGATATTACAGGAATATTAGTCTTTTTCTGCATTATGTCAGCATCAGACACCGTTCCAGGAGAGTCATTGAGGCTGGTACTGGTATAACCTGCCATAAACAGGACCTGAGGATTCAGCGTCATAATCTGTTCAAGATTTTCACCGGTCTTAGAAGATCCTATAGTCGGAAGGTCTGCAAACTGAGGATTTGCTATCTTATAAGGTCTTGTCTCATGCGAAGACGTATCATTTGTCTGTTCACCGCTTGAAACACCTGCCAGCAGGTCCGCAGCATCAAGATATACAATATATCTTACACCTGAACTTCCTGTGCATATAACACTGTTAATTTCAGACGGGACTGTAACCTCACGGCCAAATCCGTCAGTAATATTTACAAAACCTGAACTGTTGTTCTGGACGGGCTGAGTCACTTCAGTGCATCCTGAGATCAAAATAAAAGAAAATACAGTCACAATAGCAAGATTTTTCACTAAATAAGCTGGCTTCATACCTTTTTTGTCCTCCAGATCATCATTCCGTGACACCCGGAAGATTTTGGCTTGTAAATTCCGTTTTCCGAAGCATTTCTGTAATAATCACGGATATTTTCTTTTACTTCATCGTCAAGGAAACGACCATGCCCAAAGAACTTTATTGCACGCTCTGAAGCTTTATCGCATTCTTCTTCTCTTTGTCCCGGGCGGTTTATCCTTATATCAGGTGAATATCCTGAAAAATACAGGTACATAAACGGGAATATCATTGTATATGCCCCGTGATGATTACGCATTTTCCGGCCTGAGTTGTCTTCTCCTGAAATCATCTTCTGAATATCCATAAATGCCTTATCTTCTCCGACATTAAGAAAACTTGAATAATAACAGAGATCTTTTGAGCATGCCATCATTTTTTCAAGAGTGTCAGCATCGTTTATCGAAGGCGTCCTTGAAGCTATGACAAGGTCATATTTGCCCCTAAAACCAAGCTTGTCAATATCCGCCGACCACCAGGAGACAGCAGATGTGCTCACTGAAAAACCCTCTTCTTTTGCAGTTTTCGAAAGACGCTCAAGCACCCCCGGGGAAATATCAAGAGCAGTCACCTCGGCGCCCATCCGTGCAAGAGGAAGAGTCAGTACACCCGGACCGCATCCTATATCAAGGATTTTCTTACCTTTAGGATCGAACCCAAAGTCTTTCAGAAAATCAATCGTTTCGATAGTCGACCTTTTAATATGGTCGTCTTCAAAATCTCCTGGGGGCCTTTCATGGCGTTTATCCCATCTTTTATCCCATGCATCCGCAAGTTTTTTTTCATCCTGCTCCTCCTGAACAAAAGAGGTTACAGCTTTCCAGCATTCGCTCCAGCATTCAAGATTCCAGGAATTATCAGGTTTAGTGTCCATGGTTCTTATCCTGTTAAAAATGAAAAAAGAGAGGTTATTTTTAAAGTGAAACAACCTCTATTCACTTATTTACGGCTGAATTGTCATATCGTAAGAGGAGATCATATCTCCTTCTTTATCATAGACTTCAAGTGTAATTGTCTTGCCAATATTGAACTGGTTGTTAAAGCCGTCAACTTCAGGACGACCGCTGCCGTCATAATTATCATACGCATCGTAGTACGGTTCAACTTTAGCTCCTGTCGCAGGATAAGTATGACCATGCCAGGTACCACCTTTATCATAATCAAGAAGACCACTTAATGCAAGGTCACCGTTCAATGCGTCCCCGTCATTGATAACATACATTGTCTCACCCGGAAGCCATGACACAACACCTGAAGTACCATGCTGCTCAATCCAGTAAATATGGCTGCCGTCAACCTGTTTTCCATTTGTAATTGTCGAAAAGTTAAGTTTTCTCGAACCGAAACTACTCATACCGTTTCCGAACTCCTCTGAAGGTCTGACCAGAATTTCAAGGTCAGAAATCTCAAGGCTGTCACCACCGCCATGCGTCATTGTAAGGCCGTTTGACTGACTGTATGTTCCGGAAATTGTAGCCTGAGGTGCGGAATTGTCGGCAGTCATCATATTGCCGGCGAACGCACTCACTACAGCTGCTATAATCACAGTCACAACAAGCATAAGCATGACTGCAACAACAGGTGACACACCTGAATCACGGTTTACACTATCATAAAACTTCATGTTTCAGGCCTCCACTGTAACATCTTTCTGCCATATCGTTTTGCCGCTCGGCGTATGGACTACCGTAACGGTAACTACATCTCCTGCACGGAGATTTTCCCATCCTTTTCCAAGAACTGCCTGCATCTGGTCAGTTTGCTTGTCGGAATAGAACTGGGCGTCAGTACGGTGCTGCAACCCGGAACTCTGGTTAGAGTATCTGCTTGATAAGTGTGAATAATATACGCAGGTAGACGTGCCATAACTGTATTGCCACTGGCTTTGAGGCCCGTATCCTACGTCAAAACCCTCGTATCCACCGGAAACCGGAGAAGAACTCTTTCCAAAAGGCTGTGCCCACAATGTTGTGCCTGTAGTAAGCGAATAATTTCCAAAGTCGTTTAAGGTACCGTCATGATGACCGCCTCCGGTCGTATGATCACCCTCCATACCTACACCTGTCCCATAACCCAGAGGTGAAACATAAGAATAGTTATCCTCATTATTATCATTAGACCAAGGTGAATAGTGAACGCGTGTATTGGTTACTCCAGGAATAACTGTCGCACCTCCCGAGACAGGCTCTCCGTCGGTGTAATCCGTGGCACTCCATTCCGTCGTAATCTTCAGATCACTTGAAGGAATTGCTGAATCCACACCGGTAACAGTTGCAGTGAAGTAAGTCCCCGGCCAGTATCCGTTATTGACAATTTTCACATCCATAGTCAGGCTCGGCGCCTTTTCCGTAGTGTCAAGCAGTGATCCCGCAAAACCACTTACTGCCGCAGCGATGATTATTGTCACGACAAGCATAAGCATAACTCCGACAACAGGAGACACCGCCGAGTCATTTTCGAACTTTGATTTTATGCCAATATTATATGCTGAAACATTTTTTTTCATGACAAATCACCTCAGGAAGTCACCGTTACCTTCGTTTTTGCTATCAGGTTTCCGCTCGTATCACTTACTGTAAGAACAAAATCCCTGCCTATGTTGTTTACATTATACAAACACAGGGACCAGCGGTTTTTGTACTTGTCATTATGGTACTGCGACTTGTCATTATCATAGTCATAACCATCAGGACATATTCCCGGCTGGAGATAATCCGGGGCACAATATCTTTCACCGATGTAAATAGAACTACCTGCCACAAAAGAAGTCATATTGTAAGAACCGCTCGGTCCCATAACATCCTCAACTTTTCCGTCAGCGTTGTAGTATGTCATAGTCGACTTGTTGAGTGTCTGTTTAGTTACTGTATCAACATCAGGACCAAATGTCTCTCCGTCATAGATTCCAAATACAACTTTATGCATAGCAATGGGGTCTCCACCGGTATGGGTTATACGCATCCCGTCTGACAGGCTGAATGTACCCTTTATCGTTGCCTGGGGTGTCTTATCAGAGCTTGTCATTATACCCCCGGCAAACCCGCTTACAACTGCCGCAATGATAATTGTCACAACCAGCATAAGCATGACACCGACAACAGGAGACACCGCATCAGACTCGGATTTAAGTAATTTTTCTGACTTCATCTTCTTATCCCTCCGTAACACCGACCTCTTTGCTGAGGATCACTTTGCCTGTCGGCATGTAGACAAAATTCACCTGAACCTTGTCTCCCGAACGGAGTGCTTCCCATCCTTCACCAAGAACATACTCAGCAGCGTCCATTCTCTTGTCTTCACCGGAAGTGTAATTGAATTCATTCGGAATACCATACCCTGAACCACTATTCTGAGTGACCAGGCCGCCTACTGCATCATCGTCACCTTCTTTTGCTCCTGCCGGAATTGCAAGAAGACCCGTCCCCTGTATCAGAGTAAAGTTGCCGAAATCCTGATCCACAGTGTAGGGATACGTTACATTACTCGTCCCGTCTATACCGTTTCCAAAGCCAAACGGAGCACCCAATCCAACGTTCAGGCCGTCACCGGCAATGCGTTTGGTTACTCCCGGAGTGACTGTTGATCCACCTACAACCGTTTTACCATCTTTCTTTGTTGACCAGGAAGTGATAATTTTCAGGTCATTTGTGGAGATAGGCTCACTTACTCCAAGAACTGTTGCGGTAAATCCGCTTCCTACCCAACTGCCGGTATTGGATATTTTGATATCCATGCTGAGGGAAGGAGCCTTCTGATTGCTGCCCATCATCCCTCCGGCAAAACCGCTTACAACAGCGGCAATAATTATAGTAACCACCAGCATCAGCATGACGCCGACAACAGGTGATACTCCTCTTTCGTCCAATCCTCTTTTCATAAAATGCATAAAATACCAGACCTTCCAAAATGTGAATTCTGATAACAATGTTGAATTAATTATGTATAGAGTAATACATAATTTAATTTTATTATTAAAAATCACTTAAGTTTAAATTTTATGATTTGATTTTATTATACATAACAGTTAATTTATTGTTAACACAAGCAGAAATTTTTGATATTTCAGCAGATAACAGAAATTGCAAAAGATTACACAGAGATCTACTTTACAGGGCGAATGGAATATATAATTATTATATGATCTTAGGAATACAAATTTATTTTAGTTAGGTTAGAAAAAATAACCAACCTGGCTTTCCAGACCTGATCGAAGCTGTTTACACAGGGTGATCCCAGAAACGGCATTTTTCAGATGAAATATCCGCAAAAATAAAAAAATAATCAGAATTTTTCAAAAAAAATGGTTATTCAGTCTTTAAATTATGCCTGCGCACCCAGCTTTTTTATGATGTCAAAAACGGCAGGCACACTGGCTTCGACCTCTTTTCCAAGAAGTCCTGCCGAAAGAATTTCAGGGTTCTGCTTAAACTCGGCGATAATCTTTTCCTTGTCGTCGATATTGTCCCTCAGATACCCCGAAGTCGTATCGTCTGTCTTGTTGAGGATATAATACAGGGGGAGGTCAATGACGCCCGACATCCTCTTTACATCCTTTGAAAGACGCAGGGACTCGTATGACGGGTCAACGACCATAAGAATCACGTCGCAGACACCGTCTACACCCCTTCCGAAATGCTCTATTCCGGCTTCAGTGTCGATTATCACGACTTCGTCGTCTTCGGTTTTAAGGTCTGACAAGAACTTCTTGGACAAAACCCCCATCGGGCATGCACACCCTTCGCCGGGTTCGTGGATTTTTCCGATTGCAACAAGTCCGAGGCTGCCTTTTTTTGTAATATAACCTCCAGGAATTTCATCAATCGTCCAGTTGCACATGGAGACTTCCTGTCCCTCCTTCTCGGATTTCCTTAAACCGTCCATCATCTCTCTTTTGCCGCCGAAATACTCCATAAGGTCTTTCGGGGGCTGCATCCCCAAAATCCGGTTGAGACCGGCGTTTGACTCGTCTGTGTCAACTACAAGAACCTTTCGTCCTTCCTTAATATATTCTCCTGCAAGAAGGGAGACGATTGTGCTCTTTCCGCTCCCGCCTTTGCCGCAGATTACCATTTTCATAATAAAACACTTCTTTATTAAAATTTAGTGTTACACTATTAAATCATTATCTTATTTAATTGCCTTAAGAACCGGTTAAACGCATATATTTAACAGGAACATAAAAATAAAAAAGACGTCCCGGCCCCTGAAAAAAGGTTATATTCAGTGCGAATGGCAGCATAAACCCATTCTTGACCCTACAAGTTTTTTTGTGTATTCGTTTCCGGGGGAAAGCATAATGTCATGGGCGTTTCCCGCCTCGACAATCTTTCCTGACTTCATTACAGCAATCCTGTCTGCAATCTTTAAGGTAAGAGCAAGGTCGTGCGAGATGTAGATCATCGCAAAACCACGCCTGTTCTGGAGTCCCTTCAAAAGTCTCATTACGTTTGCAGAAGTCGAAACGTCAAGTGCCGATGTTATCTCGTCTGCAATCAGAAGCTTCGGCCTCATGACCATCGCACGTGCAAGGGCAACCCTCTGCCTCTGGCCCCCGGAAAGCTCGCCGCAGTATTTTTTCACAAAGAAATCGTCAGAAGGAAGCCTTACAAGTGAAAGGGCTTCTGAGACCATTTTTACCCTGTCCGCAGAAGACCCGATTTTATTTATGTCAAGAGGCTCTTTTACGGCGTCAAGGACGGTAAACCTGCTGCTTGTGGCGCTGAAAGGGTCCTGGAAAACTATCTGGACACCGTCAAAACAGGAACCGCACCCACCTGGCAGAAGGGGCTTTCCCCGAAACTTAACGCTGCCTGAAAACGGCTTTTCCACTCCCGCAAGCATATGGGCCAGGGTAGACTTCCCGCTGCCCGTCTGCCCGACGACAGCAAAGACCTCACCCTCCTTCACATCAACGGAGACACCGCCGACTGCCAAAAGCTCCTTTTTGCCAGGCAGAGAGTATTTGAATTCAAGGTTTTCAGCCTCAAGGAGAGTGATGATTCCGCCCCTGTGGCACGCTATCATGCGGCCTTTTCCGCATTCGCAGAGTTCAGGCTTTGACAACCCGCATTCCTTTGTCTTCTGGGTGCAGCGTGGCGAAAACGGGCAGCCCGAAGACTCCGTGCCATACAAAGAGTCTCCCGGAATCCCCCACAGGTCCTTGTAGATGAATATGTCAGGAGTCGAGTTCACAAGCCCCCTCGTATAAGGATGACAGGGAGAGACTATCACCTCACGTGCAGGCCCGCTCTCGACGACTCTTCCGGCGTACATAACGGCAATGTCTGATGCAACAGACGACACAAAAGTGATGTCATGCGATATGACAATCATTGTGTAGCTGAATTCGTTCTTAAGCTTCATCAGAAGGTCGCGTATTTCCTTTCTTGCAAACGCATCAAGAGCCGATGTCACCTCGTCAAGGATAAGAAGCTTCGGCCTGCAGGAAATGGCCATTGCGAGAAGCACCCTCTGCCTCATTCCTCCCGAAAGCTGGTGCGGGTATGAGTTCATCCACGATGGTTCAAGTCCGACGGCCTCAAACAGGGATGCACACCTGTATTCAGCCTCATCACGGGAAATTTGAAGGTGTTTTATCATCGGCTCAATAACCTGCGGCCCTGTTTTCATGACAGGATTTAATATCTCAAGTGCGTTCTGGAAGACCATTGCAATCTCTTTCCAGCGGAACCTGTCCATTTCAGGTTCGGAAATACCTGAAATCATACTGCCTTCATACAGTATTTCACCCGAAACCTCAGTATTTTCGGGAAGAAGCCCCATAATCCCAAGTGCAAGCGTGGTCTTTCCGCTTCCGGATTCACCGACGATTCCAAGGACATCACCCTCTTTTAACTCCAGGGATACACCGTCAACAGCCTTTACGGAACTATCTCCTGCCATGTACGTGCACTCAAGGCCTTTAACCGAAAGCATAAATCAGCTCTTCCCCCCTGTTTTTCTCAACAGCTTCGGGTCAAGGACACGCTCCATATCCCTGCTTATGAAGGCAAGGCATAAAAGAAGAAATATCAGCATGAAAAGGGGCGGAAGAAGCCACCACTGCCAGTACGGAGTAAAATATATCGAACGAAAACTCGTCGCGTAATTTATCATCATCCCCCAGCTCTTCGAGGTGGGGTCACCAAGTCCCAGAAAAGCAAGTCCTGTCTCGGCAACTATAGCATGCGAGGATATTCCTATGATAAGCACCAGAAGAATCGGGAGGACTTCAGGGAATATGTGTTTTCTCAGCAGGTAAAACGGTTTTGCACCGAACATCCTCGCGGACACTATGTAGCTGTTCTTTTTTATCGACAGAGTCTGAGAACGTGCCAGGCGTGCAGGTTTCGCCCAGCTGAAAAGGACAAGTATTATTATAACGTTCACGATGCTCGGGCCCAGAAACGCCGAGATTACAATCAGAAGCGGAAGACTCGGAAGGGCCATCGTGACATCGATTACCCTCATCAGGACTTCGTCGAAGATTCCCCCGCGGTAGCCTGCCAGAATTCCAAGGGCACCGCCGCCGAAACCTGCGATAAAAGCTACAGCAAGACCTATCGTAAGGCTCATCCTTGCACCGTAGCACACCTGCGACCATATATCCATCCCGAGTTCGTCGGTCCCGAGGACATGCCCCGGGTCAGGCGATTCAAGGGAATCACCCGTTATTTTGTCAGGCGGGTACACTGTTATAAGTGGTGCGAATACTGCCATCATAACAATTAAAAAAAGTCCTGCAACACCAATTTTGCCCTCTATGCTGAACTTTGAAAATGTACTTTTAAAGCTTTTAACAAGTTCATTCACATTTTCACGGGATACTTTCAGGATACGGCCAGGCTCCTGCAGTGAAGCTTTAAAACCGTTCATACCGACACCCTCGGGTCAAGCTTTCCGTAGATTCTGTCGACAGTCAGGTTGCAGGCAAGTATCGCTATTGCAAGGACAAGCAGAATCCCCTGTATAAGAGGGTAGTCACGACCTACAACAGCCGTCCTTAAAGTCATCCCAATTCCGGGATAGCTGAAAACGCTTTCGACAAGGACTGCGCCTCCCATCATGATTCCTATCATGAAGCCCGTCCTCGTAACGACAGGAAGAAGGGCGTTTCTTAAGGCATGCCTCTTCCAGACGTTCTTCTCTCCTATTCCCTTTCCGCGTGCCGTTCTTATGTAGTCCTTCGTCATGACCGTTATCAGGGTGTTTCTTGTGAGAAGGTACACACCTGTAAGCTGTGCAAGCGACAGAGCAACTACAGGCAGAAACGCGTGATACAAAACGTCTCCCGCAAAATAGAATACGTTTGGATAGTCTGCAAACGGCGTTACGGCGCCTGCAAGCGGGAATAGTCCAAGATAGGCCCCGAATATCAAAAGAAGGATAAGCCCCAGGAGAAATGACGGGATTTCCGCAAAAGCAATCATTCCTGTCATCATAAGCCTGTCGCTCTTTTTCTTCCTGTTTTTTGCTGAAATCATCCCCAGAAAGACACCAAAGACCGTACTGAGAGCCGTTGACAACAGGACAATTAATATCGTCCACGGCAAATGGATTCTTATTACGTCGATTACAGGCATTTTGTAGTATATGCTCTTACCCAGATTCCCTGATGCCAGGTTTCTGAGGTATATTGCAAACTGCTCGTAGATTGGTCTGTCCATCCCATAATAGCTGATATAATACTCCCTCTGCTCCTCTGTCATCACGATTACGTCCTCTCCTGCCTCATCTGAAGAAGTCGTCGAAAAAGGGTCTCCCGGCATCATCCTGGGAAGAAAAAAATTTATGGCAAGGATTACAAGGACAGTCAGAAAAAGCCTGAATATAAACGAACTCCTGCCATCCTTCATAAAAAACCTTCAGAAGTCCTTTACCTTCCAGGTCATCATCCCGGTATAGACGTCAGTTTCGGAGCGGTATATACCGTCAGGCGAAGCCTTTTTGTAGCATTCTCGAATGACATTCAGGGTGTCTTCGTCACACTCGCGGCTGCGGCCGACAAATTCTGCGGTCTTTCTGCCGGCTTCCTCCCACGGCGACTCCTCCTTCCATACGGAATGGCTTATCCTTACTTCCGGGTGATAACCCAGAAGATAAAGGTACATAAACGGGTACATCATCCCGTTCGCGTAACCGGCCGGGTTCTCCCTTCCCGTAAGCATAAATATCTCGTTTTGGACAGGGTCTCCGCCCCTTTTAAGGAAATTGCTGTAGTAGCACATGCCCTTTGAGCACGCCATCATCTTTTTAAAGCTGTCAAAATCCTTTACTCCCGGAGTCATAGAGGCAAGCACAAGGTCAAATCCGTCCCGAAAGCCGAGGCTGTCAATGTCGGCAGTCCACCACGAGCATTCGGCGATGTCTATTGCAAGGGACTCTTTTTTTACTGTTTCTTTGAGCTTTTCAAGCATTCCCGAGGAAATGTCGACCGCCGTAACCTTCGCACCCGTCTTTGCGAGAGGAATTGCAAGAGTTCCAGGCCCGCACCCTATGTCTAAAACCTTCTTTCCCTCCGGGGAAAATCCGGATGATTCAAGAAAAGAAAGAATTTCATCAGTCTTCTTTCCTCTCCAGGCATCCCTCATGCCGGCGGCAAACTCACCTGACCTCTTGTCCCAGAAGCAGGCGGTCTTTTTTTCGTCGTAAAAGCCTGTATTCACTACACTCTGCGTCCAGCAGTCCGTAATGAATTTTATGTTATCGTTCTGCTGCAATTCCTTCCCTCTTCAAATATGACAGTTTGCTATGCGTCCTTGCGTGGTGGTCGTACATGTTCATCCAGCCGTCGTATGTCGAAATCCTCCATGCATCTGTGCTTGTGGTATAATACAGCGGTATTGCAGGGACTTCTTCGGCAAGGACTTTTTGCATTTCGTATATAATCTCCTTTCTTTCGCTTTCGTTGGTCTCGTGAAGCTCCTCTTCGCCGAGTTCGTTTATCGTGTCGTTGTGGTAGCCGTATACCGCCGCTCCGGATACCACTGCCGTACTGCTTCCCGTCTCATCCGAATACCTTGTGCGGAGATAGTCGGCGTCCTGGCCCCATCCCCCGAAACCGCTTACCAGAAGCTCATAATCGCCGCTGTTGAGATTTGCATCACGGGACTTGCTCTCAAGAGCCCTGACATCGATATTTATTCCGACATCACCGAGCCTCTCCTTCAAAAGCTCTCCTATCCTTGCCTCACCGCTTCCGACGGTCAGAACAAACGAAAGTTTTTCCCCGTCCCTGTCAAGGACCCCGTCACCGTCGGTGTCCTTCCAGCCGGCCTCTTTTAATAGCTCCTCTGCCTTCTGCGGGTCATAAGAATACGCGGGCTGGTCAGGGTTGTACCAGATATGATCGTCCGGAAGAATTCCCAGATTGCCGGATTTTCCGGCCCCTCTCGCTATCTTTTCGACAAGTTCATCGCGGTCTATCGCATAGGCAAACGCCTGCCTGACTTTTTTGTCGTCCAGGGCCGGGCATTTCTTCATATTGAAATAAAAGTCATAGCCCCAGAAAGCAGGCTGCTCTACAAGCCTTATGTCGGAGTCCCCCGAAAACCTGTCGAGGACATCCGGAGAAACGCTTGTAAAGTCTATATCACCCTGCTCGAAGGCAATCATGGAGTCACTTACCGGAACAAACTCTATTGTCTTTACGGCAGTCTCCGGCCCCCAGAAGTTCCCGTTTGAAACGAACCTGTACGAACCGTGCTCCTTGTTGTATTCACCAAGAATATAAGGCCCCGTTCCAGTGACAGCGTCGGGTTCAAGGTAATTAACCGGGTCTGACACATTTTCATATATATGCTTAGGGATTACCAGAAATCCGGTCATTTTATACAAAAATGTCGCCGCAGGCTCTTTGAGGACGAACTTTACCGCGTGCGGACCGGCAACCTCAACTCTATCCACAATTCCGGATTCGATGCCTCCTGAAACCGGCACGTTTTCAAGCTCATAGTCATAGGTGAACTTTACGTCGTCTGCTGTAAAGGGTTCCCCGTCCTGCCAGTTCACGTTGTCGCGAAGGTAAAACATATACTCACGACCGTCTTCGCTGACGGTCCAGTTTTCGGCAAGCCAGGGGATTATTCCTTTTTCGTCCCTTTCGACAAGACTGTCAAATATAAGCCTTACCTTCGAAGACCCGGGACCCCGCGGGTATATTGTAAAAGGCTGGGGATAACCATAATCACCGCCTGAAAGGTGCACGACATCAGCAGCCAGTACACCCGAAGAATTGTTTTCCGAAACAGAACCGCCGCCTGAAGACTGCTGACCGGTGCAGCCTGACGACATTACCAAAAACACAGCTATTAAAAGCACCCCGGCCAGGATTTTCTGATATTTTTTCATAGAACCACTCCACCGCAAATAGACCCCGAAAAACTGCTGCAAAAAAAGGGCAGAATCCTGATATCAGTGATAATTCAGGGCAACAAGTCTTACAGAACAACTGAAAAACACCCTAAAAACAGGAATCATTTAAGCAAAATCCAACATCAACCCTTTTATTTAGCAGTTATTATGATCTATTCAGATACTTACTTTTAGATTGTAATATCTGTATCTATAAATGTATTACTAAATTGATATTTTATTAAAAATCATAATTATTTAGTCACATTAAAAAGATTTTTATGGATAATAACACAAAATTGGACATTTTTTGAATTTTCAGGAAAAACGCACCATAAATTACTTAAGAGAGATATTTTTGATTTATAACTGAAGCAGTTACCCGGGACCGGTTTAGCAGTCATAAATTAATCTGGAAAAAAATTAAAAATAAGTGTTATATTAAAGTGTAATAAAAAAATTTAAAAAAATATTATATAATACACAAAAACAAACATTTATGATAACTGTTGTGCCACAACTAATATGAATGCCGGATCTGGCAGGATAATTAAATTAATAGTTATGTAAGTAAATTTTTATTTACGTTACTCTGCAAATGCGGGATCAATAACTGACAAATGCATAAAAATATAATCGCAGGGACAAATATACTATTAAATTTTTGATTAAAGTAAACACATTATAATTGATATCAGCTCATTCAAAAAAAGGATTTAAGGCTTATGGCGCAGGGGAAAAAGGGCGTAGATACTGACCAGATGATTAAAATCATGACAATAGGCATCATTGCGACGCTTGTAATTGTCATAGTGATAGGTGTTTTTGTCGGACTGAAATACATTATGCCGGAAAACGGGGGAAGCCTGTTTTCTTCACAGGAGGACAACGGGGAAAATTATCCGTCTTCGTATCCCGACAACCCGTACACCCCTTCACCCGGCAACTCCCAGGGCAGTTCACCGGAAACAGAAGGTACAGGTGTAAGGGATTCGGCGGTTGTGATTAACGGCTTCATACCTGACGACCCGGTTTTCAATAATACGGATTTTGACACCAAAACACCTCCCGAACAACCAATAGAAATTGAAAGACTTCAGACTCTTTACCAGGACTCTATTTCAATGAAATATACTGCCATGAGCATAAAGGCGACAGCCGGAAAAGGCCCTCTCGTGATATACTATGATGTTACAGATACCGTCATAGGCCCTAACGAGACTGAAATAAACCCTTACTTCTCATTTTTAAATATAAATGTAACAGACTACAACACCGGCGAACCGGTTGCAGAAGGGGGGTATGCACGCCAGTACAGCGTAGAAGATGAACAGTCGATAAAAATATATCAGGCAGGCGTATTCAGGATCAATATCTACGGAAACGGACTGGACGTCGACCTTAAAGTAAAGTCAGGCATCCCGAAGGATTCAGGTTCGCTGACAGAAATATCCGGTGAAAACACTGTTGGAGAATACCCCGAAGACAGCGTGTGGTGACCATTTAATGCCTGACACAACTGAAAAAATTCATGAAGCCTTCAAAAGCAGAGAACCGGAAAAAACCGGTACAGGAGAATACGATTCAACAAAACTTCAGAATTCTGAAAAGACAAATATTTCGGACAATAAATCAGCTGACCTTATATCGGCCATGAAAAGCACTTCTGATAAAATAAACGGCAGATTAAAATCAGTATCCGGTGCAGGCCTCAAATTAAAGACAAATATATTCAAACAGGCTTCAGGGGAGACAAAAGAAGAAGACAAAATCAAAAAGAAATCCGATCTTAAAACCGTTTTCGGGATGAAAACAAAGAAGGAAACAGAAGCCGGAAAAACAGGCGTCAAACAGAAATTTGACCTGAAAAAATTTCTCGGGTTCAAAACTGATGAAGATGAAGAAGAGCTTTTCCATAAAATAACATGCCCTTTAAAGCCCGAAATAAAGCCGGGACAGATTCCGGACTCATATGAAATTCTTGACACATACTGGCTCAACCCCCCCGAAGCATACGCCGTGATAGTTAAAGACGAAAAAAACAACAACCAGTACCTTGTATTCGAGCCGAAAATTACAGAAAAGGACCTTTTAATACTGGAAGAGACCGATTCGCAGCTAAGATCAATACTCCTGTATGATTCGAAAGTGAAAAAAGAGAATATAAATCTGGATTTTGACCTCGTCGGAAGAATTGCAAAAAGTCTGGACCCTAAAATAAACGACGAGAGGGTAAACGTAATCTATTACTACCTGAGAAGAAATTTCAACGGCTACGGAAAGCTTGACCCCCTGATGCATGACGAAAATATAGAGGATATCACGTGCAACGGACCTGACATTCCCGTATTCATATTCCACAGAAAATACTCGAACCTGCCTGTAAACATCATTTTTGAGACACGCGAACTGAACAAGTACGTGCTTAAAATCGCTCAGAAAGCAGATAAACAGCTTTCCCTTACGGCTCCTCTTGTAGACGCAGCACTTCCCGAAGGTGCACGTGCACAGATTACCTATACTGACGTCGTCTCCTCTAAAGGGAGCTCTTTTACAATCAGAAAATTCAAGGCAGACCCGATGACTCCGGTAGACCTAATCGACTACGGGACATACGACCCCGAAATCCTTGCCTTCATCTGGCTTTGCGTTGAGAACAGGAAAAGTGCAATCGTTGTCGGCGGAACAGCGAGCGGAAAGACTTCAATGATGAATGCGTTCTCGCTTTTCATCCCGCATTTTGCAAAAATAGTCTCAATCGAGGATACAAGGGAGATTCAGATGCCTCACAAGAACTGGCTTCCGATGAAGACAAGGGAGAGCGCCTCTGAATCAGGAAAAGGAAACGTCGACATGTTCTCCCTTCTTAAAACCGCACTGAGGCAGAGACCTGAATATATAATAGTCGGCGAAGTCAGGGGAGCAGAGGCACAGACACTGTTCCAGGCGATGAATACCGGGCATACCACATATTCAACCCTTCATGCTGGAGGAGTGGAACAGGCGATAAACAGGCTTACCACGAACCCTATTAACGTGCCTGTCGCAATGTTCGGGGCTTTGGACCTCTTCATAATCCAGCAGCTCCAGTACATCGGCGGAAGAATGGTCAGGAGGTGCATAACAATAGACGAGGTCATCGCTGAAAAGGGGGACATCAGGTACAACGTCTTATACAAATGGAACCCTGTCGAGGACAGCTTCAGGAAGATCTACACTGATTCAAAAATAATAAACGACATCTCGTACAGCCACGGCTGGACAAAGGAAGAAACGCTGAAACAGATTGAAATAAGAAAGAAAGTCCTTGAAGGTCTTCTTAAGCACGGAGTGAGAAGATCGGACGAGATAACGGCAGTGTTCGACGAATTTACAAAGAGCGGGAAATATGAGTTTGAGGAATAATTCTATTTTAAATACCCTGAATACCGATGATTTCAGGCGCTCTCTAAGTGCTTCGCACCTGCCTATAACGCCGAAAGAGTACCTTTTGATAATCGTTCTGGGGACAATGTTTGCAGGAATTGTCTATGTACTGGCAATAAACCTCATTATTCTTCTTGAACTTGATATAAACCCCATATCATTTCTTCCTCCTGAAATTTCCGCCATACTATTTTTCCTCATAGCAGTCGGGGGAATATTTCTTTTCGCCTACATGTACCCGCAGATGGTCGCAGCCGGGAGAAAGACAAGAATCGAGCTTGACCTG
Source organism: Methanomicrobium sp. W14 (assembly GCF_017875315.1). Classification (NCBI taxonomy): domain Archaea; kingdom Methanobacteriati; phylum Methanobacteriota; class Methanomicrobia; order Methanomicrobiales; family Methanomicrobiaceae; genus Methanomicrobium; species Methanomicrobium sp. W14. Next base: position 502,671 of record NZ_JAGGMM010000003.1, read on the forward strand.
CCGTATGCAATAACCTACATGCAGGCCCTGTCAACCACGATGACTCTTTTTTCAATCTTTAAAAGCGTCAGCGAAGCCGACGACCTCTACGGTGAAGTCTCAAACGAGTGCTCAATGATTGTAAGAGATGTCGAATATTTCGGAGACGACCTTTTAACAGCGATGAGAAATACCCAGGACTGCACACCTTCAGAAAACTTCGCCGAGCTTTTAAACGATCTCGCAATGGTATTTAAGACCGGAGGAAGCATGACCGACTTCTTTGCGTCAAAGTCAGCCCATTACCGCGAGACCGCAATGCAGGAGCTGGAAAACACACTGAAGACGATGGAGATTATGGCCGAAATCTACGTAACGGCCTTTGTCGCGGGACCTATCGCAATAATGATAATGATAGTTGCGCAAAACCTCTCGGGCCAGACCACGGTCGACATGCTTGAGCCCCTGATGTACATCGGCCTTCCGATAGGGGCGAGCGCAATGATCTTTATCCTCTACATAATGATGCCGCCTGACAGTCTCCAGATAAGCAGAAAAGAGACCATCCAGTCCGAATATGCAGATACCAAAATCGATGAGGAAAATATAGAAAAACCTGACGAAAAGTTCCTGAAGAATCTGCAGTCCAAAAAGCAGATCATAAAGATTAAGGATGTGCTGAAAAACCCCCTGAGATACTATGTCTCGGACTACCAGTACGGCCTGATATTCGGTATGCTTGCGGCGGGTGCCACCGCGTACCTTTACATGAACGGCTACATTGCAGAGATGTTCCCGAAGTACACGTTTGAGGTTTTTATATGCATACTTATCTCTGCGTTCATGTTTCCTGTCGCATTTGCATATGAGGCCAGAAGCTGGTACCTGAAAAAATTTGAGTCGCAGCTTCCCGGGTTCTTAAGGGAAATATCCGATATGAAAGACATGGGGATGACTCTTCAGAGTGCAATTCACATAATCGCCCAGAGCAAAATCGGCGTACTTACATCAGAAGTGAAAATCGCTTCCGAAGAAATCAAGATGGGGACGAGCGTCTCGAACGCTCTCTACAAACTTGAAGAAAGAATCGGGCTTGTATCAGTAAAAAGGGCTATATCCCTTGTTATAAAAGCAAGCGAGATAACCGACCACTTAAGGGAAATCCTTGCAATAGCAATAGGAGACCTCGAGCATTTCCTTAAGATGAAAAACGAGCGTTTCGGTGTGTCCTTTATCTATGTCGCCATAATCTACCTGTCGTTCGGCATTTTTCTGTACTCCGCGTACGAGCTTAACGTCTCATTTGTCCAGAGTTTCATGGACTTTGACATAACCTTCAACCTCGACCAGAATATACAGGAAATGTTTCACATATCAATTATCCTCGGGCTTTTTTCGGGAATTATGGCAGGGCAGCTGAGCTCAAACAATGCACTTGCAGGGCTTAAACACAGCATAATCTTTCTCGCTGCATCGGCCGCCCTCTTTTCGGTGATAATACAGGTTTAAAAATCATTCCGGGATGAAAAAAATGAAAAAAAAACTGGTAAACTGCGAGGACGGCGTATCACCCATAATAGGAGAGATGCTGATGCTAAGCCTTGTCCTCATACTTGTATCGCTCTTTGCAGTATCTGTATCACAGTATATCCCTGACGACAGGGAGCCGTCGGTCAACCTGATGATAGGTGACAACACATCCGATAACGGCCAGAATATAACCTTGTGGCACAAGGGAGGGGACACTCTTGCAAAGAGGGACATGAAAGTTATATTTTCAAACGACAGCCTGCGGTACATTGTGCCCCAGGGGAATATCACAATCGACAAAAATGTAAACCAGACCAATTTTATGCCCGGTGACAACATGGAAGTCGGAACAGGGCATAATATCACCGGATTTGATGTCCAGGTAGTCGTATCAAAGTCCGTTGTCTTCTTCGGGAGGGTAAACAATTGAAAAGGCGACAAAAAGACGAAGATGCTGTCGCTCCTGTAATAGCCGGTCTTTTGGTTCTTGCAATCATCGTCACGGCAATGTCGGTATACTTCAACACATACGTCCCGTCGCTTAAGGCCGAAGCGGAAATTGAACACCTCTCAGACGTCCAGAGTGAATTTTTGTCCTTTTCGTCAGACCTTGAAAACGCTGTCTGGAAAAAGTCGGAAGGAAGCATAAGCAGAAACTTTGAGCTCGGCGGGGGAGACGTTTTTCTCTCGTCGATAAAATCAGGAGGGATTCTTTCGGTTGAAAACAGTTCTGAACTCTTCGGGTTTAACGTTACATACGAAAGTCCCCCCGACAGTGAACCCGTAATACCTCAGACGACCCATGATTTCAACTCATCACTTGTAGACTTTTCATATACGCCGCTGAGCAATTTCTGGCAGGACCAGGGATATAAATGGCAGTATGGCTACGTGAACCTTACAACCGAGTACGGGGAAGAGACGCCTTTGCAGTACACAGACATGAAAAAAGTCCTTGACGAAATAAACGAGTCCGGCTTTTTTTCGTCATTTTTTGACCTTGACTGCCAGTCAGAACAGATGTTCGATGAAAGCGGGACCGTCCAGCCAGGTATAAACTGCACCGAAGTTACCCTGAATATAGTAAGCCTGAAACAGGGGAATGACTACTACACCAGTGGAAACGGTGTCGCAGCATTAAGACTTAAAACCAGTATAAACGAATCCAGAATATACAACGCAACTATGGTCAACTTTACAATATACGACTCAGGGGTCTCTGAAATAAACTACACGGTAAATAACAGCATAATAAAAAAACTCAGTTCCCTTTCAGGAAGGGGATTTAACAATGTGATAGTACCACTACCTGAGAATGAAGGCGATCCTTTGGGGATAGAATTCACGTATCCGGTTGATATTGCCATAAAAGAGACGGATATAGAAATATCCGCGTCATGATACTAAATATATCTTTATTTATTTCTCTTTTTGATATTTGCTTTCCTGAAAAAATCAGAAATTTCGTTTTGCATCAGAGACGATGTCTTCGACTGACTTTATCAGTTTTTCACCGGCTTTTCTGGCCTTCTTTTCAACGGATTTTCTTCCACTTTTAGTTCCGATAAGGGTATTTGCCAGGTTCACGACGCTGTCAACAGCTTTTTTTACGGATTCCGCGGCTTCTGATACGAGCCGGTCTATGTCACCATCATACCCGGCATTTGTCGTATCCTCACCGGGTGCTCCTGAATTTTCCGAATCTTCGCTTTCGTACGAGACAGGGATATAGGCTTCTTCCGGCTTGTCGTTTTTTTCAAGGGGCTTTTCATTATCTTTCAAAGGCGTGTCGTCAATCCAGACTCCCTTTTCAAAATGTCCCTTTTTTTCTTCCATATCAGAACTTTTTCGGCGCTTTTGTATAAATAGATATTAGTCGGCAAAAGGCATACCTTTGATACGCTGCCATCAGAAGGTATGAAACTGCAATTTTGCGGAAAAAAAGCACAGGATAAAAATCTCATATCCAAAATACCCGGAAAAGGTTAAGATTTAAAAAAAGGCAGGAAGAAATGTTTTTTGTCCGGTAACCGTTATTTTAACGGATGAAGACCGGAGCACAGACATCCCTTTTTGCGTCATCAACATAACTTACGGAGACATCAACGCCATAAGCTTTCTTCAGGTTGTCCTTTGTTATAACATCGCATGCATTACCGATTGCTATGAACTTTCTGTCATGCATGACGGCGACCTTACTTGATATCATAAAGGCATGGTCCGGAAAATGAGTACTCATAATTATTGCTATCCCTTCATCCGAAAGTCTGCTTATGGCCTTTAAAACACGGAACTGGTTTCCGAAATCAAGGTGGGAAGTAGGTTCGTCAAGAATCAGAATCTTTGCCTCCTGGGCGAGGGCACGTGCAAGCATAATCATCTGTCTTTCACCGCCGCTTATCTCGTTGATGTTTTTGTCCATAAGGTAGCCCACACCTAGCTTTTCGATGGCTTTTTTTGCTATTTCAACGTCCTTTTCAGCAGGCGAGGAGAGAAAAGAGAGATGAGGAGACCGGCCCATAAGGACAAAATCAAGGGTGGAGAACGGGAAAACAGTTTCATGGCCCTGAGGGACGTATCCTATAACCTTTGCAAGGTCCGGCAGTGAGTAGTCGTTTATATCTCTCTCCATTATGCTGATTGAACCGGAACGTACACTGTAAAAATTAATAAGGCATTTTATCAGCGTTGACTTTCCTATGCCGTTTCTACCGAGAATCGAGATTATGTCCCCTTTCTCAAGTGAAAAAGAGACGTTATCGAATATGTTCTCTTTGCCGTCATATGAAAAGGAAACGTTTTTTACATCAAGTATCACAGCCATCCCACCTTTTTCCTTGTCAGGAGATACGCAAAGAAAGGAGCTCCTATAAGAGCCGTGAGAATTCCTATAGGAATCTCGGTTTCAATCAGAGTCCTTGAGATGTCATCTACTATCAGGAGGTATGATGCACCGAGAAGAATTGATGCGGGAATAAGCTTTTTGAAGTCAGGACCTACGAGCATGCGGGCAATGTGCGGGATTACAAGGCCTACCCAGCCGATTATGCCTGAGATACAGACGCATGACGCGGTGATTACGGTTGCACACAGGATGATTACTCTCCCCAGGTTTTTCGTGTCTACACCGAGTGCACGTGCCTCCTCCTCGCTTACGGAAAGTATGTTTATTCTCCACCTGATAAGGTAAAGCACAAATCCCGCTATTAATATCGGGGGTGCGACAGAAAGAACGTCTGACATTGAAACAGACGAAAGGCTTCCCATAAGCCAGAATACTATCGCAGGGAGGGTATCATACGGGTCCGCTACATATTTGAGGGCCGACAGGAGAGCTGAAAACAGGGCGCTTATGATTATTCCCGATAATACCAGGACAAGAGTTCCCGAACCCTTGTACGCCTTTGCGATAAGACATGTCAGTGAAACCGCTGCAATCGCAAATACAAAGGCCGATACCTGGGTCATAAAAGACCCTGCATAGAGAAGTATTGCAAGGGCGGCACCAAAACCCGCACCTGATGCAACACCAAGAATGTCAGGCGATACAAGCGGGTTTCTGAAAAGGCCCTGGTATGACGCTCCGGCAATAGAAAGGCCCGCACCGATGAGCATTGCGGCAATCACCCTGGGAAGCCTTATCTGCATAATTACAGTTTCATTTATCGAATTGTATGTATTCTGAAGATTCAGGAAAGGAAAAAAGGTATCGGCAGTCTTCCCCGCAAGAACAGTCATTACATCCGAAGGGTCCATCATATATCTTCCCCAGAAAAGAGATATGAAGAATAAAAGGAACGGAACTACGTATATAGTGGCCTTTTTTAAAATATCCTTAACCCTTTCATCCAAAAAAAACGTGGATGAAATTCTTTTCCCGGTTATTTCAGCAGGGCATATCTCCTTTTTATTTTCATTTTTGTTCATCCGTAAACAGCCTCTCAATGACAATATCTGCTCATATTTTCTAATCGGAAAATTTTGTTTTTGTTGACTTCGCCTGACAAAAAAATTCAGGCTTTTTGGAAAACCTTTTATTTCCGCACAAATCCCGGCAGAACTGACCGTCCGGTGGGGTTTATGTAAAATAAAAGCAGAAATATGCCGGTTTTATCTTTCAAATCTTCCGGATTATTAATTTTCACTGCATTGTATATTTAATTATTGAAAAAAGTAAAATTAATCATGTTAACTTAACTGCGTCCTGAAAAACCGCTGCTCACCTGTAAATACCAGTCAACAGAATTCACCGATCATCACTTTCACGATGAACCGGATACATGTGGTATATCCCTTCGCAAAGGAATGAAATACAGCTGTTAAAAGTCGTATTCTTCCGGCGGTTATAAACAGGCATTGATATGTTGCTTTTGTACTTTGAATGCAGATGAATGCAAACTGCCAAAAAAAAGATTTTTGTTTTTTTTATTAGGAATAATTACAGTACTGCAAGCACTGAAACCATGTTGTGGGCGAATACAAATGCATACCACAGGATTATTGCGGCAAGCGCTATTGTCCCGGAATTTTTAAGCCTCGAATTTGAGTAAACCACTGCAAAGGCAATAATTGCAAAAACGGCCGACTTCACGGCTATATGAAAAATTTCCGTTCCTGCAACAGCCTTCATGAATATATTCAGTTCATAGCCGCCGTTCGAAAGGATGAACTGTGTAGTTGCGACATCAAGGCTGAAGAGGACAGCCAAGACTATAAGACCGCCTGCAACTGTAATGCTGAATCCTCCGGGATTATACAGGGGAGGACTTCTGATAGGCCATTCCATCTTTATCACGCCGTTCATGCAATATTTTTCCTGCACGGTGATTGACTACATAGCATATCAGATATAATCTTTTGCATTGCAGAAAAAATTTGCATAAAATAATCCAGGCTAATAATTACACAGTGTGAAAAAAATTAATCAGGTGCATATTACTGGCGTTACTAATCAAAAAGCGTAATCACTGCAAACAATTGAAGTTCAAATATATTTTAACCAACGCCCGAAATCAAATAGTATTATTTAAATAACGTATATTAATATCCGCACATTGATTTTGCAGAAATGTTATATACAGGAAATAAATTTAACAGGAAGAAGAGTAATTAACCTAAATTGATTAATTTAAGCCTAATATTAAGTATTATTCTAATTACATACTTAAACTGATGCGGTAATGCATCATTTTTGGTGAAACATAATGAATTCTGAAGACGCAGTCTCACCCGTTGTGGGAGTCATGCTGATGCTTGTCGTGACTATAATCATAGCAGCGGTTGTGAGCGGTTTTGCGGGCGGACTTATCGGTTCACAGGATAAGTCGCCGACGCTTTCCATGGATGTTACAATTGCAAACACGGGAAGCTATATAGGAAGCGGGTTTACTGCAACCGTTCTTGGTGTAAGTGAACCCATAAGTACTTCAGACCTGAAAGTTGTCACATCATGGTCAACGACTATGAAGGACAACACTGATCCTGGTCTTACACAGGCTCAAAAAAATATGGCCAATGGTGCTATCTTCACAGGTGGAAGTACCAGCCTTCCAAACAGTGCAAATGTAATATGCTGGGCAGGAATGAAGACAAATGCAATTACTAACTGGTCAACAGCACCTTTCGGTATTGGTGTAGGCATAAAAAACACTAACAGTGGTGACCCCATGGGAAACGCATCCAAAAGTTCCATAAACTCAACTAAAACCGGATGGTTTGGGCAGTACACATTAAAGGAAGGCGTAAGCATGTACGCTTATCCGTATGGAAGCAATTCCGGGATGGCAGTAGGGGGAGTTTCCGGAATGGCTGCCGACAGCGGCTACAACGGTGTAACACAGTACGCTTACACATTAGGACAGTATAACACAGGTCAGGCCGACCCGGTGCAGGCAGTTCTTGGATCCGGCTGGGAGCAGTTAAGAGCCGGAGATACTGTAAATGTCAAAATAATATACACACCGACGGGTGCAGCAATTTACAACAGCAACATAGCAGTGGAGGACTAAAAATGATGAAAAATAATGATTCGGCTGTGTCACCTGTTGTAGGTGTTATGTTAATGCTTGTTGTAACGATAATCATCGCAGCGGTTGTAAGCGGGTTTGCAGGAGGATTTGCACAGGGGCAGACAAAGGCGCCCCAGGCTACGATACAGGGAGAGTTCAGCACAACATCAGGCCTTAAAATCATCCACGCAGGTGGAGAGGCAATACCAACGACCGACATGGTAATAACCTTGAAAAACGGTCCAACGTTCGGTTCAAACCTTGAGGCAATGTCAACAAATGCATTAAACCTTGCAACAGTTACTGATTCAAACAGTGTACCTGTACAGTACTTTAACCCGGAGACAGGTGCTGTTGACGGTTACAACATTACATCGTTTAATCCCGGAGATACATTCTACGTAAATATCGCAAATTGTGACCCTGAAAAACTTCAGCCAACCGTAGCACCTTACGATGGAAAGAAAGGCTACAAAGTTAAATTCGACGGGACACATTACACATATGATGGATTTAAAACGTCATTCTGGAATTTATGCTTTGTAAATCAGGAAAACATAGGAAAGTCATTTTATCTTGATGTCAATGACAAAAGCAGTGGGACCCTCATATCACGTGCTGTTGTTACGATCAAAGGATAAGCATAAATTCAACCTTTCAACACCCTTTTTTTACAGGACAAAATTCGATGGAAAAAAGCAAATTTTAAAAAAATAATGATTTTTATTAAACTTTATAGTAATAAGACCCGTTGGCACAGTTTTTGCAGAGAACCTCTCCGTCGGGTGTTACAACTTCCTTTGAGTCGCGGACTATCTCATTGCACCTGCTGCATTTGACCATGCCGACCGTAAACCCCGGAAGGTCCGCATTTCGGAATGTCAACCTTCACCTTTTCGATACTGAAAAGCTCTGACTCAGGCGCGTCGATAAATACCTTCGGGTCGTCCTTCATTCCTTTCTGGCCTGCACCCTTCTCCCTTTTTGGTGACGTTACAGATACCCTTACGGCGTCCTCGGTGTCCATGTTTACATACGTTGCCGCAAAAGATACGGGAATTCTGAAAATACGAATACGATAAGTAATTTTTTCATCTATTCAGTATATTTATTAAAGATGAACTTTGGCAGCTTAGGTCCGAAAGAAGCAAAAATTCCCATATGGCTAGCATTTCTCAGTGCAGTGCTCTTTATAATATCAGGAATCGACTATTCGCTTACAGGAGTTTCTACAGGATATGTACTCGTCATAATAGGTCTGATTGTAGGAATCTCAGCCGCAAGAATGAAAAAAGGCAGTGCAAAAAATGCAGGAGACTCCTCACTGACAATACTTTTCTTCGGAATACTTAACATAATATCGTTTGTATTCATACTTTCCGGTGGATCAGGCGGTGGAATTGCGTTTTATTCAGGGCTGATTGCAGGTCTTGCCGCAGTTTTCGGCGGGTACCTGGGATACGCCGCTTCAAAGAGCAAAAACGCTTAAATCAGTATGAGTGTTTTTAACAGAGTCTCCCCCCGGGTAAAATTTATCATAAAGAAAAATAATGCCGGCCCGAAAAAAAGGAGTAATCTTTTTTTAGACTGGAACCAGTGATATGCATTAACCGGATTTTTATGCAATACCTGAAAATTTATAGCTGAAAAAAGGATTTTTTTAATGTATATTCCATGCGCATTCCGTATATGCATGATAAATATGTGAATCTTATCGATACGTTTAAATTCGAAAAAAATGCTGTCTATGTATGGCATTTGATTTTCCCGAAAAGGTGAAGGGTTATCTGTTAAACCCTGTCGAATCGTTCAAAAATTCGCGTGACGAAAGTTTCGGTGACGCTTTCAAGTATTTCCTGATTACTTTTGTAATCTATGTCGTTCTAAGCGCCATACTTCTCATGGCCGGGGTTTCAGGTCTGAATATGATCCCCGGATTCGGAGCTGCTTCAGCGGTATTCCTGATTGTACTGATACTTGTATTAGGCACCATAGGATTTTTTATAACCGGAATTATAACACACATATTCGTCCTTATTGCCGGGGGCAGAAAAGACCTTACACAGACCTATAAGGCAGTCGCATATTCACTTACACCGTCAATGCTTATCGGGTGGATACCAGTCATAAATTTTATAGCAGGAATCTGGTCTTTAATTCTCGAAGTTCTGGCAATACGTGAACTTCATGAAATCTCGACCGCAAGGGCAATAATTGCAGTATTTCTGCCTATAATCATAATGACAATTCTTGTATTCCTCCTTGTGGGATTCCTTACGATTGCTGCCGTAAGCGCAATGTAAGAAATATTTAAAATTTAAAGCAAAATAAAAAAAACATGTTTCGGCCGGAGGGATTCTCTCACCCGGCTTTTCTTTTCCTCAGGCCTTCAAAATAAGGCTGAAAATTTACTGTTTCCCGAAAAAGTCAGGGACAATTATATATATTATATAATGTGTTATAATCCTGCATGAGTACCTTAGAAAAGGTAAAGGGTTTTATAGTGAAGCCTACCGAGACTTTTTTGGCCTACAAAGACGAAAGCCTTGGGAAAGCCTACCAGTATTATGTGATTCTTCTCATAATATTTTCAGTACTTTACGGTATCGTATCAATTGCAACAGGTTTAAACTCGTTCAGCGAAGCAGTATCCATTGCAGGCAACTCAATGGGGCCGCAGTTTGGTGAGGCATTGTCAGCATTCAGCGGTTTTGCAACCACAATGAACATATTCATCATCTACCTGATGTTTGTCCTGAGCCTGTTCACTATCTTTCTGTCCGGGTTTATGATTCACTGCTTTGTTCTGCTCTTTGGAGGAGAAAAAGGCTACAGAATGACCTTTAAATCGGTATTCTATGCAAGCACACCGGCACTTCTTCTCGGGTGGATCCCGTTTGTCAACATAATCGCCTCAATATGGTACCTGATACTCCAGATAATAGGAATTAAGGCATATCACGAAATTTCAACAGGAAAAGCTGTTGCTGTCGTGCTTGTCCCGATAATACTTATTATCATAGGAATAGTCCTTTTCGGGGCTGTAATTGCGACATTTCTCTCTGGTATGATGTCCGCTGCCGGAATGCACCCGTGGTAAGTCCAAAAAACAACCTAATTTTTCCGGCATCATTTCCACTTTTTTTAATAATTAAACAAAGGTTTAAAAAACAATAAAGTATATATTGCAGGACCGGGATAAACGGGAGAATCTCTTGTAGCTTCTTCCCTCCTGAAGGTGTGGAGAATGAAAAAATCAGGCTTTTTGTTATTTATTGCAGCAGCCGTGTTATGCATAACAATGTGTACCCCGGCATCTGCTGTTCTTCTGGAGGAAAAATACCAGGGACAGGTATCGCTGGTTGACCAGTCAACAGACACTATCACCATGAAAGTGGCGTTTGTGTATGAGGGTGGAGAATGGATCACCTATGCCAAATCAAGTCTTAAAAATAATCTGGTTTCGGGCACTATGTCAAACCCCGATGCTTTCAAAGACCTCAAGCAGGGCGACAACATCGAGGCGACGTTAATGGGCGGCTCTGAATGGATATCCATAGGCGAAATCGGCGATATCGGGTCCACGGAAACTCCGCTTACCGCAGCCTACGGTGACCCGTCAGTTCTTACATCAAAATTCTACTCGGGCTACACGTTATCAGCAGAAATGACTCCTGACTGCTCGGACTGCAGCGGAACCGTATGCAAAGCATCATCCGCCGATGTCTCGGTTAAAATGGACGGAGTGACAATAGAAACACAGGAGATGCTCCCCGGAGAGACACACGAATTCGGATGGAGCAACGAGGACTTACAGCATGTACTGCAGGTTAAACTGATTTCAGGAGAGGCGTCCTCTGACTCATGCCCGGCATACGCAGGCATGGTAGGACCCCAGGCAGTATCTGACTTTACAATATACGATACGCAGAAAAGCACAATTCTTGAAGCAGAAACCGAGGCCCAGGAACAGAAAACAGCATTAACGACAGTTCCGCCGACAACTGCGGCAACAACAGAACCTGTACAGACAACAGCTGCAACACCGACACAGTCAGGATTCGGCCCAGTGCTTATAATCGTAGCAGGAACAGCAGGGTGTGCTCTCTTCGCCATTAAAAGAAGATAGACCCTGAGATCCGTTACGGGGTTTTTTGAGAGAACCTTAAATTAAAGAAAAACAAATCTTTTTTTCGTCCCGGTGAACCGCAAAGAATTCTGTTCCGTAAACGATTCACACAGGCAGGCGGTTTAACATTCCGGGAAAACATTTTTTGCTGACCGGCCAATATTTAAGTAATATATGTCAGAAATTTTAAAAAAGAATATTAATATTTTTCTTATTCTCATAGTTTTTGCATTCATTGCATTTATCCTGAGAGTCCTACCTGCATTTTTTCTCCCTGACACAGGCCTCGTCCACCTGATAAGAGGGGATGCAGAGTACAACTTAAGGCAGATAGAGGTGATGGCAGACAATTTCCTGCAGTATGACTGGTTTGACCCGATGACTGCATACCCATACGGCAAAAACATCGGATGGGGACCGCTTTTCCCGATGATTGCAGGCGCTTTCGTGATATTAACAGGTGCATCGGGCCAGGCTGGCATCATAAACGCCGCATCCTATGTAACACCTCTTATCGCAGCGGCGATGGTATTTGTCGTATACTTCACGGCAAAAGCAATAACCGGAAAAAGGCTCACTGGAATTATTGCAGCGGCTATAACTCCTTTCATATCACTTTTCTTTTTGAACTACACATCATATGGATATGTCGACCACCATGCAGCAGAACTCCTTTTTTCTTCCCTTTTCTGCCTGTTCTACATACTCGCGTCAGGAATATCCCTGAACGGAAAAATTACGGATTTAAAGGATAAAGATCTCCAAAAACTCTTATTATACAGTGTTGCAGCAGGAATATTTTACTCGGCATGCTACTTCACGTCGCCAACAACCGTTCTTTTCCTTGTCATAATCTCGGTATACACCCTGATTTCATGCATACTCTGCCATTATTCGGGCGAAATTCCTGTAAAAGAGGGCATAATAAATACTATATCGCTTCTGATACCGGCAGTACTGATAGCATTATTCGGTGTAAAATATCCGGGCTTTACGCTATCGTCGTATACAATTGTCCATGCCCTTATACCAATTCTGATAATCGCTGCAACCTGGATTCTTGTTTTGATATCCGCAGCCCTGAACAAAAGCGGTCTTAAGGAAAAAAAGATTTTTTATCCCGTGATAATTGTGGGGGCAGCTGCCGTTTCAGCAGTCATAGCCATAATAGCAGTGCCGGAGGTTTTCACGACGCTTTTTTCAGGTGCAAACCTTATATTCGGGTTTAAAAACGTGGCGATAGCGGAAATGAAGCCGTGGAGTCTTGAATACGCTCTTCAGAGCTACAATTTTGCATTCATCCTGGCGGCAGGCGGATTTCTGGCATCACTATACACAATTTATTCGGAAAAAGACCGAAAAAATCTCTTTCTCATAATCTGGACCATCACCGTTCTTTACGTTACAATAAGGCACCTGAGATTCGAAATATTCGTTGCAATTCCGTTTGCAGTTCTCTCGGCAATCTGCATATCATACGTCTATAAAAACTATTACAGCAGCTTTAAAGGCTACATAGATAATAAGGACGAAAAAAACGCCGCAGCAAAATCAAAAAAGAAACCTGCAAAAAAACAGGGTAGAAAAGAGAACAGAAACGCATCAGGTGCAGCGGTTTTCCTAATTACTGCAGTAATTGTTGCCCTTTTCTTTGGAACATCACTTATTAACGACATCAACTTTGCCCAGGACTACTCCAGTGTAAGCTTTGAGAAGGACAAATGGACAGAAGCAATGAACTGGATGAATGAAAACACTCCTGAAACCGGAGTCGACTACTACAAGGAGTATTCGGCTGACAATTTCACATATCCAAAAGAATCCTACGGTGTTATGACATGGTGGGACTTCGGGCATATAATTACTCTCATAGGAAAAAGGATACCGAACTCCAACCCGTTCCAGGACAATGTGGCAGGGGACACCGGTTGTGCCGACTTTTTCATATCGGGCTCGGAAGATACGGGTTCAGAGATACTTGATAACGCAGGTTCAAGGTTTGTCGTGACAAACAGCGAACTTACGACTCCTGTAAAAGGAATTGCCACCATCCTTCCGTGGACTTCAGGGAACAGGGTACTTTCGGACTACATAATGTATGCTGTAGATGAATCGGGAAATTACCAGAGCTATGTCTACACACCGGAGTATTACAACACAATGGCTGTAAGGCTTGAAAACCTTGACGGGTCATATACAAAAGCCTCTTCAGAGAAAAGCGATGTAAGTTACAGTCCCTTCAGCCCGCCCGTGGGTGTAAACGCACTGAAACACTTCCGTCTTGTCTACGAATCGCCCGACAGTGACGACAACGTCAAGATATTCGAGTACGTTAAAGGATACGAGGTTGCAGGTGAAGGAACGGTTGAATTAAACATCACGACCAATACAGGACGTGAATTCGTATACAGGCAGAAAAGCGAGAACGGCACATTCATCCTTCCGTATTCGACAACAGGCAACCCGTACGACGTAAAAGCAGACGGACAGTATCATATCACCGGAACCGGTGAATATTTTGATGTAAGCGAGGATGAAATAGGAAAGAACTGATTAATATCTTATTTAGAGAAAAACTCATACTTTTATGCCCGCTCTTGCCAGGGCATCTTTTATTGAAGACAAGCTCTCTTTTTATCTCCTTAAATTCTTCATCAGGATATCTTCCGGTATCTTTTCCAAGGCCGACAATCTCATCCTTTTGTCTCCTTTTCCAGGTCCAATCAGACTGTCCTGCTTATCAAGAGCACTTTTTTGCAGATCAATTATTGCCACCGGTATTATCAAGCGTTTTCTTTGAGATGCCAAGATTTTTTATATCAAGTTATATCCCTGCCGAATGTCTCTTTCAGGACAAATTACCTGAAACCAACTTTTTGGACATAACTATCAACAATGTTTCATGCATAATCATAGTTTATAGTATACGATATTCTAAAAAATCATAGGATATAACCGACAATTTAAATATACTTAACAGCATATAAACCATAAATGGATCAGGGCATGCAAATAGTCATTGAAAGCCAGAACCCATGGTGGTTTTCAAAGAATTTTGACAAAGGAATAGACCGCCTGTCGTTTTTTCCGGAAATAATTCAATATTTAAATGCAAAAGAAATTCTTCTGTTAACCGGAGCAAGAAGAACAGGCAAGTCCACACTTGCATATCAGTTAATTGATTATCTCATAAAAACAGGAACCCCAAAACAGAATATTTTGTATATCAACCTTGATGAACCCCTTTTTATGTCAATGAGAGATGATCCATCCCTTCTTGGGAGCATTGTTGAAGAATACACGAGCAAAAGAGAAAATAAGGAAATTTTATACCTGTTCATAGACGAAATTCAGAACTATAAATACTGGGCATATGCCATAAAAACGTTTTATGACACCAAAAAATATATCAAATGCATACTGACTGGCTCCACATCTTCAGTCCTTAAAAATAGTGCAGCTTCAAGACTTTCGGGGAGATATCTCGCTTGCACAGTTTATCCGCTTTCTTTTCAGGAATTTTTAATTTTTAAAGGCATTATTAATCCGGAAGTGATTAAAAAAAGACAGTTATTTGATGAGTACCTCAAATTTGGTGGATATCCGCGTATAGTTGTTGAAGCTGATAACAGCCTTAAGATGCAGATTCTGAAAAATTACTATGAGACAATATATCTAAAAGATATAATACTCCCAAATAACCTCAGGAATAATTCTGACCTCGTAAACCTTCTCTATTATCTGATATCAAATTCAGGAAATCTGTATTCTTTCAACAAAATTGCAGAAATACAGCATATTTCTCCAGATACGGTAAAAGAGTATACAGAATATGCTCAAAACTGCTATCTTCTTTATACCCTTATGAAATATACCTGGTCGGTGAAAAAACAGATTGCCAATCCAAAAAAGATATATGCACTCGATACAGGGATTATAAATGCCATATCATTTACTTTCTCTGAAAATAAGGGAAGACTTCTTGAGAATTATGTATTCTGCTTATTAAACAGAATTTTTGATGAAATATATTATCATAAAAGGAATTATGAATGTGATTTTGTTGTAAAATCAAAGTACCCGGTTACTATGGAGCAGAATAATATTCTTAAAAGCAACGTTTCCCAAATTTCTATGGCTGTACAGGTTTCACTGTCACTTAAAGAATTAGACACAAAAAACAGGGAAATTCGCGGCCTTAAAGAGGCAATGGAGGACTATAACCTTAATGAAGGCTACATTGTAACTGAAAATGAAAAAGACATGGTTACTTTGGATGACAAAACAATCCATATCATTCCGGCTTATTCTCTTGAGAACGAATTAAGAGAATTTACAAAATGATATTTTGCTCCAGTTTATTTTCATTCACCGGAAAAAACAATATTGCATCAAAAATACGATTAACAAGGCTCTGCAGGGACAGTTTTTATCAATGGTGTTATACTTTTGTATGAAACTTTACGTTTTGAATCAACCGGGAATAATAGTTTAAATAGTGTTATTTTTCTCTTACTGCAGTTATATCCGGCTTTCGGAAGATTACGGATAAATGGAAAAAATTCATACTTTTATACCCGCTCTTGCCAGGGCATCTTTTATTGAAGACAAGTTCTCTTTTTATCTCCTTAAATTCTTCATCAGGATATCTTCCGGTATCTTTTCTAAGGCCGACAATCTCATCCTTTGTCTCCTTTTCCAGGTCAAGCATCTTATCCTGATTATCAAGCGTACTCTTTTGCAGGTTGACGATTGTTCCTGTATTTTTCAGTGTTTTTGGAGATGTCGAGAGCTTCTTTTGATACTGATAGATTTTCTTTGGAAATATCAAGATTCTCATGCAGAATTGTTCCGGCGTAATCAATTCTTTCAAAAATTTCGTCCTGCATATCACCCCTTAAAATTTCAAATTTCCTGAACTCTCCGGATGCTTTTTCCCGTGAAACATTGCATTCAGTAACTGATACCGGGTATCTGGGAATATTGATTCGTGAAATAAGGGAAGAAAGTTCGTCTTCACTTCCTTCCGCAATTATCTCGACTTTTCCGTTGCCAAGGCTTTTTACATATCCTGTGATGCCTCTGCCAAAAGTTTCTTTTAATACAAATTCCCTGAAACCAACCTCCTGAACATAGCCATCAACAATGATATGAATCCGTTTCATTATTTTCATATTATGAAAATAAGATGATAAATTATTTTTTGCACCAGATGATATCATAATTTTTTAAAGCATGCACGTTAACAGATGACATAGAACTATTTTATTGCCAGAAAAAATAAGAATCGTGGATTATAACTGACAATTAACAGATAATCTTAAAAGATAATAATCTGCAAATGAAAATCATCCTGAGGAAACATAAAGATAAGTGTCCACCAAAACTATCTCAATTAAAATCTATAAAACTGATTTAACTGATAAACACTTGAACTTACCATTTTATTCATACTTCATCAGCATCATACTGTTTAAGACCGCTGAAAATATAATCTGCATCCCGGAGATGAACAGCGTCAGTGCGGCAATGGCATTTGTTACCTGAAAAAGGCTTCCAAAATCGGATTTTATCCAGCTTAATATGATGTAAAGACCGATTACAGCCCCTGCTGCCATAAGGACTATTCCTGTAACAATCTCCTTTTCAAGGTTCTGGTAGCTTAGAAACCTTTCAATAACCCCTGTCTTTATATTGTATCCTGAAACTACGGAGTACGTTTTTATGTTTATTCCGGTAAGAACTGTCTGGAGACCTCCTATCAAAAGTATCGAACCAAGAATAAATGAATGAATGTTTGAATTTTCAACGTTGCCCTCAAGATAATAAAGGACCATCAGGACAAAACCCATTGCAAGGAAGAGAAAGCCGGGAACTGCCAGAAAAGGCAGAGGCTGGTACAACAGCATGAACCTGAAATGTCTCCAGCCGTCTGCAAAACTATGAAGCTTTGAGGGGGCCTTTCTCCTGTAATATTCTATCTCAACCTCGGATATCGAAAGGTTATTTCTTGCAGCCTCTATTATCATCTCTGATGCAAATTCCATCCCGGGTGTCTTAAGGTTCAGTTTTTCGAGGTCTTCTTTTTTAATCGCCCTCATACCGCAGTGGGCATCGGATATTTTTGTCCCGAAGGCAAGGTTTAGCATCCAGGTAAGAACAGGGTTTCCGATATATCGGTGAAGGGGGGGCATAGCGTCCTTTTCCATCAGCCTTCCGGTTCTGTTTCCCATGACAAGCGAGGAACCCGATTCAATTTTTTTTACAAATTCAGGAATTTTCTTCAGCTCATACGTCCCGTCGGCATCGGCGATGACTATTATATCTCCCCTGCATATCTTAAAAGCATCAAGATAAGCGTTACCGTAGCCCTTCTTCTCAGGTCTTATAACAACCGCACCAAGTGACTTTGATATTTCATCGGTCCTGTCGGTTGACGATGACGATACGATTATCTCGCCGGAAAGACCGTTTTTTTCAAGGCATTTGTTTATTTCTTCGATGCAGCCGGCTATAGTCAGCTCCTCGTCAAGAGCCGGGAGGACAATTGACAGGTAAGGCCTGTTCTCATTTTCGTTTAGTGACGGTAAAGTATCTTCTGTCATACCAGGTCGATATTTAGATTTAAAATTCTGTATAATACATCAGGAATATTTGATGACAATTTTAAGATTTACTTAGTCTGAATATCACAATCTATCTGATAAATCTACTCCCGATACAAAGACTCATATATATTACCCTTAGAAATTGCTTAAATCTTTTTAATTCAGGACAACCGTTAATGTACAAAAGTCCTTTTATTTTCAACTTTAATCACTGAATAAACTCTGTATAATTTTTGACATTGATAAATGAATGTCTCTCAATGATGCATCTTTATTCAATATGAACAAACGATATGAAAGCAGCTATTAAAACCGGATTATCATATGATTATAAAAAAGATTATTGAGATAAATATGTAATATTAAAATGAAAATGCCAACATTCAATCGTCTTTTGCTCTCTATATTCTTACAGGCGGATTCAGAGAACCGGCAGAAAATTTTCGGTATGACAGAGGAGAACCCTAACGCAAAACTACTTGACTGCGGTTGTTCAAATGGCTTATTTTCAAAGGAAATTGCGGACCATATAAAGACCGTAAATATATACGGAGTTGATTTTCAAAGCAGGGCAACGAAATGCCATAAATATTCACCTGTTGATGTTTGCAATTGCAACCTTAACCAGAAAATGCCATTCAAAGATGAATCATTTGATGTCGTTCATGCAAATCAGGTCATTGAGCACCTTACCGAAACGGATGTTTTTCTTGAAGAAATTTACAGAGTCCTAAAGCCCGGTGGTTATGCTGTTCTGTCTACACCGAATATTGGTAGTTTCCATAACATTGTTTCTCTTATCTTTGGATACCAGCCATTTTCAGCACATATAAGCAACAAAGTAATTGTAGGAAATCCCATGGACCCAAAACATGATATGATACACGCAAGTCCGGGAGAAATACATATGCGTATATTTTCCTACAAAGGTCTTACAGAACTTATGGAATATAATGGTTTTACCATTGAAAAGATCTGCGGGGCCGGGTACTACCCGTTTCCCGGAATTTTGGGAAAATTTCTTTCAAAAATTGATCCAAGGCATGCAGTATACCTTATAATTAAAATCAGAAAATAAATGAATAAAACAGGCATATAAATTTTTATATTTATATGCCTGTTTATAAATATAATGCCAAATCTGAGCATAATTATTGGGAACTCATTTTTGGGCTTTGCAGAAATTCCTTTGTAAAATAACTACCAAAAGATCGATCATACAGGAGTTCCAAACTTACTTAACCACAAATGAACACGGAACTACTAAACAAATGTCGCAGAACAGGGAATCAATCCTGTGAAAATCTCCCTGGAGATAATAAAGGAATCAAATATATATCTGATTTTTGCTAAAATACTAACGAAAACTGTCAGAAAATTGTTGCAGAAAAGAAAAAAGTGATTAAGGTTTTCTACAGAACCCGAAAATTCCAAAAATATTTTAACAGAATTTTCTGCATAATTTTATGTTGATTTGTCGTCAATAATAATGTCAGAAATGCCGGAAATCAAATATTTTGTTACAGGCGGAGCAGGATTCATCGGCAGCAATCTCGTCGACAGAATACTCTCGCAGGGAAATGAAGTTGTCGTATATGACAATTTCTCAACAGGTATCAGAGAATACCTTGAAAAAGCAAATAAAAACAGCAGATTCAAACTTATTAAAGGTGATCTTCTTGATACCAAATCCTTAAATGAGGCTATAAAAGGATGTGACTTCGTTTTTCACCTTGCAGCGAATGCAGACGTACGTTTTGGAACAGAACACCCGTCAAAAGACCTCGAACAGAACACAATTGCTACATTCAACGTTCTGGAAGCAATGCGAAAAAATTCGATTAATAAAATTGCATTTTCTTCAACCGGGTCAATATACGGAGAATCCAAAATCATTCCAACTCCTGAAAATGCCCCTTTTCCTGTTCAGACATCCCTTTACGGTGCATCAAAACTTGCAGGAGAAGGCCTGATACAGGCTTATGCTGAAGGGTTTGGATTTAACGCCTGGATCTTCAGGTTTGTATCAATTCTGGGAGAAAGATACCCGCACGGTCATGTATTCGACTTTTACAAACAGCTTCGTGATCATCCCGGCCATCTTGAAGTTCTTGGAAACGGGCACCAGAAAAAGTCTTACCTGTACGTTCAGGACTGTATTGACGCAATATTCACTGCTCTCGAAAAATCTCATAAATCCGTAAACATTTTCAACCTGGGAACTGACGAATACGTTGAAGTTAACGATTCAATAAACTGGATCTGCAGCCACCTGGGCCTTGATCCAAAGATCAGTTATTCCGGCGGTGAACGTGGCTGGATTGGAGATAACCCGTTCATTTTTCTTGACTGCTCCAGAATAAGGTCTCTTGGATGGAAACCAAAGAATAATATTCAGCAGGGAATCATAAAGACTCTTGATTTTCTCGTTGAAAACCCATGGGTACTGGAGAGAAGATGAGCTTTGATTCAAATCTGGTTTTAATTACAGGTGCATCAAGAGGGCTGGGAAGTCTTGTTGCAGAAAAATTTCTGGCAGACGGATATAATATAATTACTGTTGCAAGAAACGAGGAAAAACTTATAAAAAACGCCGAAGAACTAAGAGAAAAATACGGATTAGACTCTCAGATATATTATTACGGATTTGATCTTGGAAATACAAATGAAATACCTTTTCTGGCAGACAAAATAAAAAATGATGCCGGAAGCCCGGGAATCATAATAAACAATGCTGCAGTTCAGGGACCTATAGGACCTGTTTACACCAACAGCTGGAACGAATGGACAAACTGTCTCAATACATGCCTTCTTGCTCCTGTTCAAATCTGCAGGGAATTCATACCTGAAATGATCAAGAACAATTTTGGAAGGATAATAAATATTTCAGGAGGCGGGGCAACAGGTCCCCGTCCGAATTTTTCCAGTTACGCTACAGCAAAATGCGGACTTGTACGTTTCACGGAAACCGTAGCCCGTGAAGTGGAAAAATATGATATAACCATGAACTGTATAGCACCCGGTGCAATGTTAAGCAATCTCACCAAGGATATAATAAACGCAGGAGAAAATTGTGCAGGAAAATGCGAAATTGAATCTGCAAAAAATCTGGGGGTAAACAATCCGGAAACCGAAAAAAAAGCCGCAGAACTTATACATTTCCTTGTAAAAAATGAATGCAGCGGTTTAAACGGTAAGCTTATCAGCGCTGTATGGGACAGGTGGGAAAAACTTCCCGATTACATAGAATATCTAAAAAACAGTGATATATATACACTCAGAAGAATAATTCCAGAAGATCGTAATTTAAAAATAGAGTGATTTAAATGGATGTTGGTATTATAGGATGCGGCCTTATCGGACACAAAAGAGCAGCTTCACTGCCTCAGGGTTACCTTCATGCAGTCGCTGATATAGACATAAACCGTGCCAAACAGCTTGCGTGTCAGTACCAGGGAGTCAAACCGTATTCCGAGTGGAAAAAAATGCTTAAAGAAAGCGGAATCGATACTGTAATCATTTCAACTACAAACAACTGGCTTGCGCCTATAACCCTTGAAGCGGTCAGGTCAGGGATCAATGTCCTTGTAGAGAAGCCGGCAGCCCGCAACTACAAGGAATTCGACGAAATAATCCAAGAATCCGAAAATAAACCTGCTAAGATTATGGTCGGCTACAATCTCAGATGTCATCCCTCCTTCATCAAAGCCAAAAAAATAATCGAATCGGGGGATTTGGGTGAAATCATGTATATCCGGGGCCGTTACGGTCACGGGGGAAGAAAAGGCTATGAGAATGAATGGCGTGCCAACCCTGAAATTTCCGGAGGGGGAGAGCTTTTGGATCAGGGGGTTCACCTTATAGACCTTTCAAGGTGGTTTCTCGGTGATTTCACCAGAGTGGACGGGTATATTCATACATACTTCTGGAATATGCCGGTAGAAGACAACGGATTTATATACCTTGAAACTGAATCCGGGAAAACTGCATGGCTTCATGTAAGCTGCACAGAATGGAAAAACTTATTTTCATATGAAATATTTTGCGAAACCGGAAAACTCCAGATAGACGGAATAGGCGGGAGTTACGGAACCGAACGCCTTACATTATACAGAATGCTCCCTCAGATGGGGCCTCCAGAAACAACTATCTGGGAATACCCTTTCCCGGACAATTCATGGAGAACACAGTTTGAACAATTTGAAGAAGCTGTGAAATCGGGTGTATCTTTACACCCGGACCTTTATGATGCCAGAGAGAATCTAAAAATTGTATCAAGAATCTACGGTGAATATGAAATATGATTATCACAAGAAGCCCTCTTAGAATATCCCTTGGCGGAGGCGGTACAGATTTGCCATCATACTACAGGCAAAATGAAGGATTTCTGATATCCGCTGCCATCGACAAATATGTATATATTACCCTTCATGAGACATTCCAGAAAGAAATTATAGTTAAATATTCTAAAACAGAGCATGTAAACGATATTGAAAGTATCCAGCACCCTATAATAAGAGAATCACTTAAACTCCTTAATATTAAATCAGAAAACTTCGAACTTGCAAGTCTTGCCGATATCCCGGCAGGAACGGGCCTCGGGTCGTCAAGCAGTTTTACATGTGCACTCCTAAAGGCCCTTCACACTTACAACAAGACATTTGTTTCACCTGCGGACCTTGCAGAGGAAGCCTGCCATATTGAGATGGACCTGCTCAAAGAACCAATCGGAAAGCAGGACCAGTACATATCAGCATACGGCGGAATAAACTGCTTCACGTTCTGCAAAGACGACCGCGTAAAAGCTGAAAAACTGAATATTTCCGAGGACACCCTGTATAACCTGGAAGACCACCTGCTTCTTTTTTTCACAGGATATTCACGCTCTGCGTCAAATGTACTAAAGGAACAGGACGACAAGAGCAAAAACAACGACTCTTCAATGATTGACAACCTTCATTCCGTGAAGGAACTTGGGTACAAAAGTAAAAAGGCGTTTGAACTTGGAGACCTGGATGAATTCGCCAATATCATGAACATACACTGGGAAAACAAGAAAAAACGTTCAAACTCCATGAGTAACGACAGAATCAACAAATGGTATGACATTGCTATGCAAAACGGAGCTTTGGGAGGTAAGTTAATTGGGGCAGGAGGAGGAGGTTTTCTTATGTTCTACTCCGAGGACAACAAAAAACTCCGCAATGCAATGAGGCATGAGGGCCTTCAGGAGGTCAGGTTCAGGTTTGATTTCGACGGAAGCAAAGTGGTGACTACATCCTGATGCTGCCGGTTGTGATTCTGGCCGGAGGTCTTGCGACCCGCCTCTATCCTTTAACAAAATCAAAGCCAAAAGCTCTTTTGGAAATTGCAGGGCGCCCCTTTATAGACCAGCAGATCCTTCTCCTGAAAGAAAAGGGTGTTAAGGAGATTATTCTTTGTCTCGGAAATTTCGGCGGAATGATAGAAGAGCACCTTGGAAACGGGAGCAGATTTAATGTCAGTATAAAATATTCATACGACGGAGACAAACTCCTGGGGACAGGTGGTGCAGTAAAAAAGGCATCATCAATCCTTCCTGAAGATTTCATAATAACATACGGAGACTCATACCTTGACATAGAAATCAAAACTGTAGTCAGCACATTTTATGAAAAAGGTCTTCCTCTTCTTATGACAGTCTACAAAAACAGAAACATGTTTGATAAAAGTAATGTTACGTTAAAAGACGGGAATATTATAAAATACGATAAAACAGGAAGTGACCCTTCAATGGAGTATATCGACTACGGCATGATTGTCACAAAAAAAGATATATTCGACAGATATCCTCCGGACAAAGCATTTGATCTCTCTCTCGTCCTCTCGGAATATGCTGATTTGGGGCTTGTGAGCTCATATGAGGCCGAGACCAGATTCTACGAGACAGGATCACTTCAGGGAATAAAAGAAACCGAAGAATATATCTTGAATAGAAAACCACGTCAGATGTAACGGAGCTTAAATTTATGACAGAAGACAATTACATCTCTGATTTTCTTGATGACGCTGTTACAATTATAAATAAAATAGACCAGACGCAAATCCAAAAGATGACAGATATTCTTCTGGATACAAGAAAAAACAACGGCAGACTGTTTATTCTTGGAGTAGGCGGAGGTGCGGGCCACGCATCGCATGCGGTCAATGATTTCAGAAAAATTGCAGGAATTGAATCCTACGCCCCAACAGACAACGTTTCTGAACTTACGGCAAGGGTAAACGATGACGGATGGGAGACAGTTTTTGAGAGCTGGCTTAAGGGAAGCAGGCTTAATTCCAAGGACTGCATCTTTGTTTTTTCAGTCGGTGGCGGGAACAAAGAGAAAAACGTCAGTGTAAATCTTGTTAACGCTCTCAGGTATGCAAAAGAAAATAACGCGAAAATAATTGGTGTCGTCGGACGTGACGGAGGATATACGGCAGAGGTTGCAGACGCCTGCGTTATTATCCCTACGGTAAACGGAAAGACAGTCACACCACAGACTGAAGCTTTTCAGGCTGTTGTATGGCACCTTATCGTTTCAAGCCCGAAAATGCAGAAATATGAGATGAAATGGGAAAGTACGAAATAACCTTCATATGAAAAAAGCGGTTTTTTTAGACAGGGACGGTGTTATAAACAGGCTTGTTTTTAACCCAGGTACCGGTGAATTTGAACCCCCGCATGACCCTGCAGACCTTTCTTTGTTTCCGGGAGTAATCCGGTCGCTTCACTCGCTTGCTGATGCCGGCTTTGACCTGTTTATCGTATCAAACCAGCCCGACTATGCAAAAGGAAAAACAACTCTGGAACAGATTAAAGCTGTACATAAAAAGCTGGAGGAAATTTTCACAGAGAACAATATACATTTCCGTGAATTTTATTACTGCTACCATCACCCTGACGGAGTCGTTCCAGAATATTCATACATCTGCGAATGCAGAAAACCGAAACCCTATTTCCTGCTGAAAGCTGCAGAAGATTATGGAACAGATTTGTCCCAATCATGGATGATTGGTGACAGAGATTCCGACATAGAATGCGGCAAAAACGCAGGAACCAGGACAATTCTTATAAAAGAGCCGCATTCATCTGATAAAAGAGGAAAATCCAACCCGGACTTTTATGCAGAGAACATTGAAGAGGCCAAAAATATAATCCTTAAATTTGAAAGACCATCCAAAAGGGTTTAGATAAATGCAAGCTATAATTTAATGATATCGTAAAAAAGTGCCTTTATAGTTTCGGGAAAATTTTATAAATAGTATAATGGAGAGTTTAAATTGAGAGGATTAACACATTTTAATATCAAACTATACGCTGATGGTGCAGATCTTAACGGAATGGTCGAAGAATACAAAAAAGGGGTTGTAAGCGGATTTACTACAAACCCTACCCTCATGAAAAAAGCCGGTGTTTCAAGCTATGAGGAATTTGCCAAAACAGTGTTAAAGGAGATACCTGATCTCCCTATATCTTTTGAAGTCTTTTCAGACGACCCTAAAGGAATGGAGCGCGAGGCAAGGATTATCTCAGGCTGGGGAGACAACGTTTACATCAAAATACCGGTAACGAACACAAAAGGAGAGAGTACATCCCCTGTCATCAAAAAACTTTCCTCAGAGGGACTGAAGCTTAATGTTACGGCGGTGTTCACCCTTGAACAGGTGAAAACGATTGCAGAGGCACTTTCTTCTGATACACCCGGCATTATATCAGTATTTGCCGGCAGGATTGCCGACAGCGGAAGAGACCCCGCACCCATAATGAAAGAGGCTGCAGAAATCCTTAAATCAAAACCTAAGACTGAACTTTTATGGGCAAGTACTAGAGAAATTCTGAATCTGGTTCAGGCTGAGGCCTGCGGCTGCGATATAATCACAATAACAAACGACATCCTGAAAAAGGTCCCTCAAATAAACAAGGATTTAAACCAGTTTTCTCTTGAGACCGTAAAGATGTTTTATAACGATGCAAAAAGTGCAGGATACAACATATTGTGATTAAACCCCAAATTAAAAAATCATATTTGCGGATGAACTAAAATGGGATTAGAAAATTCATATTTTATTTCTTGTATTGTACCAGCTAGAAATGAAGAGGAAAATCTAAATAATGTAGTGAACGTTTTAACTCCAGTATTAGCCAATTCAAAGTTGATCAAAAATTATGAAATCATAATTGTAAATGATAATAGTACAGATTCTACTCCTAAACTAATAGAGTCACTTGCAAAAAAAGACTCGCATATTCATCCTGTCCATCGAAAAAAATCACCGGGTTTTGGAAATGCTGTTAAAGCAGGCATGGCTGAAGCAAAAGGTAATATAATAATACCATTTATGGGAGATCTCTCTGAAGATCCAAATGATATAATTAATCTTATTAAAAAAATTGATGAAGGGTATGATATTGCATACGGATCACGTTTCATCAAAGGTGCGACCCTCAAAGAATATCCTTTTGCAAAGTTAATTTCTAACAGAGCATTCAACAATTTAGTGAGATATTCTTTTGGAATTTCCAATCATGATGTAACTAATGCATTTAAAGCCTACCGAAAAGAAGTATTAGATGCAATTGGAATTGAAAATTTGGAGTCTAGTGGCTTTGATCTTACAGTGGAAATTCCTGTTAAAGCTTACATTCTTGGATTTAGAAGTGTCGAAGTACCTGTATATTGGGCAAATCGAAAAGCGGGGGAAGCTAAATTAAAATTGCCTCAGAATGGGATTATTTTTGGCAAACGTTTTTTAAAACTTTTTTTTCAGGAAAGTGTTTCTTCACTAAAAGATCTTTTTCATTTTTTCATTAAAGGCTCATGGTTAGGCATCCTTCTTGCCTTGTTCTTTGGAGCACTAATTATTGCATTTCTCCTTAATTTAACTGGTGTTAAAACGATTATATCACTTCTAACTAATGCAAATTTGGGATTTATCTTATTAAGTTGTTTAGCAATTCTTTTTTCATTTTTTATAAGAACTTGGCGATGGGATATTATCTTAAAAAGTGCAGGATACACTCACTCAAGAGATATATTATTTAGATGCATTATGTTTGGCTGGTTTCTGAATTATTTAATCCCTGCACGTTTAGGTGAAATCGCTCGTGCCGCTGCCCTCAAAATAAACTCTGATACACCCCTTGGTATGACGCTTTCTACTATTGTCATTGAAAGGATTCTAGACGTAATTACACTTATCTTATTTTTAGAGATTAGCTCCGCATTTTTCTATAGGGAATCACTCATATATGTTGAAATTGCATCATTTAGCATTTTATTTATAATGTTTTTTATTTTATTTGTAATTTATAGATATGATAAGGTAATCATAAAAATCTTTGAACCTAGAATTCCATCGATAAATCAGTCAATTTTACTCATAAAGGAAGGACTATCTAATATTTCAAAAAATCCAAGAGCGATATTTACCTGTTTTTGCCTATCAATACCTGTATGGTTTTTTGAAGTTCTAAGCATTTTTTTTGCTGCGAAAAGCATTGGATATAGCTTACCTTTTATTTATGCAACATTTAGTGGAGTAGTAGCATTCATAGCTCAGACAATTCCCCTTACTCCTGCTGGCCTTGGGATTCACGAAGCTTCAATTACAGGAGTACTAATGCTTTTTTCTGTTCCAAGCGCTTTGGGAATGTCTATTGCACTTATAGATCATGTTGCAAGAGGACTTGTAATCTTTATTTTTGGTATAATAGCAACAATACATATTGCATTTGCATCAAGAGGATACTTCAAAAAAAATATGAATTCAGAAGACAAGAGTATAAATAATCCATCAGAAAAAATATAACAGATATTTTTTTAAAATTCTGTTAAAACAATAAATACTGCTTTATATATTAATTAATAGTCAATCCTTTTATTAATTATTGATAAAAAACGCATAAAATAAGATTTATTTGTGTTTCCTTTGTCCATTGCAAGGACTGATTCTTTGTAATTCATTTACCTCTGTTTACTAAGAGAATTTAGATTATTACAACCATTCACAGAATTCTAGTTTTGCATAAGATTCACGTAAATAATACTAAGTGATACAAAAAGATTATAAATAGAACGAAATTGAAACTATAAAAATTTTGTCTCTTCTAAAATTAATATTAGGGTTTTTTAAGGTTAAACTATTAATGGATAATTATCTCGATTTCATCTCTATCACAAACTGTGTTAATATTACCATAATTATCACAGATATTAAATATACTTACTTCATTCCCATCATCAATAGCACATTGTATCAAATCGGGTAATTCTTTTTCTCCACGCTCTGGATGTATTGGAGTTCTTTTAATGTATGATAAAATTTCATTTCTAAAGACACAATTTCCAGTTCCTTGAATATGATTCAAGGGTTTTTTTGGTTTTTCAATTAATCGGAATATTCTGCCATTTTCATCAGACAAAACAGTGTATGTACGAGATATTTTTTCTAAATCTTTTTGAACAAATACTCCGCACATAGCAAATGGACAATCTTTCACGTATGTTTGAACCATCTCTTTATGTCTGCTATTGATAAAAATTTCATCACCAAGAAGCAGTAAAAAATCATCACTTCCAATGGCATCTTTTGCGCATTCTATTGCATTAACTAATCCTAATTGTTCCCATTGAATAACATACTGTATCTTTTTGCCATTATAACTAATTCCAAAATGATTAATTATATCTTCTGCACGATGACCAACAACAATTATTACTTCACTAATTTCTGGAATTTCAGTTACACGCATTAAACTGTGCTCAATAACCGGTTTTTTTCCAACTTGGATCATACATTTATTTATTTGCGAGGTTAAGTCCCCCAAGCGTTTTCCTCTTCCGCCAGCAAGAATAAGTGCTTTCATAATAATTCTCTCAATTAGCGGCAAACAAATTCTTTTCTTTTAATATCCATTCAACGATTTTTGTAAGACCTTCATAATTACTAACCTTTGGCGCCCAGTCAAGACATTTTTTGGCTTTAGAGATATCTGAGGCGAAATACCACAGATCTCCCAATCTTGCATCATATTTTTCAATTAAAGATTTCTTACCAGTAAGATCATTTATGATCTGAAGACATTCCCCAAGTGAGATCATATTTGACTCACCACCTCCTATATTATACAAACCAGGAGATTGGTGTTGATAAAAAGCATCAAATGCTAATGCCGCATCTTTTGCATACAGTATATCTCGAACTTGCTTATCAGTTCCAAAAATTTTAATAGGAAGACCAATAGCAGTTCTTATTGCAAAATTTGCAACCCACCCATGATCTTCACCTCCAAACTGACGTGGTCCATACATTCCACTTAATCTAAATATTGCAGCTTTTAAGCCATATGTATCAATATAAGTCTGAGAATAAATTTCATCCGCTCTCTTAGAGGCATGAAGTGGAGTCAGACATCCCTGCAATATTGGATAATTCTCATCAATTACAGTAGGAACACGTGTAAATCTTTTATCCCCTTCAACCAGAGAATTATTTATTCCATTCCCATATACATGGATACTAGAACAACACGCTACTGGAATGTCATATTTCCTTGCAGCCTCAAGGACATTAAACGTTCCAAGAACATTTGTATCAAAATCCAACCGGGGATTTTCTATAGATACGGTCATAGCAGGCTGCGCTGCAGTATGAATTATATAATCACATTCTTTTACAGCTTCTTCCAGCTGTTGAGACTTACTAATATCCCCCTTAATCACTGAAACGCCAATTGTTTTGAGATATTGCAGATTATAATTTCTAGCATCATTTACTTTATACCCAGTCCGCAGAAGTTCCTTCTTAGTAAGGTTATCAAAAGAAACAACCTCTTCATGCTGTTCTTTATACATTTCACAGATATGAGAACCTAAAAAACCGCATCCACCGGTTACAAGTATTTTCATTCAAATTTCACTAAAAGTGTTATAATCTTAATTAAAGATAGAGATTTCGAAGTGGAAGATCTGAAAATTACCATAAAAACTACCATTTCCAAAAAGTCATACTACTGAAGATCATTTTTGTATTTAAATTTGGATTCAACTTAAATATTGAATCGGCCTCACATTAAATAAATCATTTAATAAAAGAAAAAACTTTTATTTCATAAAGCGAGAATTTAATGATCTAAGAAATAATCACGTACGAGGTAAAAAATTGCTATTTAATTTAAGAAAATCAGCTCAAGAGATTATTAAAAATATTTCTTTTAACCATTTGATAATATATATTATTACTGTTTCTTCTATTTTGCCAATAATACTGTTATTTCATTTTTTCCCATTTCACCCATATACTGATGTATATGGATTAATTTCTTTAGATATGGCTGGCAATATTCCAATATATGAACGTTCTAATCTGTTCACATATCAGTTGGATTATTATTTTGTTACACTTATGTCACATATTCTAGATTTAAGCTCAATCGAAGGGCTTAGCTCACTTTTAGAAATTATAAGTGTAATTACATTTGCCATATTTATATTTATTGCATGTCTCTTTTTTAAGTTCAATAAAGAATCCATAATTTTTCCAATTTCTTTCAGTGGATTTGGATTTCTACTAATGAACTCATTAATTTTTGTTTGGGGAACATGGCCCAGAATATTATCCGGGTATTTTGCATTATTAGCACTATTACTAGTTACTTTTACGTATACAAAAATCAAAGAAAACAAGATTAATGTATCAAAACTTATTTTTACTGGTTTAGCGTCATATATATTCTTATTTCTTTCAATATTCTCCCATATTACAGGTTTTTTTATATTATCATTGGGCGTTATATTTTTTATTTTTTATATTGTTTGTGAGTATGCTATGATTCACAGACTTAAACAAACTTTACCAAATTTTAATGAAAAAATCATAAAAGAAAATATAAAGAAAGGAATACTTTTTGTATTAGCCCCTTTCTTCCTAATAGTAGTGGCATTAATTGTTACAATTCGAAACCAATTATTTAATGTTGGATACTCTGGATTTAGCTCTTTTGATGATTTATTTTCCACATCGTTTAATGAGATATTTAATAATTTTAACATATTTTTAACTGGAGGATTTTATGGTGACAGTTGCTTAATTCCCAATGGGGCATCTACAATATTTAATACAGATACAAGAATAATATTTTCAATTCTCCCAATAGTAGTTTTGATCATTATTACAGCGCAGTACATTTACAAGAAGAATGCTTTAGGTGATTTTATAAACAAGCCATTTTATTCATTATTTTACTTTTTGTATGCCGGCATAATAATTGAGATATTTGTTTTAAATAATGGTAACTTTATTGGATTATCTATGATTCAAGCCACTTTATTTACGTTAATTACACCAATATCTTACTGTTATATAGTCATTTTAGGACTAACTATAAAAAAGGGCATAATGAAAAAATTGATATACTTATGTCCAATTATTTCGATAGTGATCGCAATTTCTTTTGTTCCTGCATACAGTGAGTCCTCTCATATACCTGAAGCAATCACTAATACAACAAATACTTTGTATATTGATACACAATTTAGTGAAAAACCAATAATAATAACATATATTCCACCAATGTGTTCATTGGGGGCATATAATCTTTCAATACCTTTTTATACTAGGATTATTCCATCATTACTTATACTTAATAATTCATTTAAAAATAATCAAACGTATATTGCCCATGAATGGTCCGTTAAAAAATATCATGCACTACATTTAAAGAATGGATCTTTATTAAAAAATATTAAAATAATACAAATTGATTTCTGCAAATAATTTAACAATTTTAGCTCAAATGATATTTAGAGGATTTCTATAAACCCCTCAAAAAAGAATTATTTAATTCTTAAAGATCGACCTCTGGTTAATGAGCACATTCACTAATTCTGCAATTAAGAATGAAAATGAATATATTGCTGAATTGGGAGACCGCTTAAGTGAAGTAGAGAAGATGATTGACTGGGAACAATTCAATCCTATCATCAAAGAGCTCTATTTAAACAATACAGAGAAGGGAGGTTGTCCTAATCTTGATGAAGTTCCGATGATTAAGATGCTTTGTCATTCAGCAATGGCTCGGACTCTCAGATCCGGAACTTGAAAGACTGGCTAATGACAGGATTTCATTCAGACAATTCATCGATTATACGGAAAAGATCCCTGACAGATCTACCGTCTGGCTCTTTCGTGAAAGATTATCTGAATCAGGAAAAGATTCTCTAATCTGGGATGAATTACAACGACAATTGGATTTGAAAGGTCTGACAATACGAAAAGGAATGATCCAGGATGCAACATTTATTCACTCAAATCCCGGACATAAAAAAGTGAATACACCAAGAGGAAAGGAAGCAAAAACCAAGAGAAGCAAGGATGGTACATGGACAAAGAAAGGAGAAAAATCTCATTTTGGATATAAATTACACGCAATTCTTGGCAGAGATTATGATCTGATTCGAAGAATTTATACGACTACTGCATCCGTTCACGACAGCCAAATTGATCTATCCAGAGAAGGGGAAATTACCGGGACAGGGATACCAAGGAGCGGAATGCAAGGGATTTAACGCAACTATGAAAAGAGGAGCAAGAGGACATCCGATTGATATCAGGGATAAAATCCGTAATAAAAGAATCAGCAGAAAAAGGTCTAAAGGGGAAAGACTGTTTGCTGTGATTAAAACAGTCTTTCGATCCGAATCTGTGAGGGTAACAGAACTGAAAAGAGTATGGGTGAAAAATACGTTCTCAGCATTTTGCTTTAACCGGTATCAGTTGAAGACAGTTAGCAAAAGAGCACTCTAGAGCGATAGCTGTGTAAAATTGAAAGACATACTCAAAGAATAAGAGAAAAACTCAGAAGAAGGAAATCTTTGTATTTATTGAATCATTAAAATTGAGATAATAGTAATTCTCTGAATTTTGTTAGTTTTTTATTTATCACTTCTGAAATACTAATCATTAGGTTTCAAAATTTTTAAAGTCAAATTTCTTAAGATGAATCCTAAAGAAACGGAGAATTCACACAGAAAAATCTAAAACAATTCTCTTAAAATCGATAAATACTGATCAAAAAAGAAGATTACGGCTTTGCAGAAATCCTCTTGTAAAATAGCGACCGAAAGATCGATCGTACAGGAGATCCCTCATTTCACTACTCTCCATAAATTTTTTCCGAGATTTCCACCCGTATTTTTGCTAAAATCTTAACAAAACAATCAGAAAATCGTTGCAGAAAAGGAAAGAAAATCCCAATTACATCAATTGATGCAACCGGGTTTAACTGCGATTATGCGAGTCACTATTATTCAAAGCGAATTGGAAAAAGACTTAAAAGTTTTGTAAAAACATCAATTGCAGTTGATTCAAAGAGTTTGCTGGTCTTGGGATGGAAATTTTCAAAATCTCCGGTGAATGGTAGAAAAAATGCAAAATAATTGATTAATCAGACTCAAAGAGTAACAAAATGCCAATGTTTTACGATGGATAATGGCTTTCTGCCTGTATTTTTACTAAAATTTTAACAAAACAATCAAATTAAAGGAATCAAGATCAAGACAATTCTTCATTATGCTACTTCAAAAAAAGGAAGTAGGTCTTCTACAGGGCGTATAAGGAATTTCCCTTCATTCGTGATTAAATAAAGCCAAAATACCTTCACCATCAATTTTCATATTTTTATGCTGTTTCCACAAATAGAGAGGAGTATATTTTATTTTTTAAATACATAGATACTGTTGACTGAATATCCCCAGATAGTACTTAATAATATTTGGAGAACTTTTGCAATAAACACATTGATTACCAAAAGGTCTATGAAAATAAACAATAGCAGCGTATTTAATATATAAGTACCTATAACTGCCAGAATATACCTTTTAAAAGCAGAAAACCTTTTATTTGCCTTATACCTGAAAGTCCAGTTTTTTTGAAGATAATATGTCGCAAGTGTCCCACATGTAAAAGAAACCAAATTTGAAAAGAGATAATTTGCTGAAAAGAAGTATATTAAAAAAGAATATACTCCAAAATCAATAAGAGCCCCTGTGCCTCCGGAAATACAGTATTTGGTCAATTTTTTTATAATGAATAAAAGATCAAAATCTGATAAAATATCAGACATTTTAATCCTGAGATTATTCATTACCAAGATTCTCCGTTTTTTCGACAATATATAATGGACGTTGTTTTACTTCCTCATAAATACGCCCGACGTATTCACCCATAATCCCTAGCGATAAAAGCTGCACTCCGGAAAGGAAAGTTATTAAGACAATAGTCCAGGTAAGGCCAGGCGTCAGGTCGGCATTTAACACTAACTTTTCAAGAAGTATCCAGAAACCCAGTATAAATGCAAAAAATGCTATAATTCCTCCAAGGAGCGTTGCAAGCTGCAATGGTTTTATCGAAAAACCGACTATTCCGTTGAATGCTATCTTCAGCGATCCTATATACCTGTTGTAATTGGAGACGCCCGACGCCCTTTCATCGCGGTCATACTCAATAGCAGTCTGCTTAAATCCAACAAATGCAACCATTCCACGCAGGAAACCATGCGATTCATGAAGTTTCTTAAGTTCATCAACAACAACTCTGTCCATCAAACGGAAATCTCCGGTATCAGAAGGAATAGCCACATCCGATATCCTGTTTATTATGCGATATCCGTATTTAGTGATAATTCTTTTAGGGAGGGTCTCTCCTTTTCTTGAACTTCTTTTAGCATAGACAACTTTGTAGCCTTCCTTCCATTTTTCCACCATTTTCTCAATAAGTTCAGGTGGGTCCTGAAGGTCTACATCAATTACGACACAGGCATCCCCCTTACAGAAATGAATTCCGGCAAGAGTTGCAGCAGGCTGACCAAACCTCCGGCTGAACCTGATAAGACGGATGTTTTCATTCCTCTTTATCTCATCCATTATCACCTGTTCCGTATTGTCTGGAGAAGGATCAAGACAAAAAATAATCTCATAGGAATGATTAAATTTTTCCATTACTTTCTCTGTTCTTTGAAGAAATGGTTTAATATTGGTTTCTTCTCGATAAACTGGGACGACTATTGAGATCAATTCCGAAATTTGAGACATTCTCTCTAATTATGTTATTCTTAAAATACATTTAAATATTGTTTTAGTATAAACAAATATCCTAGAAATATTCAGAACATAATTCTAACATTTAAGCGCATTACGTAGATAGATCTAAAAACAAATATTTGAGGTTATAATGTGATTGTTGAAATTATTTCATCTATAATAATGTTATTTTTGACATTATTGATAATATTTTTAAGTGGTTTGGCGATATCTTGGATATTAATACCAGAAAAATATAAAAATTCGTACTTCTGGATTCTGATACCATTTTTGGGAATCTCTTGCTCTATATTAATTTTGCAAACCTTTATTTATTTGAATATCCCGTTATCAATATCTGTATTTCCATTTTTCATTTTGATTTTAATTGGAACTTATATTTATTATAAACAAAATAATCCCAAAACACCCAAAATTCCTAAAAAACTATTTATTCTTGCCCTTATTGTGATTCTATCAAATGGTATCGGATATTTTGCCTTGGGTCCATCAAATTATCTGGGATATGGATGGATTGATCAATACAATTACGTTGCTACGTCTCAATTTCTAATAGATAGTCCGTTCAGTACATCTCTTGATCAGGTTGGTGAGATTCCTTATTTAGCAGAGGCAATTATAAAGAAAGATGATCGTATAGGTCAAAGTGTTTTAGAGGGTTATGTTGCAGTTTTATCCTTTCAGAATGCAAAGACAGCATATGGAGCAATTTCCCTATTAAGCCCATTATTAGTTTTTTTTGTTATATGGATTTATTCCAGACGGCTGATAAAAGATGAATGGGCACAATATGGTGCAGCAATATCAGCAGCGTGTATTCCGGGATTTGCATTAATTCACTTGCAGGATTTTTTTTCACAAGCGCTTGCAGTCCCATTTCTTTTAATTTTTCCACTAATTATATATTTCTCATTAAAAGAAAAAGATTGGCATTTTATTGCAATTGGCATTATAATATTTGCAGGGAGTCACTCAATATACTCTGAATTTACACCATTACTTATAATTCTGGCATTTTTCGGCATGATATGGTATATTCTTCAAACAAAAGAGATCCTCTCATCACTTTTGGTTTTTTTTTCAATAGTTCTCGGGGGATTGGTAATTAACGTGGGTTATATATTTAGGAGTTTCTCTGCTCTTACCAGAGGAAATATACCAAATATATTACAGTCAATATTCCCATTTTCTGAAACTGTAGAAGGATTAGGATATTTATGGTTTGGTTATTCGGGACCACTATTGACATATTCTACATTAATTTTTATAGTGAATTTCTCCGCATTACTCCTTTCAATCGTTGCATATACAGGAATTATTAATTTAATGCGAAAACAAAAGGATGTAATAACTATTCTTTTGTTCACAATATCATTATTCCCATTGGTACTTCTTTCTCAAGCAGAACCTTATCCATATCAATTTTACAAAATGCTGATGGCAGTATCTCCATTATTGATGTTTGGTGTTTGGGTGTTATTATCTGGATTTTGGGAAAAGGAAGAAGATGATACAAACACCCAAATAAAAGATTTTCTTCACCCATATATATATAAAATCCCAAAAATCGCTTTGATTTGTTTACTAATATCATCAGTAGTAATTTCTGGATGCCTTGCATCATCCAGCATAACTGGTGGGTATAGAAGTGCAGTAGAAACAGACAATACAAAAGAAATGATTGAACTCTACAATTATTTAGAAAATACTCAAGATCAAGATATTATTTTATCTATATCTCATCCATATCCTTTGGCTTGGGCAGCTTATCACGGAAGAAATGATCGAATTTTTTTTATAAATAGTGTAATGGGAGATGTTCCTCTTGAAAAAGTGTATTCTAAAAAGTTTCCATTTAATAACATTTCACTATTTCCAGAAAATGCAACAAAAATAACATTCGGAGGAGAATACCCTCAAATGTCTCCAAAAAAAACAAAAGAAAACTTAATTGCTTTCATCGAAAATCCTCAAGGAATGGAGGGAACAGAAGGATCTGAATTTAATTGGCTTGGAAAAGAAATGGAAATATATCTATACTGGCAAGGTAGTAAAGAACAAAATATTAATTTGTCATATTTATCCATTCCAGGCATTGGTTACCCTGAAACCAACAAAAGAATTGTAAATATTTCAGTTGTTGAAGGAAAATCCCAAACAGAAAAAACAATTGAAACAGATGGAACAGAAACAGTATCAATTCCACTGATTATTCAACCAGGATTAAATGTTATAAAATTTAAAACGAGATATCCTGAAAATGCCAGTGTAATAATTCCAGAAGACCCAAGGGATTTTTTAGTGCATATCTCACAAATGAAAATTACTGGAGAAAACTAAAAACTACCAATACCTAATTTAAACAACTCAAATGCCCCTATGAACCCTTTTTCATATCTCATCCTTGTGCAGTAAAATCAGCTCCTCACTCTAAAATGACATTTTCAACACCTTGAATGCTATATTTATTATTAATCAGGGATCTGAATTATAATTCCATATAAAAAAATAGATTAATCATTTTTATACACAGATTCATAGATTTGAAGAGTTTTTCTTGCAGTTTTCTCCCACGAAAATTTTTTTGCATTCCTAAAACCATTTTGCCTGAGGTCTTCCTTCAGGCTTTCATCGTCAACTGTTTTAATCAAGAGTTCT
Organism: Methanomicrobium sp. W14; assembly: GCF_017875315.1. NCBI lineage: Archaea > Methanobacteriati > Methanobacteriota > Methanomicrobia > Methanomicrobiales > Methanomicrobiaceae > Methanomicrobium > Methanomicrobium sp. W14. Next base: position 540,706 of record NZ_JAGGMM010000003.1, read on the forward strand.
CTCAACTGATTTTCATCATGAGGATCAAAATAAAGGGCTGCATTGCCGCCAACCTCAGTCATTGAAGAAGTGTTTGATGTTATAACAGGTGCCCCGCAGGCCATAGCCTCAAGTATAGGAAGACCAAACCCTTCATATAAAGAAGGATAGACAAAAACATCAGCTGCAGAGTATAAACCCGGAAGGTCGTCTTCATCAACGTATCCTATACGGCGAATATCTGAAGATTTATTTAATTCTATAATATCATCTATTTCTGAATTCAGCCACCCCTTTCCGCCTGCAATAACAAGCAAATGCCTTTTTTTTGTCGATTCAGGAAGACTGACATATGCCTTTACTAAAGTGATAAGATTTTTTCTTGGTTCATATGAACCTACGAAAAGAATAAAGCCTTTACTCAGTTTATATTTGTCAATTATTTTTTTCTGTTCATCCTGGCAGGAAGGTGAAAATATATCTTTTGCTGCAAGATAAGTAACTTTAATTTTATCAGGGTCTGCATCAAAGTACTTCACAAGTTCATTTTTACCGTGATTTGAAATAGTAATAATACAGTCGGCATTATTTACTGCATCAATAGTACCTTTAAGGCAGTGCTGCCTGTTTTCTTCGGTATGGCATTCAGGCAGTGCCTGAAAACTTACATCATAAATAGTCACTATAAGTTTTCCGTAATGATCTCTTGGAGTGCAAAATGTCGTCGAATGGAGGATATCAACATTACCGATTATATTTTTTCTTAAAAATTCAAAGTGCCACAAATAATCAATTATTTTTTTAGGCATTCTCTTAAGACGGATATGGAAATTTTTTTGCTTTGGAGCTTCAGCCGTTTTAAAATCCTGATGATAAATATAGTAAAAAAACGGATATAAAATATATTTATTTTTTTTATCGATTTTTGCAAGAGCATCCACAAGATTTGACGTGTAATACCCGACACCTGCCTTTTCCCCTACAGTAAGACTTATATCAATGCCAATCTTCATTTTTATTTTCCTGGATTTAATTAACAAAATAATGGAAAAAAGAATCGATATACCATTTTTTCCATCTCTGAAATTCTGAAAACGGAATTTTGTGATTGTACTGCAAAAATTTGAACGCTGACATTGTCGTCATACCAATCATAAAAAAAATATTTTTCAGCTTTGTATCACGTGAAACAAAATTATCCATGTAAATATGCGCATATGCATAAACCCACGTTGAAGGGACATTACCCTTTCCAAAATGGTTTTTCATAACTTCAAGAACTTCTGCATGCGCTTCAAGCCTCTTGGACATCGTCTTGGTTTCCTGGTAAAACCTGGAATTTGCCAGATATTCAGGCAGGTAATCAAAACCTCCATACTCTTCCGCCACTCTTATCCAGTAATCATAATCCATGCAGAACTGAAGTTTGTCATCAAACAAACCTACAGTCTCAATGACTTCACGTTTCCAGAATGTCGTAGGCTGGCAGATATAACAGGTTTCAGCGAGACGATTAAAATCAAAAGGCTCGGTGGGATATCTTTCGATGACCTCGCCTTCAGCGGTTATATGATAACCTTCCCCGTATAACAGCTTTGCGTCAGGATTTTCCCTGAAATAATTCACAGCACGGCTGACAGCACCGGGAAGATAGGTATCGTCCGAATTGAGATAAGCAAGAATTTCACCCTTTGCCATGCGTAGACCCTTATTTATGGCATCTGTCTGACCATTGTCCTTTTCCGAAAACCAGACAATACGCCCGTTGTATTTTTTCAGGACCTCAAGAGTCTCATCGGTAGAACCACCGTCCATAACAATATATTCAATATTTGGATAATCCTGATTTAAAACGCTGAGAATGGTCTCTTCAATAAATTTTCCCTGGTTATATGAAGGGGTAACTACAGTGACCAGCGGCATTTCCTGGGATTTCATTCAGATTACTTCCATGTTAACAAAATCAGTTGGGTTTTCATTATTTTCAGACATTTTAAGTGATTCCAAAACCAGGGAAAGTTTGCGTTCATCTTCCCCGATACCTAGTTTTTTGGGAGAATATGATTTTTTTGAAATAATTTCAACGCTGCATTCTCCACTTTTTTCACAAATATCAGGTATTTCAAACCCAAAAGTATACTTTCCTATCTCCGGGATACCTATATTATATGTTTTTTTTCCATTAAGAATTACTTTTATTTTCATCGGATAATTTACCGGAAGTTCCCCCCGAAGATTTATCCACAAATGACGGTAATTTTTTGCACCGCAATAAATAAACTTTACTTTGGAAAACCAACCGTCAGAATAAAGTCCATAAAATCTATGAGAATCATTCTTACAGCATTTATCTGAACGCGAGTCGTGACTACAAACAGATCTGAAAAGATCCAAGTGCATCTCAGCAACTTTTTCATAAGAATACAGCTTTGCCCTCTCTTTCCCTTTTAAAATCAGTTCATCACGCAGAGAACTATCTGATATAACTTTATGCATAGCCACGCATATATCCTGGGGGTCTTTTGGATCAAACAAATAAGCAGCATCACCTGCAATTTCCGGAATACTTGTAGTGTTTGAGGCAATTACCGGGCATTCCGATGCCATCGCTTCAATTACCGGAATTCCAAATCCCTCAAAAAGAGAGGGAAATACAAGAGCCTTTGCGCATGCATACAATCCCGGCATATCCTCCTTATCAACATAGTCAAGAACATGAACGCAATCCGTGAGTCTGTGTTCAGATATAAAATTCTGGATACTCCTGTTAACTCCAAAACCACTGCCTGTAAATATTAAATTTAAAGAGTCTGAATACCTTTTCCTATATTCTTTAAACGCTTCCAAAAGCATTAGATGGTTCTTGTGCTCCCAGGCATTTGCCGGGTACAAAAGGAAATTTTCAGGGAGATTATACTTTTTTGAAACTAAACCTGCATTTTCAGAGGATTTCCCAAAATTATCTCCTGCTGCAAGATAAATAACTACAATCTTTTCCGGATCTATACCAAGTTTTTCTATAAAACTTTCTTTTGAAAATTCAGATATTGTAACAATTTTGGAAGCCTGCTCGCAAGAAGGCAGTATATATCCTTTTCTTAGGGCCAGCTCCTCCTTGGAAAAGTATTCAGGAAAATATTCATGCTGAAGGTCTGGAATCGTAACAATTCCGGGAATACTAAGTGGACGAGGATCAAGGCTTAAAAATGGGCAAAACCACAGATCAAAATCATATTTTCTAATAATTTCGACTAAAGGGTCTTCAGACCTCTGATCGGCAGAACCAAAGATTTTTAATTTTGAACAAACACTACTCAAAATTCTGTAACTGCCGTGAACCGGAATATTATGACAATTCTTTGCAGTATATTTTAAAGAATTTTCATTATAAGGTGCCGTAATAAGGTAATACTGATTAAAATTATCAATTAAAAACAGATGTTCAAGAAGATTCCGAAGATAAACCTCCATTCCTCCATTTTTTCCGGGTCTTAAAGGCAATAAATTGATTCCGATTTTCATTTAATCTCTCGCTAAATGCTTTTCTGCAATAACTGCATAATCTCCGTATTTCCATTGCCCACCATTGTCTTCAGTACATGGTTTGCCTGAACTGGTTTCAGCAGAAATATATTTAACTAAAATTTCTTTAAATCCAGATGATTGACACATGAAATAAACAAATTCCGGAAATAACGGTTTTTGGTGAGACGGATCTAAAAAGAAAAATCTGAATGCCGAAAGGTTATAAGGATTGACTGTTTCAACAACAAAAATTCCCCCGTCTTTCAATTTATTATAAGCCAGCCTAAAAAACTCGTGCAACTTTTCAAAAGGAAGATGCTCTACAACCTGCGCAGAAAAAATCCCATCCAAAGAATCGTCAGGTATTGAATTAAGATAATCAAATATATCACTATGAATTACATTAAGACCCTTATTGCGGCATACTTGAATCATATCCTCATTATTATCAACACCGGTCACAAAAATGCCTTCAGCACTCAGTAATTCTAAAAATTCTCCCCTACCTGATCCGAGGTCCAGGACTTTATTTTTACCTTTAAAATAATCTACATACCAGCTTTGCCTTTGTTTTATAAGCTCCTCAGAACCCCTGAATAAGTTCTCAAAATCCAAATAATTAAATCTATCTGCTTTGGGGGAGAACCTGTTAAATAATTCAGATGATAATTGAGGTTTCAAATAGCAATCAACTTCATTAATTTTCCTGAGAGAATTACTAATCTCAGTATCAATTTTCCTAAATTGATCACACGTATTTTTCAGGTCGGACTTTTGGGCAATACCAATATTCTGAATATAGTTATTTAAATACTCATGACTTTTTATTAAACTATTAATCTGGGTATCAATTGTCTTAAACTGGTTATAAATATTATTCAGATCAGATTGTTGAACATTAACAACATTTTGAAGTTGATTATTCAAATCTTCATGACTTTTTATTAAACTATTAATCTGGGTATCAATTGTCTTAAACTGATCATTAATATTGTCCTGAACCATCTCAATTATTCGAATGAGATGCTCATTAAAAATCGTCTGTCTTTTTACAAATAGATTTAATTTACTGCGATGATGAAATAAATCAGATAAACAAGACCAATACGACTTTTTTCTGCAACCTGGTTTTAATATATAGTCGGGTGACTGGACATCACAATTATCTTTGAGATACTCAATATTATTCCGAATACCTGAATCCCAAATATCATTTAATTCAGGGTTTTTTTGATCACCCATATTAATTACCTTTAGTATTCTGTTTTAAGATTCTTATTTAATATTCCTTTTTCCAAAACATTAAATCTAAACCAAGATAGGATATTCCTATTTTGGTTCTTAGATTTGACTAAAAGAGCACATAATAGTCCTGCCGCTGCAACTGCCCCATTATCGTTATATAATGTATTTTCAAGATCTTTCCTATTACAACTCTGCCATCCGTCATTATAGATATAAAAATCTTCCTTCTCTACTGTCCATGGAAAAGAGGTTTTTAATTTATCCCACCTACATTTATCGTAATGAATAAACCATCCATAATCCTGAAATTTACCATATGGCACAGTAATAACAACTTTCCCGCCGGGCTTAGTGATTCGGTATATTTCCCGAAGTGCACGTATATCTCCACGTTTTTCCTCCTCACCGGCAAAACCTGTATATATCGTATTATCTTTTCCAATATGCTCTATTGTAGAAATACAAAAAATTAAATCAAAAAAATTATCTGCAAATTTTGTTTTTCTGATGTCTCCAACATGAGGAATAATTCCGTCAACTTTTTTATCAGTAATATCCAGTCCATGAAGTTCAGGAATTTTTAAATTTAGTAATTCGATTAAGTACCTTTCCTCAGCATGCGCAAATCCAATGTCTAATACCTTTTGTTCGTTGTGGTACTGGCTCATTGTCCAAGGAATCTCAATGCACCTTTCGGAATCACCAGCACCATAATGAGCAAAAGGCAACTGATCTGCACCAGTAGATTTCTCTTTGCAAAATTTCATACTATCTCAATATCTGTTTTTTGTTTTATACAATCTCTCTACAAATATTAATAATTCTAACTCATTCAAAATAGCAAAATTCAACTTCTGGATCCATATTGCAGATGCGAGAGTATAATGGCACCATTATCAGGTAAAAAAATTCAAATGTTGTATATCATACATACTGAATAGACATCTGATTATAAATATGACTGAACTTCAGATTTGAGTTAATCCTTGATTCATATCAACAACTCTCCAATAAACCGGTATATATATCATATATTAAAATTTAATATTCTTTATTAATAAAGGGCCATATAATATTTAAAGTATCTTTAGAGGAAATACTTATGGATTCACATGTCTACATCCTCTTGAGTTTCCATTGAGAAAGTTATCCGCCGATATAATCAATTGGATCTTCTATCCAATCGGGTTGCAATTCATCCACAGGCATGTATGTTGAACATTTTTTACACGAATCAGGAATATTCTTATCAGAATCCCAGAATTCTTTACACTTTTTTGAATTAAATAATGATTCCAGAGAACGATCAATTACCGATCCAAGCAACAAATCCTTAGCTGAACTATCTGAACAAACACACAAAGAAACATCACCATTAACACAGATTTTTATTGAGATAAGTGGTCTGAAACATGGATTGGTTATTTTGGGCATTTTCTTCCATTCTGCATCATCAGATAATATGGGTAATTCCTGATCAAGTAATGATCCCCATGTTGTATATACTGTCATATATTGAAAAGGAATTTTTTTTGAAAAATTTTTATTAATCCAAGAATCTATTTCATCTGAAGTTCTGTTTTTTAACAATCTGAATCCAAAGACAATATTCTCAGTAGGAGATAAATCTACAATTCTGCGAATTGAAGAAATACACCTTTCATAAGTATTACATTGCGTAATTTTTGAATATTCATCTGAATCTAATCCATATATCGAGACATAAACCCTTTTTAATTTTTTTAATATATAATACAAATCCTCATCTTCCCATTTCTCTGAACCAATTCCATTTGTGGTTACAGATAAACCAGTTATCTGAGGCATTTTTTCTATAATTTTTATCCTTTCTAATAACAAATTATCCAAAAATACTTCCCCAGGGGAAGGAGTCAAGGATATCATCCCCCCGCCAATATTTGCATAATCTAAGGTAACTTTCTGAAATATGGACAAAGGCATAACAGTTTTTTTTGATGTTTGATATTGATATGCGCAGAATATGCAATTATGATTGCAATAATTTATTGTTTCGATATGTATCATCAGGGGTCTTGACATCACTTCATTACGTAAGGCATTTCGATAGAACTTATATAATAAAGAATTATTCTTTTTTTTATAATAACATTTTATTTTGCATTGATCGTTTAGATTACCGGAAATTGATTTAAATACATCCATATTAATCACTTATTACACTAAAAGCTGGTTTTATATTGAATACACCACCATATAAAATAGAATTATTATTAACAATTACTTTTAATATTACCATGTCATGGGCCATAAATAAATAGTCTTCATATAACCCTTTTCCTATTGGTTTATCTGCAATTCCAAGTGAAAAAGAATAATCTCCAGGACATAACGGGACATTCATTTTAAATTGGACATGCAGAATAGTATTTGGATCATAGCATGAAGACCTCCATCCCAACCACCACGAACTGGTATCAAAAATTACTTGCCCAAATTTATTTCTAATTGTAAAACCGATGTGAGGTTCTTTCAGAACTCTACTTGATTTAAACTTTACATCCAAAATGAGATCTTCTTCACTAACAATTGAATCAATTACTTCTCCACCTTTAGAAAGCAATTTCATGCTTAGAATTTCAATAGATGAGTCCTTAAGATCAGAATGGTTTTGCCATCCACTTTTAGCAGTACTTTCTATTTTCAATTCTTCTTTATTTCCTTTATGAGATTTCTTTAAAAGAACATTCTGATAATAATCAACTACTTCCTTGGTAAAACCTCCAATTACAAAATTTCCATGATCCAGCATAATCGCCGAATCGCATAAAATCTTCACTGCATTCATGTCATGCGAAACAAAAATAATTGAACCACCCCTATCCTTGAACGCCTGGATGGCTCTCATGCACTTCTGCTGAAAATATGCGTCACCGACTGACAAAGCCTCATCAACCAGAAAACAGGCGGGTTCCGCATGAATTGCTATTGAAAAGCCAAGACGCATAAGCATTCCGGAGGAATACGTCTTAATAGGGTCGTTTATGGCATCGCCGAGTTCGGTAAATTCTATTATATCACTCTTCTTTTCGTCAAGTTCGGTTTTGCCCATTCCAAGCATTGTTCCGTTCATGTATATGTTTTCAACACCTGAAAGTTCCGGGTTAAAACCTGTTCCAAGCTCCAGAAGCCCCGTAACCTTTCCGGTAACAGTAACTTTTCCCTCATCCGGAATTACGACTCCCTGAAGAATCTTCAAAAGCGTGGATTTACCTGCACCGTTTTCACCCACAATTCCAAGCGTTTCACCGTCCGCAACAGAGAAGGATATGTGGGACAAAGCCTGAAGCTCCTTGTGGTACTTCTTTCGAAGTACAATTTCTTTGAGCCTGTCAGCAGGAGAACGGTAGATTTTGTATTCCTTGCTTACATTTTCAACGGTTATCATTTAAAACCCACCTCACATGAAATCCCTTATATCCTTCTCAAGCTTTTTGAAAATCCAGAACGAAACAAAAAGCATGAAAATACTCAGAAGCAGAACGTACGCAAGAAACGTGAAACCCGGGACTTCATTGTACACGAATATCGACTGGTAGCCGTTTACAATAGCGGTCATCGGGTTCCACACTATAACAGACTTTGCAAAATCAGGAAGGATGTCAAAGACATAGACGATTGGTGTAAACCAGAACCAGAACAGTAAAACCACCTGAATAGCCTCGCGGAGGTCTTTCAGGAAAACCATGAAATTTGCCAGAAAGAACCCGAGGGAATAAGCAAAAAGTACCTGAATTAAATATATCAGCGGTACAAATATTAAAAGCCACGAAAACTGATATCCCGCATATATGAGGAATATGAAATAAAACAGCATGGTCCCTGCAAATATTACAGTCTCTGATACGACAATATACAACGGGAAATATTTCAGGTCTGTGTTAAGCTTCGTCAAAATATGACGGTTGTCAGGAAAAACAGTCGCAATTCTTGCGAACATGCTTGAAAAAGCGGTCCAGGGAAGAATACCTGCACAGATATATATGCCGTAGCTGAAGACATCAGACGAACCGGGAAGTTTTGCACCCATAATCCCGGAGAAAATAAACGTATAAACTATAATATTTGCAAGAGGAAAAATAAAATTCCAGGCAAATCCCAAAAGAGAGCCTGAATATCTCTCCGTAAGGTCCCTTTTTGCAAAATCCATTACCAGACTATAATTCAATCAGAAGCATCCCCTTACCAGCGCAAAACCATAATAATATTCATTAAACTTCATTCCGGAAATTTTACCATAATGCAATTAACCGATCTTATTAAATTTCTCACACGGAAAATAATAATTATCGGTTGAAAACCTCTGAAGCAACATTTTTTATTCCTTCTTCAAACTTATCCAGGGAAAATATCCCGGCCCTTTCAACACATTTATCATGGTATTTTCCAGGTGAATATGATATTTTTTTTACAGCATTAACAACTGATTCTGCATCAGCTCCAACCAGGTAACCCGTCTCCCCGTCAACAACGGTTTCCTTAAACCCGCCTTCATTAACCGCAACAACCGCCTTGCCTGATGCCATCGCCTCAACAGGAGTCATCCCGAAGTCCTCATCAACGGCCGTTGCAACAAACCCTCTGCACCGCGAGTACAAATCCAGTATCTTATCTTCAGGTACTTCTCCGATAATCTTCACGTTTGAAGGCAGATTTTTTGATATTTTTCCTGCGTATCCTGCCGCCTGGTCACCTTTTGCATAGCCTCCGGCAATTACAAGATTTTCATCAGGCAATCTTCTGAAAGCTTCAATCTGAAGTTCAATTCTTTTTTCAGGGTACAGCCTGTTCACGGAAAGCCAGAAGTCTCCATATTCCCTGCACTGAAATCTGGACGTATCTACAGGAGGATATATGACAACAGAATCACGGTTGTAGTATTTTCTTATCCTTTCCCTGACATTCTCCGAATTTGCCGCAATCCTTTCAATATACTTCAAAGACCGCCTGTCAAAAAAGCGGCCGAAAAAAACCCACAGCTTAAAGGCCTGTCTTCTCAGAAAAGGCTGTTTTTTACAGTATTCAGAGTACAAATCATAAAAAGCCCTCACAGGAGTATGGCAGTACCATAAATTAGGACGATGCCTTTTTGAGGCAAAATGCGCCCAGTTGCCGCTGAATATAAAAAAATCATAATCCTTTGAAAAATCGCAGAGAGAAAATTTCAGTGCCGCAGACATCTGCTTTAAAAGGGGAAAATGGATGGTCCTTCCAAGACTTATACATGAAATGTTATTCCCCATTAGTTCAACGGCGTCCGTATCGGTTGTTATAATGTCGGCATCAAGAACCTTTGCCATTTCTATAACAACCTTCTCCCCGCCTCCGACAGCACCGAAATAGTCATGAAAAATGGCAGTTTTCAAAAGAGAACACCTGAAAAAATTAGTCCTTCTTCCACCACTTCTCTGAAAACTTCTTTTGGATTATTTCATCACCCTCTCCGGGCGCCTCGAGCCCCGCACTCCTCATGTCAGAGTCAACCATTATCTTCACAAGGTCCTTAAAGTTCACCTTCGGCTTCCACCCCAGAACCTTCTCCGACTTTGAAGGGTCTGCCCTTAAAGCATCAACCTCGGTTGGCCTGAAATATTTCGGGTCGATTCTTACATGGACGTCTCTGTCAAGGTCTGCATATGAAAAGGCTTCGTCAAGGAATTCGTTTATGGAATGAGTCTCGCCTGTCCCGATTACAAAATCATCAGGTCTGTCAGCCTGAAGAATCATCCACATAGCCTCGACATATTCAGGCGAAAATCCCCAGTCGCGTTTTGCCTCGAGATTTCCAAGGTAAAGGTACTTCTCTTTCTTTGCAAGTATCGAAGCGATTCCGCGGGTAATCTTTCTTGTGACAAAAGTCTCACCGCGGCGCGGGGACTCGTGGTTGAAGAGAATACCGTTCGATGCAAACATGTTGTAGCCCTCGCGGTAGTTTTTGACCATCCAGTAGGAATAGACTTTGGCGCATGCATAAGGGCTTCTCGGGACAAAAGCCGTGTTTTCATCCTGCGGGGGCTTAGCACCGCCGAACATCTCGCTTGAAGACGCCTGGTAAAACCTTACCTTACACCTGCTCCTCCTTATAGCTTCAAGAATCCTTGTCGTCCCAAGTCCTGTAACGTTTCCCGTATATTCAGGTATGTCAAAACTTACCCTGACATGGCTCTGGGCCCCGAGATGGTAGATCTCATCGGGCTTTACATTGTATATGATACCACTTATCTGCTCACAGTCAGACAAATCGCCATAATGAAGGTAGAGTTTTGCATCAGACTCATGCGGGTCGACATATATATGATCAATTCTTGATGTGTTAAATGTCGATGACCGCCTTATCAGGCCGTGCACCTCATAACCCTTGTGCAGGAGAAGTTCTGCCAGGTAAGATCCGTCCTGGCCCGTGATTCCGGTAATAAATGCTTTTTTCTGTTCTGCCATTTTTTCAGGTCTCCTTTAAATTTTTATATCATACTGCTGGATGAAATCATTTTTATTACATATTTTATTCAGGCTGATAATTCATTAAATATTCATCACTTTACGCAGATATTCTTTTATCCCAGTATTCATACACCGACCTTAAGCTGTCTTCAAATGAAACCTTAGGCTTCCACCCGGTTTCATCATGGATCTTTCTAAAATCACCTACAATCCTTGGATTGTCTATGGGGCGGATCTGCGAGCTTTCCTGGCGGACGTCAACATCTGTTCCGTACATCTCTGAAAGAATATTTATGATGTCCAGAATGGACCTCCCGACACCGCTGCATATATTGTAGACCCCTCCTCTTTTTCCTTTTTCAAGAAGAAGACAGTATGCCGAAACAACATCATGGACATCTACAAAGTCGCGTATTATAGAGCCGTTTCCGATATGAAGAATTGGCTCCTGTAGACCTTTTTTTATCATCGCAAACTGTTTTGCAATCGAGCTTACGACAAATTTGTCCCTCTGGCCCGGGCCGCAGTGGTTAAAAGAGCGTGTACAGCAGATATCCAGGCCATACCCCCGTGCATAGATTCCTGCAAGAAGCTCCTGCGAGACCCTTGCTACGGCATACGGGTTTTCCGGGCTTTGTTTTCTTGTTTCCGAAAGGGGAAGATCATTTTCCGAAACAATTCCATACTGCTCGGATGAGCCTACAGAAAGGACTCTTGCACCGTTGTCAATACGTCTTACCGTGTCGATTACATTCAGGAAAATATTGGTATTGTTCATGAAAGAGTCTACAGGAGTCTTCCAGCTCTCCGCAACGGAACTCTGTGCTGCAAGATGGAGAATATAGTCCGGCTCCGTGTCCTCAATAATAGACTTAACACGCGGCAGATCATTAAGGTCGGCCTCATAGTGTTTAAGGCAGTCAGGCTCAAAGCCGACAAAGTCCCATGAAGGCATATGACGGCTTATCCCGATTATTTCAAGATTTTTCCCTGCGGATTTAAGATAATCCACAAAATGTCCGCCGACAAAGCCGCTTATTCCTGTAATAAGTATTCTTTTCATAAATTTCCCCTTGACAGGCAGATTAAAAATCCGGAGTATTTCAGCTTTACAAAGCTTATACTGTTTTTTATTTAACTACACAAATAGCTTTTTCTAAGGCAAACTTTTACATTATATCTTCAGATAAAATCATGCAAAACTATCCTCTTAAAATATATTTATTTCTCTGAACTTTTACCTTCATAAACGCAAATCAGCCTCTCAGAAATCTTCTCCCACCCATAGTCGCACGCATAAGAGAAAGTCTCACCCTTTACCTCAGGTTCCTTCTTACTGCAAAGAGCCTTTATGACTGCATCACCAAGCGATCCGGGAGACAGTTCTGCAACGTAACCGTTTACACCTTCGCACACAAGTTCACGTGCGGCGTTCGAAGGGTGATTCACTGTAACAACGAAAAGACCGCAGGCCATAGCCTCGCAGACGGTTATCCCGAAACCCTCCCTTACAGAAGGAAGAACAAAAACCTTTGAAGCCTTCATCGCTGAAATCACACCTCTTTCATCAGTAAAAAATCCCGAAAAAGAAACTGTGCCAAAAAGTCCCAGTTCCTGCGAAAGTTTCTCAAGATTTAGTTTTTCCGGGCCGTCCCCGACAATAAGAGCCTTTACGCACGGAAACTTTTCACGGACAAAGACCAGTGAACGGAGAAGAAGGTCTACATTTTTTTCGGCGATAAGCCGTCCTGCAAATATCAGGTCGGATGAATATTCATACGAAGGAGGAGTATTTTTTATTTTATCAACGTTAATCCCGTTCGGAATTACATGAACACCTTTTATGCCTGACTTTTCAAGACCCTCTGCCGTAAGATGCGATACAGCAACTCTCCCGTCACCCAAAAAGGCTGTCATACGCTCTATAAACTTTCCGAACACCCCAAAAAGTCCAAGGTACCTGTACCAGTATTCTCCCCAGAACTCATGCCACGTTACAACAAGGCGGCACCGGTTTATTTTTGATACAAAAAACGATGAAAAAACTGAAAAATACGGAAACGCCTGGCAGTCGATTACTGATACCTTCTCCCTTAAAAGAGGAACAAAAAGAAAACAGGCAAAATAAAAAGCCTCAAATATCGAACGTCTTCCCTTTACGTACAAATCTTTTTTTCTGCATACACCGTGGTATATTATTCCGTCCTTTTTTACGACGTTTGGGCCGTCCCAGTACTTCATCCCGAATATATGGACCTCATGGCCTTTTTCTGCCATCCAAAGCGAAAGCTCATATATCCTTTTTTCAGCCCCTCCCTTGACGTAAGGGTACACCGCATCGTAGACAAACGCAATCTTCATCGGTTTTTTCCGGGATTTATCTTGATATTACATCAGCTTTAATATTCTGAGTCATCCAAAGCCGGATACAACTATTTACATATATTATTAATAATATTCTTACTCTATAGAAAATCAGGCGGACTCATGAAAATATACCTTGATGTTTGTTCCCTTTGCAGACTCTTTGATGATCAAACTTCGTATAGAATCAGAATGGAGACTGAAGCCGTAATTGTAATTCTCAGCAGGTGCATGACAGACTGGAAATTAATAGGAAGTGAAGTTATAGAATACGAAATTGAACAAATGCCAGATGAAGAAAGAATTGAGGCAATAAAAAATTTGCTGAGTTTCTCAGATGAAAAAGTATTAATCACAACTGAAATAATCTCCCGCGCCCGCGTATTTCACAAATTAGGCATTGATTCTTTTGATGCCCTGCATCTTGCATCTGCTGAAAGTACCGGTGCAGTATTCCTGACAACGGATGATTTACTTATCAAACACATTAATAAAGATGAAGGAAACATTCATATTAAAGTCAGTAATCCACTAAGTTGGCTTATGGAGGAAACACATGGAAACTAAAACTCTGAATGAAATCAGGATCCTTGGATTTGAAGTATTAGTAAAAAATCTTGGACCTGCAGATGCAGTAAGATTTATTCAGAGTTATTCGCACGGCAGCGGAGATTACACTAAAAACCGTAAACAATGGCTTGAAACAGATTTCGATAGAATTGTTGAAGGAATAACAGAGAAAAGAGAAAAAAATTAATTGAGAATTTCTATAAACTCCTCCTCAAACACAGATAGTTTATTTTGTCAGATCGAACACTAACTCTTTAGTAAATTCACCAATTTTGAGATTAAAAGCGAATCTAAATATATTGCCGATCCGGAATATAGCCGAGAATGGCATTGTCTCTCTGATCCCTAACCTGAAAGGGCAGATTTTAATGACAGAACCTCAATCAGACAAATTTTAATAAAAGTGAGATCGTCTATCTGGACAAGGGAACAACTGGAAGCTGAATGAAAAGTATATAATGTTACCATGAAACAGATAACTTGAAGTCATCATAGAAGTACCACTGAGAAACTTCGTAATAAGGGAATAAGCAGGAAGAGATACAAAATGGAAAGGCCATTTGTTGTGATTAAAACAGTTCTCAAGTTAAGGTACAGTTTAAAGTAACAGAACTGAAAAATAGTCAGGATTCTGAAAGAATAAATCAAAAAGAACAGACATTCTTACCCCTTATACTGCCGGTAATCTTTCAGAAAGCTGTAAAAATTGCTCAATAATTAAAGGCTGATTAGTTCCCGCAAATTATTCAGGATAGAATAGCGCATAATCTTCATAACATAAGATCATGCTATATAAAATAATATATACCGGCAATAAGTCTGGCCTCTCCTATTATAGTCCGCTGACAAAATATATATGAAGGCAGAAAAAGCATGGAGTTTTTGGTAGTAGTAAACAGCATAGTAGTCCTGTTTATACTTATGGGAGTTGGGTATGTCTCTTTCAAGACGAAAATTGTCGACAGGAGCGGTGCAAAGGGGCTCTCGTCGTTTCTTGTAAACATAACTCTCCCGTGCCTTGTAATAACATCAATGCAGATCCCGATAAACGAGGAAATATTTGACAAAACAATGGAAATTCTGCTTATAGCAGGGATTTATTATTTGATCTCATTCGCATTCGCCTTTGTAGTTCCCAGACTCCTTGTAAAAAGCGACCTGGAAAGGGGGGTATACAGCTTTATGCTCGTTTTTTCAAACCTCGGGTTTATGGGCATACCGGTCTCGGTTGCAATGTTCGGGCAGGGTGCCGCGTTTTATGCATCACTTTTTATGCTGCCGTTCGGGCTTTTAGTCTTTTCAATTGGTATCCTCATGCTAAGACCTGATATGGGCCACTACTTCGACATAAAACTCTTCATCAACCCCGGAATTATTTCATCGCTTTTGGGACTTCTCCTCTTCTTTGCAGGCTGGACAATACCCGAGCCGTTCTACGACGTCGTGGAAACGCTCGGAAACCTGACGACACCGCTTGCAATGGTCGTCGTCGGGGCCCTTCTTGCGACAATGCCGTTTAAGGAGATGTTTTCCGACTATCACATATACGTAATGTCAGCATTCCGCCTTATTGGAATTCCCCTTGCACTCTTCGCAGTGCTTGCACCATTCGTAAGCGACCCTATGATTCTCGGAATACCTGTAATACTTGCTGCGATGCCTGTTGCGGCAAACGGTGTCCTGCTTGCAGAAGAATATAACGTAGACTCAAACGCCGCCTCAAAAGGCGTATTCATATCAACACTCCTGTGCGTCGCAACAATTCCCCTGATAGGACTGTTCCTTCTGTAAAAAATAAAAAAAAGAACCTGTGCAAAAAACAGGATAAACATAAACCTGAACAAAAATACAAATTTTTTTCAAATTATTAAAAAAAATAAAAAAGAATTTTCCTTAAAATTTACAGGTCTGTCACATCCGGTTCAGATCCGGACCTTTTCACCTCATTGCAGCCGTTTTTGCGTCTTCTATTCTCCATATATGCACTGAAGCTTTCAAATATTGAAATTACGGCAGGCATAACCATAATAGCACCGATAAGAGAAAATCCTACGGTTATAACGGTGACAAGCCCGAAATTCTGTATTATAGGTGACGTGGACAGAAGAAGGGCCGAAAACCCGAACACTGTCGTAAGTCCGGATACGGATATTGCAGTCCCTATCTTCTGGATTGCAACCTGAATCGATGAAATCATATCGTTTCCCTTCTCCTTTTCCTCCTGGTACCTCTCCATGATAAGGATAGTATACTCAGATGCAACACCGATTGTCATTGCTCCAAGTGTTGCCGTGAGAAGCGAATATGTAAGGCCGAGAGAATACATAATAAGCCCGTTCCACCCGACAATCATTATAATAGGGACAAGCGGGGATACGGCCGAAAACTTCCTGTAGACAAGCAGCAGAAAGACGAATATCAGAGCAAACCCGAGATACGTCATAGGGTTTTTAAGGTCGCTTATACTGTTGATAAGATCTGTGAACATGTATGTTGAGCCCGTATACGCTGCAGTCATACCGGGGTGCTGCCCGTACCAGTCAAGGTCTTTTTTCATGTCCTCAACAAGCTCCTGTGCAGCCGGAATGGATATATCCTCCATTGAAAATTCGATTACCGTCTCGGTATTCCCGTTTACGTACTTATCTTTGTAGCTGTCCGGGATTAATGCCCATACCCTTTTGATATCAGCCTCGTTTGCCGGGATAGCACCGTTATTGTAAAGTTTGAAATACGTGGCTATACTTGTCGCACCAGTCAGATCATTTTGCTTTTCAAGCTCATAATCGCTGAACTCATCAATCCATTTAAGAGTTTCAGGGTCAACTATGGAATCAGCCTTAATGTATGCCGTAATAGTATCGGTTGAGCCGATGACACTTGTAAGCTTGTTCATCGAGATCATCGCCGGCATGTCCTGCGAGACCATCGAGTCCTCATCGGTATCGATGATTACAAGCCCGTCAAGCTGCATCCCGACAACTGCAAGCATGGCAAAAATAAGAATTAACGGGACAGGGTGTTTTGCAATCTTTCCTGCAATACTCCCCAGGAAAATGTCGTATCTCCCCATTAAAGGAACTTTACGGCTGCTTTTGCCTTCAATTAAAATATCATCAGGATGGTTTCTGCCATCAGGCCCCCCGTGCAACCCGTTTTTGGGTTTGTATTTTACTATAATAGAAAAAGTCGGGACAATCACCATTGCACAGACGTAGCAGCACATAATTCCCACTATGCAGATTGTCCCGAAGTCCGCAACCATAGGAGACGGGGCAAGAAGAGACAGCGCGACAAAACCAAGTGACGTTGCAGTCATGGCAAGGAGAATTGCAGGCCCCGAACTCGTAATTGTCGTGAAAACAGCATCTTTCATTGTTTTTTTTCGTATCTCCTCGTCAAACCTGGACTGAAACTGGATGGCATAATCTATTCCTATTCCTATAAGGACCGGAAACGCCGCAACAACAACCGAACTTATCGAAATCCCGGCAAAACCCATAACACCGAATGTCAGCACAATCCCGCAGAACACGATAAAGACCGGAAGCATTCTGTACCTGACATGACCGAACAGAAACACCATCGCAACGATCATCAGGACCATTGCAAGGCCTATTAAAGTGGTCATGTTGGACATTATGTCAGATTTCATATCAACCGCAAAAGCAGGATTTCCGGTTGCTGTCACGCTGATTCCTGCCGGAGGATTCGAAAAGGATATGACACTGTCAAGATTTGACACGACACCGTCCTTTGAGTCCTCGGAAAGACCCGTCTCAAGGGGAATACTCACAAGAGTCATCGTCTTTGACGGGAGAAGAAGTTCAAGATAATCAGAAGAGACTGAATTTAAGGCTTTATCAATATCAGCCTTGTTCTGGGGGAGTACTCCGCCGTTTGCCGATTTTAGAAAGTCAACAAGACCTGTCACGCTTGAAACGTATTTCTGGTCCCTGATACTGCCTTCAAGCGTATCAAGATATTTCAGCACATCAGGCGTCGTTACGTCTGCACCTTCTATCAGAAGAATCTCCGAGTCAGACCCGAATGTATCGGTATAATGGACCAGAAGAGAGCCCACGGGTTTATCAGTATAAAGATAGGTGTCCGTGCCGGTCTTCATACTGGTCATCGAGGCCCCGTACATCGCAATAATTATTACTGCAACGACAAGGCCGGCAATTAAAAATGGTTTTCGGTTAATCGCTTCTGCTATATATTCATACGGTGATCTCAAGGTGACCTTTCCTCCTGCCTGGCAAATAAGATACTATTATTTATATTTTCAGATCCTCTTAAAAGTCCTGTCTTTAGAAATTCGTTTTTATCAGGAAAATAATTACCCTCATAAAATTCTATCATAAAAAGCAGGTGTAACTATTTTTAATTTTTTTAAATACATAAAAACGAACACAACTACCTAAAAATTCCCGTAATTTTTTTACAAAATTTTCAAGGAAAAAAGGCATTAATACAGGGGACAAAAACCGTAAAAACACGGACTCAATGCATGAGAACTTAAAGTTATAACAAAAATATAAAAATAGTATTTAAATTTTTAAAAGCTCTGTGAACCTTGCCAGGACTCCTGCATCTCTCTTATTCTGCTTTGGACATCCTGCAGAGCGTGTGCGCTTTCTTTCTTCCATAAAGTCGCCGATAGACTCAAAGACGGAAATCGCGGCAGGCATAACAATAATTGCACCAAGAATCGAGAACCCTACAGCTATTACAGTAACTATTCCGAAGTTCTGGATAATCGGTGACGTTGACAAGGTAAGTGCAGAGAAACCGCAGACTGTTGCAAGACCTGACACTGAAATTGCCGCACCGATTTTCTGCACTGACATCTGGATTGCAGTTACCGTATCAAGACCCTTCTTTTTCTCCTCAAGGTACCTCTCCATCATGACAATCGTGTACTCAGATGCGATACCAATGGTCATTGCCCCCAGACATGCCGTTAAAAGCGAGTATGTAAGACCAAGGGAATACATGATAAACCCGTTCCATCCCACAATCATTATAATAGGGACAAGCGGCGTGATTGCGGAGAACTTCCTGTATAACAGTATCAAAAGCGCAAGTATAAGCGCAAACCCGAGATATGTCATCGGGTCCTTGGTCTCTTTGATTCCATTGATAAGGTCTGTAAACATAACCATCTGCCCGGTATACGTCGCAGTCATACCCGGGTGCTGCTTGTACCAGTCCAGGTCGTCCTGCATATCAGCAATAAGCGCCTGTGTTGCCGGAATCGAGATGTCTTTCATCGAAAACTCAATAACGGCCTCGGTATCACCGTCCACATATTTGTCGCGTATACTTTCCGGAATAGTGCCCCAGACTCTTTCTATATCAGACTTTTCTGTAGGGAGGACTCCTTTATTGTACTGTTTAAGATATGTTGCAATGCTTGTGACACCCGTAAGGTCGCTCTGTTTTCCAAGCGCGTACTCACCGAAATCATACATCCACTGCAAAGTTTCAGGGTCTTCTATTGAATCAGCCTTAATATATGTTGTAATTGTATTCGTGGACCCGATAACGCTCCCGAGCTTGTCCATCGAAACCTTTGCGGGCATGTCCTGGGGAACCATCGAATCCTCATCGGTATCGATGATTACAAGTCCGTCAAGCTGGATTCCGACAACCGCTACCATCATAAGGACGAGGAGAACCGGAATAGGATGTTTTGCTATTTTACCCGCAAGCTTTCCTATTGCAACATCATACCTCTCCATAAAGGAGCCCTTTGTCCCGGGTTTCACCACAGGCGGTTCTTCGCAGCCCTTCCAATCAAGCTGGCATGACTGTGCACTGTCAACAGGATTCAGACCCCCGGTCTTGGGCTTATATTTCACAATAGTCGCAAATGTCGGAATTATTACCATTGCCGAGATATAACAGCAGACAATTCCTATGATGCACGTCGTTCCAAAACCCGAAATCATCGGCGAAGGTGCGAGAATGGACAGTGCCACAAAACCAAGTGCAGTTGCAAGCATGGCAAAAAATATTGCGGGGCCGGAGTTGGTGATTGTGGTAAATACCGCCTCCTTCATTGAAGACACCTTTATCTCTTCGTCAAACCTGGACTGGAACTGGATTGCATAATCAACCCCTATCCCTATAAGTACAGGAAACGCTGCAACTACGATTGTTGTTATATGTATCCCTGCAAATCCCATTACTCCGAATGTAGTGACAATCCCACAGAATACTATAAAGACCGGAAGAAGCCTGTACCTTACATGGCCGAACAGGAAAAACATTGCAATGACCATGAAAATCATTGCGAGACCAATGAGAGTCCCCATGCTTTTCTGCATATCGTCCTTCATTTCAACGGAAAACGCCGGGCTTCCGGTTGCAGTAACAGTTATTCCTGCAGGTGTGCCCGAAAATTGAATGACGCTGTCGACATTGTCAACAATCCCGTCTTTTGATTCATCGGAAAGACCCGTATCAAGAGGAATACTTACAAGAGTCATCGTCTTTGACGGGAGAAGCAAATCCAGGGTGTCCGAAGGCACAGAGTTCAGGACAGTCTCAATATCCGCTTCGTTCTGTGGGATGGTCCCGCCGTTCGCTGATTTGATAAGGTCTACAAGACCTGTCGCGCCCGACACGTACCTCGTGTTTCTCAGATCTCCCTCCAGACTGTCAAGATAGTTCAAAACATCAGGCGTTATTACGTCCTGCCCTTCAACTATCAGGACAACCATATCTGACCCAAACGTATCAGTATAATGGGTAAGAAGGGAACCTACAGGCCTGTCAGTAAAAAGATAGGTCTTGGTTCCTGTGGCCATTGTTGTCATCGAGGCGCCATATATCGCCATTATCAATATCGCGGCAATAAGACCTGCAACCACAAACGGCCTTTTATTAATTGTATTCGCTATCAGTTCAAATATCGATTTCAAAATTATCATCCTCCTTTTCGAAAGACTTGATTTTTTGGTTTATTCTTCAGGCCTTCCGTGAAAAATACATCCAAAAGTCCCTTTTTTATGATTATACGGACTTTTGCCTGAACAAAACACCGGACTATCCGGATGGATATAGTCAGACAATATGTCCTCGGTGATTCTTGCGGCAACCTCAACATCACCGCCATTTAAGGAATCAATACCCAGGGAATCTGCAAAGCTGTACATTCTGTTTCGGTCTTTTATATCAAACAGCCCCGTATTCAGATATTCAGGATTATTTACCGCATTGATTATTTTTTTTAAATAATCTGTTGAGATGTAACCTTCATTTGAATATGCAAGATGCAGAAATTCAGTCAGATGCATGTAAACAGGAGGCGGTGTAAAGCCTGCATCCTCCCAGATTCCTCTTGATTTTAAGCAGGAAACATCCTGGAGAAAATGAACGGTGCAGGAATTTCTTTCTTTTTTCATCGCTATAGCCTCATTTTGCCAAAATGTTTTATATTTACTCTTGTACGTTTTCGAAAGAAGAGATATTAAAGGAAGTACAACCACCAAAGTTTATACAATCTAAAAACGATTATATGAAGCTCTAAAATAATATTGGAGATTACCACCGCATCCTGTAACTGCCCCGGAGAAAAAAACATCATTTCCTGCATTTTTCCCGGGGGATTTTTTACGGCAATATTCTCCGGCAGCAAAAAAAAGAAATAATCAAAACGGAGAACGAATTCTTTGCACTTGCACATTTTCAGAATTTATTTAGCGAAAATTTGGAGGACACACAAAATCTATACCGTTTTTTAGTGTTCCGGCACTTTAACAGCACAAACATGTGAAAACCAGGCTTTTCATATCTTCAGCTAACCGGGATGATTTCATTTTTTCGCACTTTCTGAAAACTTTTGGGGAGGGTAGGTGCCATGGTTATTTCATTGCTTTTTTTTACCGCTTAAATTATATAACAAAGAAACATCTTATTAATTAATTGTAACTATCGGAGTTGCAAATGCTTGAAAAAGTCATTTATACACTAAAAAAGCTGGGTTTTACGGAATATGAAGCGAAGGCATACATATCCCTTGTAGGATTCGGAATGGCAACCGCACGCGAGATACACGAACACAGCGGCGTCCCGCAGGGAAGAATTTATTCGGTATTAAAGAGTCTTTCAGACAAAAACTACATAGAAATCCAGGAGGGTAACCCGTCATACTATTATGCAGAAAATCCGGGCGCAGTACTTGGAAAACTTAAAAATGACATGAATGTATCCATAGACAAATCGATAGAATATCTCTCAGAACTCCATCTGGATTCAAAGCCCCCGTCAACCATATGGGCCATCCATTCCGAATGGGGAATCAAAAACAGGCTTAAGACATTAATCCAGAACGCAGACAGGGAAATTTTAATTCTTGTTGATGATTACGCCATGTTCGCGTGGATAAAACCTGAACTGAAAAAAGTGAAAAAAAAAGTGTATATAGAGATATATGCAAAAAACAAGGCAGATTTTGCCGGAACAAATTTCAGGGTGTCCGAGTTCAGCGAGAACCTGATAAACTTCGGGCGTAAAGTATCCTCACTTACGGAAAAAACCGAAAACCACCCCAAAAGCACTATGACTCTGATTACGGACGAAGTTAACGGATTTTTTGTAGGGAGCAGAAACGGCAAAACCACGAGCGTAATAATCAAACTGCCTCAGCTCACCTACACCCTGAAGGCATTCATAAAAATGCTTGACGAAAAATAAATAAAACGCTGACAAATGGAAAAAACAAACAGTTACTGCCCGGTTATTGAAAATATATCATCCCGCATGAAAAAGATTTACGGGAAAGGTGAACTTGGACTTTTTCTGGCAGAGGAAGTCCTGAAGTACAATGCTTATGAACTTCAGGTTATATTTTCAAGGTCAAGAGGTGAGATAGAAAGGCTTCCCGAAAATTACAGGGACAAATTAAGGCCTTATGCTAGGGAATGGCTTTCGGGGCGGTATCACAGACTAATTCTTTTATACAGGAAAGGATTATTCCGCGATAACAATGAGCCGGTTAAATGCCGTGACACATACCTGAAGTACTGCGATATTATACCCAAAGCCTGCTTTGACAACAAAATATACGATTGCAGGTCCGAAGATGACGAAAAAAATCCTTACTACAACCTTTTTTATTACCTTGTCTGCGCTTTTGCAATGTTTGTGGAGGACGAGCCCGGACACCCTGTAGGAACACCTTTTCCGGGAGGCTTTGAGGTTGTAAAAGAACATGACGGCTACCTGTGTCCCATAAGAGACAAGGAAGAGGAGATATTATACTCGGTATGCAATTTCTGTCCCGCAAAACAGGACAAAAGAAACATTTAAACATCACTGCCGATTTCATAGGGGATTACCGGCTGATTGAACCTGCCGGTTGTATCGTCATCCCTTCACCATGGAATAATTTATTTTTTTTAGCGGTCATACAATTAAACCGTTAATATGTACAGGCCCGAATTAAATCCCGGAGAGCAGATTATGATGTCATCCCCGGGTGTAATTGTAAAAGACGTATCATTTGACGCTTTTCTCACAAATAAGCGCATAATTTTTGCAAAAAAATCAGATGATATCTACGAGAGAAAAGAGCTGGTATTTCCTCTTAATCTTGTAAAAAAATATGAGCCGCTGGCAGACCCGTCAGGAACCCCCACAATAGAGTTTTCAATACAAAAACCAAACGGAGGGCTTGGAGAACTTATCCTTAAATTCGCCCAGACAAATGACTACCGGTACTCAGAAAGAGACGAATGGGTAGACAAACTGAGAAGAGCGGTTCCTGCATCTCCTGATACACAGTTTCAGGGCCGGCAGGACTTTCAGAACCAGAGAAAGGAAAACATACCACCATACGGCGCCCCGCCCGGAAACATTCCCGGAGCGGACAGGGGGTTTTCAAACCCGCCGCAACACCGGCCCGGCTTTGAAAACCAAAACCAGTATAATAACCGCGGTGAAATGCCGCCGCGCAGGGAGCCTTATTCACCCCCCGCAATGAACAGACAACCTGTCGAAAGCGACAGAGACCCTTACGGAAGAAATTCAGGCTACAATGAGCGTGAAAGATACGGGAATATGCCGCCGCGCGGGGAGAGGATGCCGCCTTTGGCGCATGGAGAAAAAAGCCCGAAAAAACCTGTTTTCTGCCGTTACTGTGGCTCGTCAATTCCTGAAGGTTCATTATTCTGCCCTTCATGCGGACAAAAATCAGAAAGTATGCAGGCTGCCCCTCAATCAGGACCGTCTTTTCCGCCGGCTGAAGACCCGTATAACCGCAGGGAGCCGGTAAGACCCCCGCGAAGAATGCCGGAAAATACATCCCGCAGGGATTACTCCGGGGGACCCAGCCTTGCAGATGACCCGGAATTCAGGGGCAAAGGACGCAGCAGCCGCCCGCAAATGCCCCCGGACCCATACGGTCCGTCTTCAAAGAAAGCCCGTAAAGAGCAGCAGAAAGCCTACAGGGATTCTGAAAAACAAAGGATGAAGGAAGCTAAATTCGCCGAAAAAGAGCGTAAAAAAGCTATGAAGCACGGGGGAAGAGGATATGATTCATACGGTTACAGGGAAAGCAGAATGCCCGAAGGTCTCCCGAAAATTATCGGTGCCGTCGTTGCAGTTGTCGTAATCCTCGCGGTTGTATTCTATGCCTTCAACAGCGGAATTATAGGAGGTTCAGGGCCAGTTAATCCAGGTAAAACAACACCATCCTCAGGTGACTCATCGTCTCCAGGCTCATATTCCCCGATAAACACAGGCGATCTTAATGTGTCAAAAAGCTTCGGCTCATGGAACATTCAAGTACTGCATGACGGGGGATGGAAAGGAAGCTATTCCGTAAACGGTGTTACAACGACAATTACAGACGAAGACGGAGATTCCACAATATACGGATACAAGCAGATAACGATAGACAATCCTTCAGGAACAATTGAGGTAACGGCGTCCAAGACTGTGCCCGGTGACACAAATGAGCTTCTGGTTGATATTATAGACCCAAAAGGCCACTACGCTGCATCAGAGCGTACAAATGACGACTACGGAACTGTGACCGCATCTGCAACGGTTTAATAAGTTTATTTCCGGTTAAACACAAACAATCATTTTTTTCATATCCTGCACAAATTAACTAAAGATACGGAGTCTCTGAAATATGTATAAAATAGTTCTCCTCCGCCACGGTGAGAGCGAGTGGAACAAAGAAAACCGTTTTACAGGGTGGACTGACGTTGATCTGTCTGAAAAAGGCCTTGAGGAGGCTCATCTGGCAGGAAAACTCCTAAAAGATGATGGCTATGCTTTTGATCTGGCTTATACATCAGTCTTAAAAAGAGCAATCAGGACACTCTGGACTACTCTTGACGAAATGGACCTGATGTGGATTCCCGTGATAAGGTCGTGGAGACTGAACGAACGACATTACGGAGCTTTACAGGGACTGAACAAGGCTGAAACAGCTGCAAAATACGGGGATGAGCAGGTCTTCACCTGGCGCAGGAGCTATAAAACCGCTCCGCCGGAATTATCACCTGATGACCCGAGAAACCCTGAAAACGACAGGCGCTACGATGGTCTTTCACCAGGCGAAAAACCTCTTACCGAGTGCCTGAAGGACACTGTCGCAAGGGTTCTTCCGTACTGGACCGGTGAAATATCACCTGCCGTTAAATCCGGCAGAAGAGTCCTGATTGCTGCCCACGGGAACAGTATACGTGCAATTGTGAAAATCCTCGACGAAGTCTCTGACGATGAAATTGCAAACGTGAACATCCCTACGGCAGTGCCCCTTGTGTACGAGCTTGACGACGACTTAAAGCCCGTCCGCCATTATTACCTCGGAGACCAGGAAAAAATAAATGCGGCGATTAAAGCCGTATCAAACCAGGGCAGGACCAAAAAGGATTAAATATAAATTACACGCTTTTTTAGCCCTTTCAGAAAACTGAAAGAAATAAAAAGAATTTAAAGATGCGTCACCAGAAACAGGTACTCCCTGAAAAAGTTGTAAAGTTTTTCAAACTCGTTTCTGACAATACCTGCCCCGGGAATATCAGGTATTTTAAAATTGTTAAAATCAAAAGTCTGTTCAACTGTTTCCGTCGAATTTATAGAAGCATTAATGGAAGATGAACCATTATCCTTTTCAGAACCGCTTACAGGAGAACTCTTTAAAGCCTCTATATACCCGTATTTTTTCTTTATTTCAGAACCGTCGGGCCCTGACACCGTAAGAGTCACATCATAAATCCCCGCATTATGGTAGATATGAACAGGGTTTTCGTCGACGCTGTTATGCCCGTCACCAAAGTCCCAGTAATACGAGGTGATATTTCCGACCGAGTCACTCGTAAACTGTACACTTAAAGACTCTGGGCCCGATGTTTTGTCTGCATAAAAAGATGCCTCAAGCTTTTTTACATATATAACCATCTTATCTGAAGACTCTCTTTCGTTTCCTTTAACCGTAAGAACAACGGTGTAATTGCCGGTTTTTTCAAAGATATGCTCCGGGTTCATGACATTTGATACAGTAGTGCCGTCACCGAAATCCCATGTCCTTTCCGTGATGTTTCCGGCAGGAACAGTTGAAAGGTCGGTAAATTTTACGGTCAAAGGAGCCTTGCCTGAACTGACATCTGACCTGAATGAAACTACAGGACCGGGTTTTTTTACAACTATGTCAATCGATTTTTTTGAAGTCTCACCAACCCCCCTTGAAACCGTCAGGACAACAGAATACGTGCCCTCAAGGTCAAAAGTATGCACCACAGGTGATATTGCCGGTTTATCGCTTTGATCATCAAAATCCCACCCAACAATTGCATGTCTTCCATGGGTCATATCGGTAAATTCAACAGTAAGGGGAGAATTTCCGGAAGTAACGTTCGCAAGAAATGCGGCCGAGAGAGATGGCTCACTCAGAGTAATCTTTCTTGATGTTTCAACCTTAATTCCGCCGGAATCAGAGTCTGTCGTCACATCAAGGGCAATCATGTATTCGATGGGGTCACTCATGTCAAACGGAAGAGTGTCCGTTGAATAGATATGGCTTACAGTTCTCCCGTGACCGAGAGCACTGCCGTCGCCAAAATTCCATACCCACCGGGAGTCTTCAGATGCAGTGGCGCCTGAAATTGAGCCTGTAAACGTGACATTAAGGTAATCGTCAGTATTCATGCCCCCCTGGGAAATATCAAAAGATACGTCAGCTGCCGATGCAATTGCGCAAAATAAACAAATAAGAATAAAAACGGTTAAAAAACCGGTTCTCACCTTATGCTCCTCCGAATATCGAAAAACTGCTTTCTCCTGAGATTATAAAGAAATAAAACAGCAGAAGGGCAACAAATGCCGGTATAAGAGCCGATACGAGGGCCTGTCCCCCGGAAAGGCTGTAAGTTTCCCTAAGGCCTATGACCTGAAGAATAAATCCCCAGAAGGGTATTATAAAAATCCCTGCAAGAGGAATAATTCCGGCTACAAATGCAGTCGCTGAATACAAAGAAATCCTCACCCCGTCATTCAGCTCGCTCCTGTAGCCTATGATAACCACACTCAGGTGGAGAAGTATACCGTATATAACGGTAAACAAAGCTATAAGCACTGCAATCTCGACAACAAAGACCAGCGCATTTCCAAGATTTGAAAAGGTGCTTAAAACCGGGTATGTCGCAGAATCAAGAGAGCTTGCGTACCAGTTCAGAAAAACGGCGTTTCCTATCACGAATATAAGGACTGAAATTATGAATGTGGGCACGGCGTCGACAGCATCCTGACCCCTTGTTCCCTGGAAAGCATCTGCCGGGGATTTGATGAACCCGATAAGCCTTCCAAGAGTAGAATTTTCATCAAAAGCGGGCCCTCCTCTTCTGCCGCCGAACATATCATCTCCCGCCGGTTTTCTTCTTTTTGGAGCTTTTCTGACTTTTTTCACCCCGCTGCGCGGATGTTTCCTCCCTGAATCAGGACTCCTGTCAAAATCTCCGTAACCCTCATCATATCCGCTGCCGTATGATTCTGAGTCTATAATGCCTCCTGAACGCCCCCCAACACTTCCGGAATATACGTCAGAGGGAGGTCTTGCGGAATACTGGTCAGAATTATTGTACTGGGGAGTGCTGTCGGCTTCAGTCGGCCTGTAAAGTTCGCCTACACTTCCTGTTGCAATTACGTCCTGTATGGCCCTGACCCAGACCTCACGCTCTCCCCAGCGGTTCTTGTCATACCACTGGGAAAACCTAAGAACCATCCTGCGGATATTCCCGTTCTGGATTTCGACCATAAGGGCGACTGCAGGTTCTCCCTGCTCGGAAGTCTCGCTTTCTGCACTTCTCACAGAGCCAAGAGGTATTGAAGAAGGCTTGTTGGGCCTGTTTGGATCGGTCAGCGTTATCTTGTCATTTGAAAGGGATGCAGTATATTCCTGCGATTTTACGACAACATTCTGGGCCGTAAGAATAACTCCGCCGTGAAATTCCTGCTGCGGATGCCCGCCGCAGCCGTAAGGCGGCTGGGGGGACTGACCCTGAAAGTCTCCCGGATACTGACTGTTACAGTTCATATCCTGATATTCGGGAAAAGAAGACCCCGGCGCAGGTGCGCTTTTTACAGTCATCTGGGACTCGGAGACAACACCCTCCATGACTTTTTTGAGCTGGTCCCTTTCTTTGTCCCTCACACCCGAAAAGTCCTGGGTAAAAGAAAGAACCATCTTTTTTACCGAACCGTCAGGTGCACTCAGAGAAAGCTTTAAAGTAGGGTCATCCGAAAAATTCTTCCCCGGGCTTATTTTCCTTATGACCTGAAGCGGAACTATAACAGGAGGTCTCGTCCTGTTATTGTCCTCCGAGAGGATAAGCCTCCGGTTAGTCAGAAACAGTCTGAATTCTATCGATTTTACTTCTATATTCGGTATTTCGGCGAGAATTCCTTCATCACCGGCCAAGTCCGGAAAATTCGTTCTGATCACCTTTCTGATTAAATGAAAAAAGACGCAGGAGAGACAAATCCCCTTTATACCCTCACCTGATCAATTTTCAACACGATTCACATGAATTTATTCTGCAGTATACCGGAAGGCGCACACTGCCTCCGGTTATTTTTTTCTGGTGTATTCTGCTGTCTTTTTAAAGCATCATTGCCTGCAGTTATTATATCTATAACCCTTTTTTAGTGTTCTTCCCCGATGCAGGCCTTTTATCCGTTACTTCATTTAGGACATTTAATTATTTGAACCTATGAATACAAATTATTTGCCGTCTTAAGTATAAAAAAATCCCTGGACTTATCTGAAAAAAGTAAACAAAACGCGGTCGGTATAATCCGCTGTTATAAGGGGAGAGCAAAACCCATATAAAATAAATTTTTACAGACTTACCTGATTTTTCCCGAAGAATATATCTGTTGAAAAAAAAATTATGATCAGTTATGGAGCTTAATGCATACAGAATAATTCTGACCGCTGTCTTCATGTGCGCACTGGCATTCCCGGCCTGCGCAGTCGGCGGCGATATGGGATGGTACAACATCCACTGCAACGTGGACGGTGCAAGCGTCTACTTTGACGGCAATTACATGGGTGAAATTTCGGGCAACGTGCTCTCAGTAGGCGTCTATACGACAGCAACCCCGTATTCCAAGGTATCTGTACAGAAATCCGGGTATTATACTGCCTCAACTTCGCTTCCGGGTACGCCTGCCGCCGGTGAATCGGCCGACGTCTATGTTACTTTAAACAAAATGGCAACAGCTACACCGACAGAGTCAGGAACAGGCGGCCTTTATATCTCCACGTCACCTTCGGGAGCAAGCATCTTTTTGAACAACGTTTACCAGGGACTGTCGCCCCTGACGATTTCGGGACTGAAATCAGGAACAACCTATTCGGTTGAAGCAGAAAAGGACGGATATGACAGTTCAAGCCAGAACGTATACATCAGCGGGGGCTATACTCAGAGTGTCTATTTAAGCCTGGAGACACCGGGCTCAATATCGGTTACGTCCAACCCGAGTGGCGCGTACGTTGCAATGAACGGGAATATAGTCGGAAAAACCCCCTATGTAATTACCGGACTTTCATCGGGGGATCACGAGATAGAGGTCTCAAAGAACGGGTATTACAATTACAAGAAGACAGTCAATGTCGTTCAGGGAACACAGATTTCGGTATATGCGGTTTTGGACCCGATATTGGCAAACAACGAGATACTCGTCAAATCAAACCCTTCCGGAGCCAAAATCTACCTTGACGGTGTATACGTAGGGGAGACCATGGACAAAGTCTACTACCCGGTGGAAAACGTTGCAGACGGAAGTCACAAAATAACGCTGACGCTTGAAGGCTACTCGGACTATACGACGTCGGTTGTAA
This sequence comes from Methanomicrobium sp. W14, assembly GCF_017875315.1. NCBI lineage: Archaea > Methanobacteriati > Methanobacteriota > Methanomicrobia > Methanomicrobiales > Methanomicrobiaceae > Methanomicrobium > Methanomicrobium sp. W14. The sequence goes on from NZ_JAGGMM010000003.1 coordinate 571,235, forward strand.
TGTCAGGAACATCGGTAAAGGTATATGCAGAAATGTCAGCAGGCTCTTCATCAGGGACGGGGCTTCTTTCAGTCTCCTCAAACCCTTCCGGAGCTATGATCTACCTTGACGACGGCTACCAGGGAGTAACGACTCCCTATACGCTTTCAGGAATCTCTCCCGGAGAACACACTGTTATGCTCCGCCTTTCAGGGTACCAGGATACATACTCGAAGATAACGGTATACGCAGGACAGACCTCGACACTTAAAATGGGACTTTCGTCATCCTCACAGGCAACAACAACAAAGACTGGAGAACAGACTCCTGTCCAGACGCAGTCATCCCCCCTTCCTTTAACGGTTGCGACGGCAGGAGTCTTTGGGGGCATTGCACTTTACATGATGAAAAAAAAGGAATAAACCTTTTTTAATCTCATGCTTTTTTTGGATATTTTGGATATTAACTGTCAAAAAAGAAGATTTTTGGAAAGGAATTAATTAAAAATTACCAAAAAAAGTCAAATTTTTTATTCAGAAAACATCGTCTGCGGAACCGAGATCTCAAATTTTGCCCCTTTCATATATTCACCGGTTTCTGTTATTTCAAGGCCCGTTATCGACAGTATCTCTTTTATCAGAAACAGCCCGAGCCCGGTATTCTTACCATAACCCTGCCTGAATATAGCCTGTTTTTCATCATTACTTATCCCGACACCGTCGTCCTCGCATACAAGCTTAATCCCATGAGGGGTCTTTTCATAGTAAAATACAATTTTCGTCTCTTTTTGGCCGTACTTCAGGGAGTTGTCTATAAGATTGTAGAATACCTTCTCCATAAGGGGATCGGCAAATATTTTAAGAGTTTTGCACCTGTCCTCGACCATGATTCCTTTCATATCCAGGCCCTGCACGGCTTTTCCTATAAGCTCCCCCACACCCTGCCATACAGGAGACTTTACGCCGACGTCCTGGTAGTCTCTCGTAAAAACAATCTGGCTGTAGATGGTATCCGCCGCCACCTTCTGCTTTTCAAGAAATGTCTTCAGGCTTTCATCTGTGCAGCCGTCAAGCGATAGCTCAAGGTATCCCTGGAGAACGGTCATCTGGTTGAGTATATCATGCCTTGTGATGCTGTTCAAAAGGTTTATCTTCTTGTTTGCTTCAATCAGACTCTTTTCAACAATCTTCTGGTCAGTCACATTGGTGGAGACTATTGTCACCGCCTGCACTTTGCCTGCATGTATGTCCTTTACAGGACAAAACCTTCTGGTGAAATAACAGCCGTTGCATGAATACTCGTCCTTTATTATTTCCCCTGACTCAAAGACTGAATTTATGATTCTTGAAAATTCCCTGTTTTTCCCTTCAGGGTGAAAGTCGGAATAATTTTTCCCCAAAAAGGCATTCTCACTACATATGCCAAGCCTTTTCATATGCCCGGGGTTTATGGAGATGTAACGGCAGTCCCTGTCCACTATATATATAGAATTCTCCTCCTCGCCGTCATCATTTCCGCTCTCTGTAATTTCCGTTGAGACCACGTTAAAGGCGATGGTCTCACCGTTGTCAATGCTTTTTACCGGGTTTATCTGCCTTCTGTACTTTCTGCCACACTTCTCATAAACCTCTTCCCGCTCCTCTCCGGTTAAAAGGACGTCTGATATCTCCTTTTCGAAATGAGACGTCTCTTCAGGTGAGTGAAAATCAGAATATCTGCGGTCCTTATAAATTTCTCCCGCTTTGCCAAGCCTCTCCAGGTGCTTGCGGTTCATAAAAAGATAACGGCCCCTCCGGTCAACAAGATATATAGAATCGTCCATAGACTCTATCAGAGACTTGTACTTCGTGTTTTCAGGGCACTCTGCATTCTTTTCCTTTCTGTGCCTTGCCGCAATTGTGATTATCTCGTCAAGCTTTCTTATCTGCTCAGGAAAATTTTTGTTTTTTATCAGAAAATAGTCTACACCTTCGTTTACTGCGTCAACGGCCGCTTTACTGCTGCACATGCCGCTAAAAAGTATAAAAGGAGTCTCTTTTCCGAAACTCCTTATCTTTTTCAAAAATTCAGTCCCTGTCATATCGGGCATGCTATAATCGGAGACTATAGCGTCAAAATCTGAGTTTAAAGCCATTTTAAGGGCTTCATCGCAGGAACTGCAACATTCTATCTTTATATCCCCCTTTCCCCTGCCGACAATACCCTCGAAAATTTCGAGAACAAGGGGTTCATCATCCACTACAAGAACTGATTTCAATCTTCAAATCCACCTGACCGCACGTACATTCAACTACTGAACAAAATCCCATTTCCGTAGTAGTTTCCAGTTTGTAAAAAATCATATATATAATTGAATGGTGGTATCAATTGTACAAAAAAATAAAGTGACAAATTATATTTTTAATAAAAGAGCAGTTCTAAAAAGCCGGATAACCCGAATTTTCAGCTGTACCCAGTATTTGCACCAGAATAAAATATTCCGATACGAAAAAAGACAAGGATTTTAAAAAACAAATGGCCGGATAATAAGTCCGGTATTTTAAAGGTAATTTGAATTACCCTTTGAAATTTGTAAAATAATTTTGAATTGAAGCGTTTTTGCTTTTTTTTTTCCTTTCCTTTGCCGAATATGTAAGCATGTACTCTGAAGACTGCTCCGCAGGGCAGAACGGGCACAGTGAAAATGCGACATCATCCGCTTTGTCCCGTAAAGGGCAGAAATACCTGTCATAGTCTTTTTCAACTTCGGGCCCTCCGGGAAAAGGAGTACCCAAAGGATGCGCAGGCTCTTTAAGCACGAACATCCGAAAACCTGCAAGCAGGTACTTCAGGTAAAGGTAATAAGGGTCATCATGCGACGCCTTTGTCCTGCAGGCTTCAAGGACCATTTTCCAGTATTCTGGGGATTTTTGCCCCGGACCTGACGCATAAGTCAGGTAATCACGCTTTTCGCGGATCACAAAGAGAGTGTGGTAAGTGTCAAATATCTGCTCGTGAATCTTTTTAAGAAGTTTTTTCCTGTAGTTTTCATCAATGTACCTTGTTTTCTCCTCAAAATTTTTCATCATGACTGAAAGAGCTCTCAGCGGGTACTTTTCGACCTCAGAAGCAATCACGTCAATCATCTGGTTCTTCGACCCGGCCCCGGAAAGAACAGAGCAGGCTATCGTAATTCCATGGATCCGTTCAGAGTATTTTGAAAGAACATGGCCTATCTTTTCTGGTTTTGCACCGGAGACATTCAAAAACAGGGAATTGATGACAGCATCATCAAAAGGCTGTCTGCCCTTTCTCTCACCACCGCCTAAAACACTCTTAAAAAACGAAATTAAACCCAAAATGCAACCACCAGCTATTTATTTTCTGTTTTTGGTTTTTATTCATTTTCCTAATAATACCAATCTTTTTCCTTTTTTACAATCATTAATAATGTAGATTTATGCAGCCCGAAGAATATGAAGACTACCTCGAAGCAATAATAAATCACTCGATAACCAGAATAAACACCGGATCGTTAGAGAAACTCTCGGAAGTCTCTGGCAAAAACAGTGAAGACACAAAAAAAGATCTGTTCGAGCTGGAAAAAAACGGGTACATAAAAACAGATGACAAAGGCGGCATAACCCTTACTGAAGAAGGCAGGAGGACAGGTGAGTGCACAATAAAAAAACACAGGGTCCTGGAGGCATTTCTTACCGAGATGCTCGGAATTGAACCTGACACCGCCTCAAAAGGAGCCTGCGTTCTTGAGCACGGCGCATCCGAGGACACAATAAACCGTCTTAAAAACTACATCAGGGGCCACGGCAGATGCAGAAGGAGAGGGGAACACGAAATGTTCAGCCATTTCTACAACTGCGGCGGAAAACCCCTCACCGGATTTTCAGAGGAAGACAAAGTTGTAATCCTCTGCACCATGGGGGGTCCGGGGAGGACAAACAGGCTGCATGACCTGGGAATCATTCCCGGAGAAAAGATAATCATAAAACGTAAGCTTTCGAACGGAGCTATGGTAGTGATTATAAAATCCTGCGAGATAGGGCTAAGCCCAGAAATAGCCTCATCGGTCTTTGTGGAAAGGATATGACTTTTTTGGAGGAGTTTTTTTGAAGTTTGGCCTTATCGGAAACCCCAATGTCGGAAAATCCCTTATATTCAACCTTCTCACTGGAATAGGAGTTGAAATTTCAAATTTCCCGGGAACGACAATAGGAATGCTCTCCGGAAACGTCTGCTACCAGCGTGAAAAATTTGAGGTTGTCGACTTCCCGGGCATATACTCTCTTGACGGTCTTTCCGAGGAGGAGACCGAGGCAAGACGTTTTCTTTTAAGAAAAGAGGCTGACGTCCTCATCGCAGTCCTTGACGCGTCACGGCTTGAAAGAAACCTCTACCTGCTTCTTCAGATCGCAGAGTATCAGATTCCTGCGATTATCGTCCTCAATATGATGGACGAAGCCGAAAAAAAGGGAATTTTTATTGACACTAAAAAACTTTCTGAAACCCTTGGCTGCGAGGTTATTCCCGCAGCCGCAACCGAAGGAAAAAATATTGAAAAAATAATACCCTGCGCTCTTGAAAACGCAAAAATTCCCTCATACAGGGTTTCATATGACCAGCACATAGAGGCTGCATTGAAAAGCCTTCAGAAGATACTGAAGTGCGAAAGAATTGAAGCGATTTTAGCCCTTGAAGGAATCGGGACAGATAAAGAGCTTCTTGACGATGCACAGGCTGTAAGGGACGAGATTGAAGAGCAGCACAGGATGTCGGTGCACCAGATAATAGCTGCAAACAGGCACAACGAGGCCGAAAAAATTTCTGAGAGCGTCGTGAAAAGCGAGGGCAGAAGCGTTTCAAAAAATATAGACAGGCTTCTTACAAGAACGATTCCCGGCGTCCCGATAATGGCTGTCGTCCTCATATCAACCCTCCTTTGTGTGTTTTTCATCGGTTCTTTTCTCGAAGAGACGATTGTAGGCCTTTTTGACACCTTCCTTATAAACCCGATGTACTCCGCCGGCCTATCACCTTTTTCTGAGGAGATTGTCTTTTCCGTTCTTATAGCAGTCGAGGCAGGCCTTGGTGTGGCGTTTCCCTACGTCTTCACTTTTTACATACTGATATCAATCCTCGAAGATACCGGGTATATGACAAGGGCATCGTTTCTTGCGGACAGGGCAATGCACAAAATCGGGATGCACGGTCAGGCCCTGATACCTATGGTCCTTGGGTTCGGGTGCAATGTCCCTGCAATAATGAGCATAAGACAACTGTCAAAACGGGAAAGGATTATAGCTTCCTTTCTTATCACAATGGTCCCGTGCTCTGCAAGAACGGTTATCATTGCAGGAATCGTAGCCGCTTTCGTCGGAATCCTTCCGGCCCTTTCAATATACCTGATAATATTCGTACTGATTATCCTGACAGGCCTTGTCCTAACGAAATTTGCGCCTGGTGACCAGTTCGGGATGATACTTGAAATAGTCCCGATGAGAAAACCGAGAATGAAGCAGACCCTTCAGAGAGCGTGGCTTCGAATGAAGGAATTTTTGTTCATCGCAATGCCTCTTCTGATTGTAAGCAGCGTTATACTGGGAGTTTTGCAGTACACCGGAATTATAAATTCATTCCAGAGCATATTCGCACCGTTTATGGAGGCGGCCCTCGGCCTTCCGGACTACGCCTCGACCGCACTTCTCTTCGGTATACTGAGAAAAGAGATGGCTTTTGAAACTCTTGCAATCCTTGCAGGAACAGCCAATCTTGGCTCTGTACTGACAGGTGCGCAGTTGTACATATTCGCAATAGTAAGCGTCCTCTTTGTCCCCTGCATATCCACAATCGCAGTTCTTTACAGGGAGATGGGACTTAAAATCGCGGCCGCCGTATCTTTTTACACACTCTCGCTTGGTGTTGTCGCAGGAGTCATCCTCAATATGATTTTATAACGGCAAAAAACCGTTAATTCAATACATTTTTAATGGAGACACAGGTTCTGAAAAAATCCGAAAATGAATAAACTTTTTTTCAAATGGACATGGTCACTATATTAATGAGAGAATAAATCCAATAAATAACAGAGAATTATGGAGAATTCCGATAATTTCCAGGTCACTTCCATTACCCAGATAAAAACACATCACCTGAAAAAAGGGCGCAGGGAAGAGTTTGAAAAGGAGCTTTCCAGGCTCTCGGAAATTTTTTCAAACCTCCCGGGATACTGCGGGGCAAATTTTTTCAAATCCTGCGATGAAAAAGACAGCGACTATACCGTAGTATTGAAATTCAGGTCAAAAAAGGACTACGACAACTGGAACGGTTCACCTGAAAAAAGATGGTGGATTCAGCGCGAAAAGGAGCTTACAGTATCTCCTCCGGACTTTTACACGGTGAGCGGTCTTGAAAGCTGGTTTACCCTTCCCGGAAACAGGATATTAAAACCGCCCAGAAAATACAAGCAGGCGGCAGTTACATGGCTTGCGGTATGCATACTTGCGGTATTAACGCCTCTCGAGAACACGGTGTTCGGGTCATTTCCGTTTATTGTCCAGAAGATGATAGACACTGCAATACTTGTAACACTGCTTTCATATGCCTTAATGCCGGCTCTGACAAGAGTGTTCAGTTTCTGGCTGTATCCTGACGGCTCAAAAAAAGTGTTTGATAAGACTGAAAAACTGAAAAGAGAAATTAAATCACTTTGAAAACACCAATCATTTTCATACCGGGAAAAAGCATTATGAAGAGGACCAGAGTCATCGGGTGCGGAAATCCGTATATGGGAAACGACGGCGCGGGTGTCGCAGCAGTTGAGCGCTTAAAAAAACTGTTCCCTAAAGCAGATGCCATAGACGGGGGAACCGGTGGAATAGGCCTTCTCGGCGATATGGATGGCTATGAACGCATAATAATAATAGATGCCATGACAGGAATAGGCAGAAAGAAAGGCGAGATAAAAGTTTTTTCTGATACTCCTCCATACACTCCTTCCCAGATTTCCCTGCATGATGTAGGTGTTTCAGGCGTTGTTGAAGCGGCAAAAACGCTTATTCCGGGAACAGAGGTTATTACTGTAGGAATAGAAGTAGAGTCCATAAAAGAGTACTCAAAAGAACTGGACCCTGAAGTTGAAGAAGGCATTGAAAATATTTGCACCATTGTTATAAAGATTCTTGAAGAATGATTCCCGGCCAATTAAAAAAGAAAATATAATGCTTTCCTTTGAATGAAAATGATATTATTTATAAGTAAACATTTTTTAAAAATTAAATGAGAAGATTAATATTATTTCCTCTCTTCAGTGATCATTATGGAACTGCCCAGAGGCAGATTTGAACGATTTATTCGCGGCGCAACGGTTAAGAGCGTCTTGGCAGAGCTTTATGAAAAAAAATTTTCCGGGTGCTGTTCCGGGATGCTCTGTAAGACAGAAGGAGAACTGATATTTGAAAACGGTGAGATAATTCTGGCGGAATCGCTAGCAGACTCCGGTTCAGGCGTTCTCAGAATGCTTTTCTCAGAACCGGACGGGGACATTACAGCAGAAATTTCAGGGTACAGCGAAGCTCAGGTAAAGCTTGCAAAAGAGTTCAACAAAAAATTCATCACTGATGAAAAGAACTGCAACTTAAGCGTATCCTCGTTTCTTAAAAATCCCGGTTCTGCAACGCAGAATGTAGAACCAGACGTAAAAACTAACGGTTTTTCCCTTAAGGCGGACAATCCGGCTGCAGGAAAGGAACCAGAAAAAGGCGTTTTGCATAAAAAACTTCCTGATTCCGGGGATATGTTTTCAGATGACGAACTCATCCTGAGCATTGACGAAGCTGAAATCGAGGCCATAAAAAAGGATTTCTCCCTCAATGCAAAGGACATCCTCAAAAGAATTCACCTTGACCACCTGATACAGACAGAGAAGAAAGAATGACAATTACTCCGGAAATTTACGCAAACCTGGCTTTAACTGCAATCGCTATAATTCTTCTGCTAATCCTTGCAACTCTGGTACTTATATTAAGGCGCCTTGGTTTAAATACGCAAAAACCTGATAAAAAGGAAGCAGCCAGGACTGAAAAAACAGGTGGATATCCCGAAAAAGAAGGGGGAAAAAACAGAGCTGCTGAAGATACCGATCCTTCAGCACTTTACAGTTCACAGTCAATCGAAGAGAACCTTAAAGGTCTTTTCAGCCACTACGGGCTCAACTCTTTTACCATGGCGACATCAGACGGCCTCGTGATAAGCTCAACAGACAAAAATCCGGAAGAGGATGCGGCAAAATACAGTTACCTCTACCTGCAGGGAAAACAACCGCAGTCATCAAAAATCAGGCTGATAGGCGTCCCTCATAAGGGGGGAACGGTTGTTGGGATAATAAAATCCGATGAAGAACTGCCAAAAGGGGACCTTTCACTCATAGAAAGGGATATCAGGTATATTCTGAGGCGGAATATGTGACTGAAAAAAGGCTGAAAAAAACATGACAACAGTTTTCACGATAGCATCAGGTAAAGGCGGAACAGGAAAGACGACAGTAACTGCAAACCTTGGCTCCATGCTTGCATATCACAAAAAAAGGACATACATCCTTGATTCCGATATGGGAATGGCTAACCTCGGTCTGGTTCTCGGCCTTGAAAATATGCCGGTAACACTTCACGAGGTCCTTGCAGGAAAAGCCGACATCCACGAGGCTATATACGAAGGACCGTTCGGCGTTTCTGTAATTCCAAGCGGGCTCTCCCTTGAAGGCTTCAAAAACGCCGATCCCGGAAAGCTTTCCGGTGTTTTAAAAGAGATAACTGATGAATGCGACATCCTGATAATAGACGCGCCTGCCGGGATAAACCACGACGGAATCGTCCCCCTTGCCGTTGCAGACGAGGTGATTCTTGTCGTAAACCCTGACATCTCATCTCTTGTAGATGCTCTGAAGACCAAGATGCTTACCGAGATGCTGGGAGGAAAGGTACGTGGTGCGATAATTAACCGTATAAGCAGCGTAAAGGACACCAAAACCCGCAACCAGATCGAAAAGATGCTTTCCGTTCCTGTAATCGGAATTATTCCTGAAGACGTAAACGTCAGGCGTGCATCAGCCTGCCGTTCTCCGATTGTCGTGAAATATCCTACTTCTGATGCTTCCAGAGCTTTTAGAAGGATTTCTGCCACACTTATCGGAATTGACTACAAAGAGGACGAAGATACGAAGACAAAAAAGAAGGAGAAATTCATAGAGAGATTTGCAAGAGCCCTCTTCCCGGGAGGCAAAAATGTCAGCTGAAATTTTGATTATAGCAGGCCTTGGCATACTAAACATAGTTTTCATCTTTATAATCTGGGTGATGTATGTCCGCATAAAACAGCTTTTAGGCGATGTCGAGGACCTGAAATCCAGAATGGAGTTCTCTGACAGTGAAATCGAAACCCTGGCGGAGGCCGTAAGGGGAATAAGCGGTGTAAAATAAAAAAAATGTTTTTTCTGTTCTTTGGTGGTGAAAAGTTAATGATAGAAATACACGTGGACAGCGATTCATGCGTTGGATGCGGGCTGTGCGTCAAGGACTGCCCGATGAAGGTTTACGAATTAAAGGACGGGTTAAGCGTTCCTGTAAGACCTGAAGACTGCATGGGGTGCCTCTCCTGCCATGAAATCTGCCCTGCGCAGGCACTTGAGCACAGGGGGATTTACCCTGCAAAGAGACACTACATCGACATAAAAGTCTGCGAAATGCTGAGGAAGGTCATCTGAAATGGCGGCAAGCTATGTTGACGAACTCCACGAGAAGTTCGAGACCGGGGTAACGTACAAATCAGAGGACATTCCGCTGCAGTGCACGCCTCCGGCGAAAGAGATTGAGGTCACTCTCCATGGCGTCATGAAGCTCAACGGGCTTATTATACGTTCTCTTGAAGAAATTGCAGGAAGGGGGGCGAATGCCGTTACATTTCGTGCAGGAAAGAAGTTTGGCCATGAAATTGCAAAATACTTCCAGAAACGCGATGACATCGAAGACGCACTCCATGAACTCACCGACCTCCTGGCAGGCCAGTACAACTTCGAGGTCTGGAAGCCTGCGGGAAGCGACACCTTCATAATAGAGGAAAACGGCCAGAGGTTCATATACCTCGTATTTCATGACTGCATCGTAAGACAGACTCTCAGAAGAAACGGCCAGGCCCAGGAAGGCCCCCTGTGCCAGACGCTGTGCGGGTATGTCGTCGGTGCAATAGAGGAGATTACCGGAACACGCGTAAAGCTTGAAATAATGCATACGGGGCCGAATGCATGCTTAAAAAAACTTATCCTGATGTGACTGGGGAGAGACTTTTATGAAAATAGCAATAGAGGAGCTTGCCGGGTGCTCGGGGTGCACAATCGCGGTTTTAGACCTGCATGAAACCCTCCTGGAAGTCTTAAAAGAAGCAGAAATCGTATATTCACCTGTTATAATGGATGCAAAAGAGCCTCCTGAGGGAATAGACATAGCATTTGTCACGGGCTGCGTAAGAAACGAGGAGAACAGGGAGAGGCTCAGAAAAATAAGGAGCAGAGCAAAAATTCTTGTCGCCTTCGGGACCTGCGCATGCTACGGCGGCGTATCGGGGCTTTCAATGCTCAGCAGCAACGACGAAATTTTCAAAACAGTCTACAGGGGAGTAGATACCGTAAAGGAGGACGGAAAAATTCCTTCAGACGTCCCAAAATTTCTGTACAGGGCTTTTGCAGTCGGTGACCTTGAAAAGGTCGACTACTATATAACGGGGTGTCCTCCTAAGGAACAGTTTTTAAGGCAGATTTTCCCGGCTCTTTTAAAGGGCGACAAGGCCGAACTCTCCAGGAAATCGGTATGTTCGGAGTGCGACAGAAAGATGGGATCTGTAGAGGGCTGGAAGCTTAAAAGGCGCTATGAAGGTATTCCAGACCGCGAGCACTGCCTCCTGGGCCAGGGCTACCTGTGTCTCGGACCTGTAACATTCGGGCGCTGTGGTGCGGCCTGCCCGAAAAACAACGTTCCATGCCACGGATGCAACGGCCCTTCGCTTGATATACTAAGGGAACCCTGCCGCGACCTCTACAATATGATGGTAAGAAGGATATCTGACCTAACCGACATTCCGGAAAAAAAAGTTGAAGGAGAACTATACGACGTTGCACACACGATGTACCCGTTCACCATAGGCAGCCTGATAATGGAGGACAAGGAGAATTCGAAGATACGCGACCTTGTAAAGGAGAGGAGCGGATGAAAGAGATTACAATAAGCCCGGTGACAAGAATCGAAGGGCATGCAAACGTAAGAATTTACCTCGATGAGCAGAACAGGGTAAATTCCGCACATTTTCAGGTCGTTGAGCTGAGGGGATTCGAGAAGTTTCTCATAGGCTCCGCAGTAGAGGAGGCATTGAGGATTACCCCCAGGATATGCGGTATATGCCCTGTATCTCATCATGTAGCGGCAGCAAAAGCCTGCGATGAAATATTCGGGGTAAAACCTCCGGAAACAGGCAGGATGCTTCGTGAACTTCTGATGAACGGCCAGTTCATACATTCGCATTCACTTCACTTCTTCATGCTTGCCTCACCTGACTTTCTCATAGGAAGCGATGCACCGGCATCTGACAGAAGCGTAGTGGGGCTTATCAAAAAAGCGCCTGATATCGCAAAAAAGGCCATTGAAATAAGAAAATTTGGCCAGAGGCTTACCGAGGCCATCGGCGCAAAACCAATTCACCCTTCAACCTGCGTCCCGGGAGGCATTTCATGCCGGCTTTCAGAAGAAAAACGCTCGGAACTTCTGGATATGGCAAAAAAATCCCTTGAAATTGCAAAAGAGGGCTGGGAAACCGCAAAAAGTGTCCTCGACAAAACCGACCTTACTCTCGGCGCTGTCGAGACCTCCTTTGTGGGAATGTCAAAAGACAATAAATTCTCTATATACGACGGTCCCGTGAACGTTATCGGAAAGGGCAGGGAGCAAAAGGGAAACTTTTCAGGAACGGACTACCTTGACTACATAGAAGAATATTCCGAGGACTGGTCATACCTGAAATTTTCAAGACTTAAATCAGGCGATTATTACCGTGTCGGGCCCCTTGCAAGGCTCAATATAATCAAAAGCATGGGAACGCCCCTTGCAGACTCAGCCCTTTTTGAGTACAGGTCGGTTTTCGGGGAGTTCACCCAGACGACGCTTGCATACAACATCGCACGCTACATAGAACTCCTTTCATGCTGCGAAAATGCAGTCACCCTGCTTTCAGACCTAAAAATATGCGGAGACGACATCCGTGCAGAGCCTGGAGGGATTGCAAAAAAAAGAGGTGTAGGAATAATAGAAGCCCCGAGAGGAACCCTTATTCATGACTATACTGTCGACGACAACGGATTTATCACTAAATGCAATCTAATCGTCGCGACATGCCAGAACAATTACGCAATGGACAGAGGGGTCGAGGATGCGGCAAGAAAAGTCATTTCAGGCGGGGTTCTAAGTGAAACCGCTTCAAACAGGATAGAAACCGTGATACGGGCATACGATCCCTGTATTTCCTGTGCGACTCATGCAATCGGAAAAATGCCCATATCAATCGAGGTTTTACACGACAGGAATAAACCTGAGAAAGGTCCAAGAGAAATTTAGGGATTATTATGTTAAAGCAGATACTTAACGAATTCCTGCAGATTAACGGGGTTACCGCTGCGGTTATCGCAGGAAGAGACGGATTTGTCATAGAAAGTGCGGTTTCAGGCGACGTCGACATAGAGGCGCTTGGTGCGATGGCGTCAACCGGTCTCGGGACGTCTGAGGCCATGAGCCGTGAACTTGGAAAAGAGGTCATGAACCAGATAATAGTGGAACTCGAGGAAGGCCCTATTCTCATATCACCTCTGTCCGAAGACGAGCTTATCGCGATAGTCGCCGAGAAAGGCGTCAACGTGGGACTTTTAAGATATGAGCTCAAGAAAAACCGTGAAAGAATAGTTGCAGCACTATGAGTTCCGGACTTCCTGAAGGCGAGAAGATTGCTGCAGTGCAGATATCCCCGGACAGGCTATCCGGATTTATCACAAATTTCAGCGGCTGCGTAAGAACAGAAAGAGACGACCGTAAGGGCTTTCTGCTTGTGGAAAAAGGAAAACCCGTGGCCGCAGCATACACCTCGGGCGGAAGAGATTTTTCAGGCAACAGCGCTTACGAAATGATTCTGGATGAGGTGTTACTGGACTGCATATTAAATGCCTATACTGAAGAGGAGCTTGAAACTGCAAAGAGCGGTTTAAAAAGTGATTTTTTGGTATCTGAAGAAGAAATGACTCCGGGAAAAAAAGGAGACATACTGTCCCCGGATACGCTTTCATCAGTCATGCGCCAGCCGGGTGTCATTGCGGTTTCGGTCATATTCGAAGGTTTTGCACTCCAGTCCCTTGGAGACGCCGACTTTGAACATGTCGCGGCTGTAACAGAAGACCTCGTCCGTGCGGGGTCAAAGATAACAGGCGACCTCATGATGGGCTCGTTAAACCAGCTCCTTTTAGAGACACCAAACGGGAAACTTATCGTTGCACCTGTAAACGAGCTCTACATCTGTGTCCTTGCAGAAAAAAATGCGAACCTTGGTCTTATAAGACTTGCACTGCAGTCCGTAAGATACGACAACAGCGAAGATTAAGGAAATATAAAAAAATTCAGAACCAAAAAAAATAATTTTTTCAGATATTTATTTTCAGGGTCTTTACCGCGGGTTTTATTTCAAGTGACACGTCAAGGTTTTTCACCGAGTGGGTAAGCGACCCCATGCTTATCCTGTCCACTCCCTCGACTGCATAGGAAATGACGGTTTCGCTTGTTATTCCCCCGGAGACCTCTATCACAACGTCTTTCAGCAGACCTTTGCTTTTGAGGGCACCCACAGTTTCAGAAACCGCTTCAGGGGTCATATTGTCAAAAAGTATTATATCGGCACCCGCTTCTGCGGCGGACAGGGCGTCTTTTTTATTTTCAACCTCAACCTCAACTTTTTTGTAAGAGGTGTATTCTTTTGCCTTTTTAACCGCCTCTTTAAGCGGGCATAAAACAAGGTGGTTGTCCTTTATCAGAAACCCGTCTGAAAGGTTTGACCTGTGCGGGTCACCACCGCCGAGAATTATTGCTTTTTTGTCTATTTCACGGCATCCGGGCGATGTTTTTCTCGTCCCGCATATCCTGAGTGACGGGTTTTTTTTCTTTACGGCAGCTGAGATTTCTGCGGTTTTTGTTGCAATTCCGCTCATTCTCCCGATAACGTTAAGGGCTGTCCTTTCTCCTGCAAGGACAGATCTTGAACTTCCTGAAAGTGTCATCAGTACGTCTCCGAAGGCAACCCTTTCGGAGTCCCTCTTTTTAAGCTCGGCCTCAACGCCAAGATAAGAAAAAATCCGGCAGGCCTCAAAAAGACCTGCTATTACACCGCTCTCCTTTGAAATTATCTGAGCATGCACAGGCACATCCGGGACAACAGCATCAGACGTTATGTCTCCTCCGGAAAGGTCTTCTTCAAGGTAAAAGAGGAGGCTTTTTGATATAGGAACCGGCATTTTCCTTCACCTCTTTATATCCATCATACGTCTTATTGCACACCCCGCCCTCTTCATTATTTCGCCGGGAACGGTTATCTCGGGCCCCTCATCTTCAAGGGACTCTTTAAGCATTTCAGGCGTTATGAGCTTCATGTCTTTGCAGACCGCATCAGGGAAGGAAAAAAACTCTTTTCCCGGAAACTTCTTTTTCAGCCTGTAGGCCATGTCTTTTTCCGTCAGAACCGCCCATCTCTCAGACCTGCCCGCTTCTCTTACCATACCGCCAGTTGATGCTACGAGACTGCATTTGTCCCGGACTTCTTTTGAGCATTCGGGGTGGCAGACAGCAGTATAACCATTTTTTTTCGCGTCTTCTGCATCTGAGGGCTTGAATACCATATGGACCGGGCAGTGACCGTTCTTTGGAACAGGAATAATAGTCTTTTCAGGGACGTTTTCCGCAACCCACGAAGCAAGGTTTGAGTCAGGTCCGAAGAGTATCGTATCGCTTTTAAGAGACCTGCATACCTGGACAGCATTTGCCGACGTACAGGTTATGTCTGCTTCCGCCTTGCACCCTGCCGTTGAATTAACATAGAGGACGACCTCTGCACCCGGATGCGCCTCTTTTGCCTTACGGACGGCTTCAGGCGTCAGAAAGTCCGCGAGAGGGCATCCTGCGTCCTTTGCCGGGAGGATTACTTTTTTCCCCGGGTTTAAAATTTTGGCTGTCTCAGCCATGAACATAACACCGCACAGAACTATTATGTCCTCTTTCGCCTCCCTTGCCTTTATTGCAAGCTCAAGGCTGTCTCCCGTAAAGTCAGCCAGGTCCTGTATCTCCGGGGGCTGGTAGTTGTGCACGAGAACTACTGCATTCTTCTCTTTTTTCAGCCTTTTTATGTCATCTGCTATAGTCATGGTCTGCATCAGGTTCCTATTATCAGCGGTTTTTCAAGGTTTTTCAGGAGGACTATTATCGAAAGGGCCGCAAGGTAGCTTGTCGCCGGGTTCTGGGGCGAGGGATTGTTCTCTATCTTCAGGTAAAAGTTGCCGAAATCCCCTTCAGCAAATATCTCATGCGTGTTTTTTTCGACAGCCGGGTCTGCCCAGAGTTCGACGTCCACTTCACGCCCTGACGCAAGTTCAAGCGCTATTGCTACATTGATGTTCTTCGGAAACTTCTTTATGCACTCGTCAGCCCTTCCTGAAAAGACAAGAGTCCTCTCTTTTGTATCCACTCTAAGTGAACGCGGGTTTTTGGTAGTCCTTAAAAGGAGTTTTGAAAGCTTTGATATCTGGCCTATCTTGAGGTTGTCAATGCCCATTACGGCACCGCTCGGGATTCTTATCTTCCTGTTATTTTCGCCGGCAACAGATACAAGGCGGTCTTTGAACTCGCTGTCAGACAAAGCACCTACAGAAAGGATTACTATATCCTTTCCGGACAAGAGCACTTCCTCCGCATGTTCGTATACCGCACTTACAGAAGCGGCTTCAACGACTATATCAATGTCCTGTGCCAGAAAATCCTCAAAATTTTCACAGGCCACAGCACCTGTTGCACCGGCAAGGCGCTTTGCACTGGAGTATGCAGAGTCATAAACGGCTTTAATATTAATTCCGTTTTTCTTTTCCGCAATTATTCCTCCGACATTTCCGCAGCCAAGCAGACCGACACGCATCATTGTAGTGTATAAGTGGGAACTTCTGATTAATCATTCTTATGATTGTTCCCATATTTTCATGATCTAAGGTAAATTTGTTTGTTTTTACCTAAGATGAAATTGTTGAGGAAACCAGTGTTTATCTAAGAAAACGAAAAAAAACAAAGGAAATAAAAAGAATATTGGTTTTATTTGAGGGTATTCCTAAAAAACCCTCATTCAGCTCTTAAAGCCTCAATCGGGTCCATTTTCGCCGCACTCCATGCGGGATAGACACCTGATATTATATCAGATTATCATACCTACAAACATTACTATCGGGACGTACATTATGCTTGAGATGTCAAAGAAGTACTCCGTTGTCCCGAGCATCAGATAGGTAAGTGCATATCCGCCGACAAAGCTTAACAGTGCACCGATTCCTGAACCTATAAGGCCTAGAATTGCGGATTCATACAGAAACATCCACCTTATTTCAGAGCGTCTCGTGCCTATGCTCCTAAGGATACCTATCTCTTTAACCCTCTCTCCTCAAGAATGCCAGTTACACGCACCTTGGTCTGCGAGCCGTCTTCGTCACCTACCTTTATGTGGCTCCCACATTGAGGTCATACCTGTCGGCAAGAGTAGGTCCTATAACGACACCGTTATCCCCCGTAGGGAAATTTCCCTCTTCAACGTCGACAATATTTTCCACAGATGCCATATCAGCGCCGTAGATTGTCGAATGGCCTTTTTCTGATCTCACATATATCGTATCCGAGTCAGAATGCATGGCAATAAAGTCGCATTTGCAGTTCGCCGAAGCGACAACTTTGTCTATTTTCTGAAGCTGTTTCTTTGAGATATAACTCTCATCATCGTTTCCGCCACCAAACATACCGCCTCCGCCCCCGGGAGAGCATAATAAAATTTCCCGACTCAGAAAGCTCTGCTGTAACGGAAAGAGTCATATTTGCACCGGGGATACCTATGGAAATGATTGCGACGACACCAATTACAATTCCTATTGCTGCAAGAAGTGACCTTGTGAAATGAAGACTAACATTTCTAATGGACAGGTCAAAGAATATATCGTCCAGAATCATTTTTTTATCCTCCCGTCAGCAAAGATAATCTTCTTTTTGGCGTATTCGACTGTATCTTCATCATGAGTGACCATTACAATCGTTCTGCCCCGATAAGGTCTGAAAGCATCTCCATTATCTGGACACTGGTCTTTGAATCCAGATTTCCGGTAGGTTCATCGCACAAAAGAATTTTGGGGTCATTTACAATTGCACGTGCAATTGCGACCCTCTGTTGCTGACCGCCTGAAATTTCATTTGGCCTGTGATAAATTCTCGTTTCGTCAAGCCCGACCATTTTAAGAAGTTTTCCCGGGTATCCGGTATCGTCTCTCTTCCTGTATTTTAGAATCATCGGATATTCCACATTCTCTTTTAAGTCAAGAAGTGGAATCAGGTTGAATTTCTGGAAAATGTAACCCATCTTATCCCTTCTTAAGTCCGTAAGTTCGTCGTCGGAAAGAGTACCTACATCTTTTCCGTCGATTTAAAGTTTACCTGACGTCGGAACGTCAAGGCATCCAATCTGGTTAAGCAGAGTGGACTTCCCGGACCCTGAAGGACCCATGATTGCAACAAACTCCCTTCATATATCTCAAATACTTTTTTTAATTTTAACAGGGACAACCTGAAAATCGGATTTTTCGGTTGCATCATTACAACATAAATTCTGTTGTAATGTTGTATCCGGTTGTTTTATTTGCAAACATCAGTCTTATCGTCTGTGCAAGATAAACAGTCTTTTTTCTGCGGGCTGTAAATTTTACGTCAATTCCTTTTCTGGAAGAGATGCCAGGGATCGGCGGACGCCTTAACCTGATGGGGATGTTCACTACATCCGCCTCCTGTCTGTGTGGCATGTTTTACAACATGTTATCAATATGTTACTATGCCTACGGTTACATGATATGCTTATCTTGTAGAATACATTGAATTGCAGTGATTCAGGGATTATTGTCAATATTTTATAAATTCTTATTTTTAATCTTAAAAAAGGACAGTCCGACAACAGAGTGATACTTAAACAATTCCATTTAATATCAGGCAGTAACTCATTTTTCTCAAAAGAGAGATTCCTTTTTGCGACAACTGCTTTTTTCTCAAAACCTGTAAGATAAGGAAAAAATGTCAAACAAAAACGTAAAAAATACCTGAAAATAACATTTTTTTAAACTATCTCTTTTACAGATAATTCAAAACACCAGAAATTAAGATAAACAAAAAAAGCTTTTTCTGCGTTATTCTAATGGTAACAATTGCAGCGTTAGATGTTTCCCGAGAACTCGCGTATCTCAGTACACCATCTGACGTGAGCAGGCTTAACTGCCGGGTTCGGAATGAGTCCGGGTGTGTCCCTGCTGCTATGGCCGCAATTGAATTCGGAAATCAAGGATTTCCTGTAAACTCATTATTTCTGACGAAATAATTTCACATTTGGAAATCAAGGATTTCCTGTAAACTCATTATTTCTGACGAAATAATTTCACATTTGGAAATCAAGGATTTCCTGTAAACTCATTATTTCTGACGAAATAATTTCACATTTGGAAATCAAGGATTTCCTGCACCTTCGAACCTTATGATGAAGGTTCTTCAGGAAGCCAAGGCCCGGATTCAGGAATCTAAATCCAAATCTTTCGTATTTAAAAAATTTTAACCTTTGTCTTCTTACTAGTTATACCTCTAAGTTGAAAAATCTTGTGCGCCTTCTAAAAAATTTTAATATAGTCGCTCACCCACCGCTTCCTCACTCTGTTCTGCAGCGGGAGGTTCGCGGATCTGGCTCTGGTTGAAATTATCTTAGTCGCCAGAAACAGGCTCGATCTTCTCGCCTGTTACCGGCCACCCCTTCGCTTTCGGGGATGAGTAAACATCCCCACGCTCCGGGATGACCTATCCCTCCCGCCGCTATTCACGGCTCCTCCCCTCCGGGCAGTGGATAAGACAGACAGCTATTAGTCCCGGCGGGCGTAATATAAACCAGCTCAACCGAGGAAAACAAGGCCGGCGTTGCAAAGCGAGACTTGCGAGCGAGCAATCCCGGCCGATAAAATAAAAAAAGGAGAATTCATTCCTCCCCACCCCCAATGAGGAAGTCCGCTGCCCTCTGTGCATCTCCGGCGGCCCGGATAACATCGACAGCTGAGCCGTTTCTGATGTGCCGGAGCCACCCTGCAATATAGGCTGCCTGGTTATCGACCACAGGCATGTCGATCCCGGTCATCGCACACAGGAAGGCAGAACCCATCTCCGCCGTCAGCTCTTCCCGGCTGTAATGCTCACTCCCGAACCTGATAGGCCCGGTCACTCCCGGACGCTTCAGACGGGATTCATGCCCGGTCCAGTGAGTCAGTTCGTGGAAGAAGGTCGAATAGTATTCTTCCGGAGACTCGAACCGTTCCATATCTGGCATGTGGATAATATCAGCGGTCGGAAGATATGCAGGGTTCCCCGGCCGAACCTTCGGGCAATTTCTTTCAATCACTTCATCGCAGGACGTGATTGCCCGGATCTCGCCGACAGCATCTTTCTCGATCCCTTCGCACTGTGAGAGGTTGAAGACCGAATAATACCTTACAAGCGGTCGCTCTCGGTGAGACATCACAAGGACCACGTCGCCCTGTTCGTTCACAACCGACCGGGCCTCTTCAAAGGACCAGAAGACAACAATACCATATGCCTTCTCCCCTTTTCGGACATACCCCCCGAGCTGTTTAATCTGTTTGTAAGTTCCCCACCATTCATGACCGGAGAGCAGCAGACGGTTAATGCCACGGTAGGGCCTTCCTGTCAGAACATTACACGGCGACAGGCTCTGCCACGACTGATGCCAAGGAATCTTCCCGGAAGACAGAGAGGAGATTATCCTCTCCCTGACTATCTCATAGACATTCACCATCAGCAGACACCCCCTGCATTTGGGATGTGGTTGTTGTCGGCAGCCTCAGCCCGGTAGTGCTCACGGATGCAGTCCACATCCACGGGCAGATCAGCGAAAAGCTGATATGTCTTCTGGTCAAAATCGATACTTATCTCGATGAGAGCTTTCAGTGCAGCTAACTTTTGCGGGGAAGCTGCCCCTTTCTTTATCTGTTTTGTAGTCATTTCGATCTACCTCAGCCGGTGCTCAACCGCGACCGACTGAGTGCGGGGATAAAACGGCAAACGGAGTATGGCTGTCGCTCATCAGAGCGACCGGCTTACCCGTTTGACGGAGACCCGCGTTTACAAGAGGAGGTTTACAGTGCCGTGCAGGGGAGCGACGAAAGAAGAGAGGAGCGGATTCGCACGGCTGTTTGGGCGGTTATTCAGAAGGAGGAGTAAAATAAGGGTTTTTTTAAAATTGAATGAGAATCTAGTCTACAAATCTCTTATTTAGTTGTTTACGAAAAACTATCACTTTCCAAGTTTTCTTTGCATCAGACAGTTTTGTGATTTCTTTCCTAAATTCCAGATATGAATTTGAATCCAGATCAAGACTATCTAAATGAGCAATAAGATTTTGATAAAACTTATCAATTCTATTTCCATAAATGTCATTATAAGAGAAACTGCATAAAGGATCATCTTCAGCAGAATTAAAATCAACTTTCATATAAGGGATTTTTTGTATTTTTTTGATTAATTCTTTATATATATCAATATAATTATCCCCAATGCCTCCAACAATTAGAATACTTCCACCATTTCTCAACGCCCGACAAATACTATCCAATTGATGATCTAAACGACTGACCTGTTCAGATATAGTAATAAAATTACTAAATATAACTAAATTATAGCGATAAGCATCTTTCCATCCCCCTACCTCTTCATCAACAATTTTCTGAGCATCCCCCTTTGAACAACCATATTCTTCCATATATTTTTCAATTAAATCTTGTTGATATTTCAATTTCAAACTTTGAAAATCGACCTTATAAACATCATTAAAACTCCCTAAATGATAAGGAATTCTTGTGTGCTCATTTCTTTTTCCGTAAATATGCTCATTAAAATGATGTAACCATTTTCTGAAAGCACAACTAAATTCGATATAATCCAATGAAAAATCTAAATTAATGAATTTCTCGATTCTTTTGTCCTCACCAAATTGCTTCAATGACCTGTAACAATCTGAAACGCCCAATGACATATTCCCCGGACCAATACCAACTTCTAATATATCTGAACTTTTTTCACGTACTGGTAACAGTCCTTCACGAACTAATAGACGAGATATTAATTGAGCTCTATGATAGCGATTCAAAAGATGCATTAAACTGTAAGCGACAGATTCAAACTCATTATCGAAATGAAGATCATTACAATTTTCCATAACTAATATGATTCTGTCAAATACTTCTTCACAATAATGCTTATCAGTAAGTATATTTGATACTAGAAACTCTTCAAAAAGATTACAGATTTCATTAAAATCGTCATATACTCTTTTATTCTCAGTCTCCCAAATCGTAAATTCTTCGTATTTGGAAATTAAAAATTTTGTATTTGAAATTCTACGAGTCTCCATGATTCAAAAATAATCTAACTATGGCACTAATTAATTTATTCAAAAAGAATTCAATTAATAAAAAAAAATATTTTAAAGAAAATGCGAAGAAAGGGGTTCGAACTCTCGAACACCTACGTGATTCGGCCCTGAACCAAAAATTAAACAATCCCAAGATCTTTCCTCAGTCTTTCAAGAATCAGATTCTAGTCTCCACTCTTCTTCACCTTCTCCATTAATTCTTCAATCTTAATTGCACCTTCCCTACTGAACACAATCGAACAACTAGTACATTATAGCACAGAACTATGTTTACTCATCTTACACCAGCGCTAGCGTAATAATTAAAGACGGCCGACAATCATAACAGGATAAGGCCCTGCCCATATCCGGGAAAATAAATTCGGGCCGGAAATATATCATCTGTTTTTTTCTATTCAGCCGGAGCTTTCTGCTGACAGCAGTAAGCGGAGGCGGTATCAGGCAGCCGGGAACAGGCGAGAAGGGCGAGCCTGTTACGGGCGTAACAAACATCAGTGCATTAGTGAAGATCAGCGAACCTCCCGCTGCAGAACAGAGTGAGGCAGCGGTGGGTGAGCGACTACCGGCAATTTAGTTTAAAGTAAAGCTTAAATAGCCTCCCAAATACGCGAATATTCCGGAAAAATAGACCTTCACAGAAGCCCTGTATTCCACGATCTTGGATGATCTCAATATAATCATCGTCTGAAAATATGCGTTAATAAGAGGCCATTATATCTCTGCAAAATGGGCTTTAATTCCTTTAAAAAAGAATTTATGCCTTTTAAAATTTAGAATTCCAACATCTAGTGAAAAAAAAGTGAAATAGACTTAATAATTGGATTTTCAGGCCCAATTTCAATCATGAATTCTCATAATCCAAGCATAATGCATGTTTTAATTTTAAAGCATCTGTTGTAGTTTTCTGCTTGACTCGGTCACATAAGGGTAGAAAAAAATTGTATTTCTTTCTCTGATAGACAACAAGTAGCCATAGGATAAAATTTTGATATTTTCTTTTTGCTATTGTAAATTATAATAGCATCAATTTCATTATAATCATCACGGTTACAGCTCATTAAATTAGGCCATGCATATGTATTGTTGATTATAAGAATTACTATGGAGTCATTGCCCTGAGTGACCTCAGAAATTTGATTTAAGATTTTATTTACAACTATTACTTCATCTCTCGGATTACCAAAATAATCGTCGGTTTCAATACCGAATTCTGGAGTATAAAATCCTGGATGGGGAACCACCTCAAACATCTGCTCAACCCTCATGCTCATTCGAGGTGTTGTTATTTCAATTAGAATGTCTCTTCCGTTCGGGCAGATTTTAAAATCAAGATTTTTCTTTGTGTTTTTATTTATTATCACATCTTTTTCAGGATTACATCCTGCTCTTTTTAATGTATCATATACTTCAATCTCAGAAAAAAAGTTAAAAAAATTACTCAGGATTTTATCACCAAATTCAATATTTGCATATTCTGGATATAATTTCAACCAACATTCCAAGGATTCAATTAATTTTTTGAAATCTTTTTGACTATTAAGATGTAATAAAATTCCTCCAATAAGAAATTCAGCAATTTCTTCAAATCTTTCTGGAGGTATTTTTCCTTTATATTGATCATATTGAATACGAAAAAGCAGGGGGGATTCTTCAAGAAAAATGCTTTTTAATGTAGGATAATATGAAAGATTCTTTATTATTATTTTCTTTTCTTCATCTGTTGCATTAAGAATCATTAGGTAATCTCTTTTTATTGGTTAAAAGCAGGACAAAAACTCTTTGTTCGGGCAGGGAACATCCCTATTAATACACTTCCCGACTCCTTTTTCTTTATATTCTTTAAATGTAACTTCACGGGTACCTATTAAGCAACATTTATCTCCTTTAGAATTCTGGTGAGGTATTAGGCACATATAAAATGTTTTAGAATCAACTACGAGGCATTTTTCTACGAAATATTACCTATATTATCTAAAAATTCATATTATATTATTAACAATCTCATTCAATTATAATATTGTCATTTGGACAAAGCCATTCATTTACAATATTTTCATCTGGATTAGGTCTTACAACACATGTATCAATTTTCATATCATCATTTACTCCTTTTACTATTCCTTCAGTTATTCTTGAAAAACGAGTATATTTTTCATCTTCATAAAAAAGTCTAGCTGCTTTAAGCCCAAAAGCATAAAATTGTTTTTTCCTTTGAATTTTTATTTGCTCTTTTTCGGTAGACTCTAATAAAAAATCTAATTTAACATCAGATAATCCTTTCATTAAAGGCGTTTCTAAATCAATTGAGACATTATTTTTATCATATGCATTAATCAAAAGTTCATTACAATAAATAACTGAAGTAATAATACAGATTTTGTCTTTTTCTAAATCAATTTTATATGTTGGAACTGGATAAATTGAGTCAGAACATTTTAAGTATCGATCTAATTTTGCATCATCAATTTCTTTTCCTTTTATATTTGTAAAGGCATATTCTAATTTAGTGACATTTTTAAATGTACTTTCAACACTAGCACTAGGAAGACCCATCAGATTCAAAAATTCTTTAAAAAAGGATATTCCAAAACCAAAGCCATATTTGGAAATAATTTCTCCATTCATTTGAGGTAAAGAAAAGGGTTTAGATTTGGGTAATGTGCATTCATTCTTTTCTCTTAAAATAGAATTTAATTCTGCGGAAGAAAATTCATATTTTCTCCATTTTTTTATCAAAAGACTCAATGGATTTAAATTGGTTCTAGGGATTTTTACACCAATATAACCATCATTATTAATTTTTTCAATTAAAGGATCTTCAAACATTTTATGCTCCCCCATTCACTATTAACGTAGCGGATGATCTTTATAATTAATTAATCTTTGGGCGATGAAATTTTGAAATATGTACTTTACTTATAACGAAGTGAGCAACTCAATGTGATTATATGTGTAATAAATTATAATCTTTAAATTACACAAAAAATTTCTGCAGAAAAAAATTAGGTAAGTAAAAAGAATGAAAGGATATCTCCCTCCGTCCTTTTTATGTCAGAAGCACACAGCACTGATTCTGCAAAATTGCACAGGTCTGATTATAATATCAGGCCAGCGCTGCCACAGAGTCAGCCCAGGTTTCGACATTCGCAAGAATTGCATCATCATTATATGAGCTGACTCTTACGTTGTTTCTGGAGAAGGTCACATAGTACAGTTCTCCGCCTGCATCCATACACTTGATAGTGCATGAGAAGACATCTTTTTCACTGTCTCTTATGCAATCGCCGCCAATCTCTGTTGCAAGCGCAGTGTTTGCAAGGATTTGGGTGATTACTTCATTATAAGAGTCAACAGTAGGTGCCTTTAAAGACATACTCCCAACAGTTTTTGCGTCATCGTCCTCATAGATGAATTTTGCAGTATAACTCTGCTTTGAGACAGTCACACCGGATACGGTCTGACCATTGGATGTGTAATCAACACACTCAAAGGGGTTATCTGAAATTACACCACTGATGATCGAATTAAAGGTCGCAGCATCCGCAATAGGAGTTGCAAGAACCCTGACTGCAGTTTTTGTGTTAATGGTTTCAATAAAATCTGCCATTTCTTCGTCATCTCCGACAAAACTTTCGTTTTCTAAAACGAAATCGGCCGGATCATAGACGCAGAAGTCTGCTGTCTCTGACCCGGCGTTTGTTGTCCCCACACATCCGGATGTATTACAGACAAGCATAATTATGATTGCTAATAATATTAACTTGACTTTATGGTCAGACTTTATCATTAATAGAGGTTTTATCAATGACTGGTAATAAATCCACCAGAGATATGATTGTAGAAACAAACAGAGACGTTAAATGGATTTGCCAGACTCTTTCCGAGATGAAAGATTCTATTCAGGATCATGAGGACAGAATCCGCGTTCTTGAAGATAACAGGGCCGAGACCAAAGGTTGTGAAGGAAAGATTGCAGCGGGCCTTGGTGCAGGAGCAGGTGGAGCTGTAGCTGTTTTCCTGAAAATGTTAGAATGGTTTTAAACTTTTGTCTCAGGATAAATATATTTATAAGCCGTATAAATCTTTTATATAATGAACTATTCTGATGCTCTAATTATAATCCTTTTCTTAGCTATAGTAGTGATAATCGGAATTGTTGTTACTTATTTTGGAATTCCCTTTTTACAACAAGTCCGTGGCCCTGCTATTGATATAACAGTTAATACTGAATTAAATATTGATGGTAATTTAAGTGAATATTCATTAGTTGCAATAATGTCTGATGAATTTAGTTATAATAAATACCTCTCTAATGTTAATTCTAAAGGCTATAGTACAATAAAGGAATATTTTTTAAGAGACATTTCTGATAAAACTCTTTTTGATTTTCAATACGATGAAAAAAATAAAAAGATAAAATTCAAATCTAATAGATTATTTAATCCAAATCAAGAACTGAAAACAATTTCTATTGATAAATCTAAATGGATATTTAGGGATTTTTCTTTTGTTAAAGGGACCGAATATTTTTTCCCAGATGAATATATTAATTCAATAAAATATACATTTACAACAACCGCTGCAATTTATAATACAAGTGGAGAAATCTCAGAGCATTTTTTGTTTGGGAATAAAAGTAAATGGATTATAAATCGTAATAAGGAGGCTTTTGATTCTACATCCAATAGTATAATTATTCCTACTTTTTATGTTGAAACTAGTCATCCTCAAGCTCCAATTGGGGTTTTAGTGCCAATTTTTGCATTAGGTCTTGTAATAGTTTTGAGAAAAAGAAATAAGTGGTAAAATTGACAAACACTGAAATATCTATCTTTTTGGGTGGTTTTATTCCAGGATTACTACTTGGATATGGATTGCCAGATGGATCTGATCTTCTTTTAGGATATTGGAATTTCTTATTGAATTCATTAGAGTATTATTTAACTCCAGAATTTAGTTTTTTTATTGCCATTATTAGTACAATTGTTCTTATCGTAGCTTCATTTACCCTTTTAAAGCTATTATTATCACTGTTAATGTATGGGTCTGAAGGTGGTGTTATAATCTTTTTCATTAGTATTTTTTTAGGACTTATTTTTTCATTAATTATCCCATTTTTTGTTTTGGTCATTATTTGTCTGGCAGTTATTTTTACCTTTATTATTTCATATAAGCAAAAAACATCTTGATTATAGTGATGTAATGAGTATTAAAAACTTTAAAAAAATCAACTATTTTTTTTAAATGTATATACTTTACTTGAATCTTTTATGATATATCCCCTGATTTGCGTATTTTTCCATTCTTTTCCTGTATTAAAGAAGCCATAAATGGCGGTTATCCAGTAGAATCCGAACATTATAAGCATATAGATATTTTCTGTGAATGCACCTTCTAGAATCCAGATAAAATTTCCAACAACCCAGCAGGCAAAGCCGACACGCCTAAACTCCGAACTTTTCGCAGCGACAAGGGCTGCACCCGATATTCCAAGGACGACCGCTGCACTCATAATAATATCCGGAAGTATGATTGACATGAGAAAATATCATTGGAATTTTTGGTTATTAGGCAAAACGCGTGGAGGGTGAAAGTAAAAAAGATTCTTCGATACTTAGTGATTTAATGATCGGATTATCTCATCTGCTTCTTTTAAGGAACCTTTCATGTTTGATTCAAGAT
Organism: Methanomicrobium sp. W14; assembly: GCF_017875315.1. Taxonomy (NCBI): domain Archaea; kingdom Methanobacteriati; phylum Methanobacteriota; class Methanomicrobia; order Methanomicrobiales; family Methanomicrobiaceae; genus Methanomicrobium; species Methanomicrobium sp. W14. The sequence continues at coordinate 598,727 of NZ_JAGGMM010000003.1, forward strand.
TATACACAGTTTCATTATAGTCGGCTTCTTTACGCCACTGATGAAGACGTGATAACTTTCTTTTTATCTCAGATTTACCACTAGATTTATAAAATTCTCTAATCAAATGGTGTTCTTCTCCTGTGTTTTCAGGAATATATCCCATACAATCTTTTGCGTATGTCAGAGAGTACCCAAAAGCAGCATAATAGGCTCTACTTATTGAGCATCTGTATGCGGCCTCCTCTAAAGGCAAAGCTCCGTTTTCGGCCTGAGCCTTTAAAAATTTAGCAACATCCAGAAACTGCGACCAGCAAAAAATCATTTTTATTGAAGAGGGGGTTTATAGTCTGTTGTCAAAAGAAGCCATCCTGATTGATCAGCCAGTTCGGCCTCATATTCATCACAGATACTATCCATTTTTTCAATAATATCATCCACATAATGCTCCTGACGGATATATATTGTCAGATACTTATCAGAGCTCTCGTTATCATTATATAATTCCAGAGATACTTGCGAATCTGCATTAAATTCTTCACAGGCCAGAAGACATGCATACAGAACAACATCAAACATTCCCGGATGTTTGGTGATATAATCTATAACACCTTCGGCGTTTTGAAGCCTCATTCCAAGATAATCAGCCAGATATAATAAAGTGGGTTCAATATTGTTATAACAGCTTGAACTGTCATACATATACTCTTCTGATTCCTTCTGGCCTAATATTTGTTCAAGATACTCTGTATTTGTATCACTAAACAAACTTATCCAGAGAATCCGAAGTTTTGCCTGCAGTGAGTCACCACACTCTTCCGAATAATACTCTTCAGGATATATGTATCGTTTCTGACTCCCGGTTCCATAACCGGAGAGAGAATTGGAATATAACATCTCAATCAGCCCCATTAAATAATGATTCCATTTTTTCTGTGATACAGCCCTTAAATATCTTTTTTATTTCAGTATGAGCATTTTCGGTCCAGATTATTGCATCACCGGGAGATATTAAACCCGGCTTTGCGGTGAAATAATCTGTTGTCAGCAAAAATGCCATTCCCTCTTTTTTTTCCGGTATTGCCCTTCCTAACTGCACCCTGCACATGTCGTTTTCTTTATTGAATGTAAAATCGCATCCCATATTAAAATTTCCTACATTAAGATTTAGATTCTCCGGTATTTGTGGGTAAAATCTAAAGTAATCTTTTAAATCAGATAATTTCTCAGGGAGATCAATTTTATTAACATATATTAATCCGATCCTTTCAATACCACGAACATCTGTCAGTTCATTTATTTTATTATATGCATAGCCGATCTTTTCCTTAAATATTTCCCAAGAAGGATATGGCTTCAAAGCGTTGACTGATATCATCCTTGGAGCGAGTTGAATAATGAATTTCCTCTCTTTATCAAGAAATAAAAATCTGTCATTTTGTTTAATTTTCTGATTTCCCACTCCTTTTTTCCTAGGTTTTAACTCAAATTTTACCTCAAAATGATGCTCTTTTCTTATTTCTTTAATTGGAAATTCTGATTTTATTATATCATATAGTTTGGAAGACAGATCATTATTCCATGCTGTTTCTTTTGAAAACCTGAATTCACATACAGCCTCTCTTATTGGAGAATTTTTATATTCAGTCATTGGTTTTCACTTTTTTATTGATTGGAATATATTTCAATACACAACAGATATAATTATTCTTATTTTTCTGCATTTTTTCATAATAAATTTATTCCTAACTAAATCTCATCTCCAAACACCCCCCCTAAACTTTAAATCTGCCAATACTAACAAAATATTCAAGCGTTGGAAAATTCCGGGAACAGTTGAGACCGGGATTTAAATTTCTTTTAGTGATGACCAAATCCCCGCGGATTTTCTAAACGCCGCCTGAAGAATTAAAAAATCAGGTAAAAGATGCAAAAAAACCACCATTAAACTTAGGTGAGACCATGCAGAAAAAACCAAGAAATGTAACAAAAGAAGACATCGAAGCCTTTGAAAAGCAGTATCCTGCATATGGACATATCGGGAAAGTGATGCTTGAAGCAGGCATCTGGCGTCTTGTAGAATCGAAAAATGAACAGAATGACAAAACATGCGGCAGCCGGCACCAGTTTGATTTCCACAGCACCCTGTCGCCAACTGCCAACATACGTCTGTCTGATAAAAATATAAAACGTCCCCTCTCAGCTGAGGTGAAAAACTAATGGCATCCGGAAAAAATTCTGCACCTAAAGCAGACACACCTTCCACTACTGCCGCTGCAGTCACAGAAAAAAACTCCCGAATCTATCCACTGTATCTGATACCCAGAGCTCTCAATGAAGTGATTCAGGAAAAAGGCGACACTCTTGAAACAATCTCTGTAAAAAGAACAGCCGGGCACTCTTACAGAGTTGATACCACAACCCGGATAGTAACCGGAGATAAAAACAGAGACAACAAATCCGATTCAGGAGAGGACAGCGATGAATGAGCCATATTCCGGAATAATCCAGGGAGGAGGCCGTGGAAAGCTTGACATAATAATCGAAGATGAGCATTTTTACATCACCCCGGAGGATGTAAAAAACCTCATTTTTTACGGCAGGTCTGTTCCGGTTATGAAAAACCGCACTGAAAACAGCGATGAATGGGCTGAAATTTTTGAGACTGAAATCGCCGGCCATGTAACAATGAACACAGCCGGAAGGTCTGTTCATGTTGTAACAGTGAGAGGCACATTCATAATCCCGCTCTTCTCTCTTCAGAAAGTAGCGAGGGGAGAGGTTGTTTCCGCACCGCTTTTTCAGATAATGCCGGACTTAAGGGGAGGCGTATTCCTTTGAATACGGAATCACAGGAGAAGAGCAGCGAAAACAAAGCAGCACATGAGATTGAAAAGACAATCTCTGTTCTCTTCGACTCAGACAGTGTTGTTGAAGTCCGGGCGATTAGTGACTATTCAGCCCATAGCGGTTACTTCGATGACCACAAACTGCTTGCAGAAAAGGCAGCTGTGGTTAGCAGGCTAAGCGATGTTTCCGGCGTTTATGTGACACTAAACGAAATAAACCCGGACCTTCTTTCAAGGCGTGCAAACAGAATCAGAATGAAACTCTCAAAGAAAGACGCAACAACGGCCGACTCAGACATCATAAGAAGAAGGTGGCTTCCGGTTGACCTTGATCCCCTGCGGCCGAGCGGTGTTTCATCATCTGATGCAGAGCACAAACTTGCACTGGAAAAGGCAGCGAAGATTAAGGAATGGTTATCTGAAGAAGGTTTTCCCGAACCGGTTTTTGCCGACTCCGGAAACGGTGCACACCTTCTTTACCGGATAGACCTTGAAAACAGCGAAGAGTCAGCCGAGCTTGTAAAAAGATGCCTTGAAGTTCTTGATACATTCTTCTCTGACACTTCCGTAACAGTTGACACCGGCAACTTCAACGCTGCCAGAATCTGGAAGCTTTACGGAACGAAATCAAAGAAGGGCGATGATACCAATAAACGTCCTCACAGAGTTTCAAAGATATTATCAGCACCGGAACAGCCGCAGATAGTGACGAAAGAAACACTAAAAAAGCTTGCAGACCTTCTGCCAAAAGAGCCGGCCGGAAACGAAACAAAGACGGCAGGAAGAAATCAGAGCAGCAGCGATTACCGCAGAAGTGAAGGCAGCACCATAGACCTTGGCGAATGGCTCAGAAATTATGGGATTGCCATAAAGACAATCAAACCGTGGAGAGGCGGAATGATGTACAGTCTTTCTGAATGCCCTTTTTCGAGTGAGCATAAAGACGGTGCATTTGCAATCCAGTTTGAATCCGGCGCTATCTTTGCCGGATGCCATCACAATTCATGCGGAAGCGGAGTTCAGAGGTGGCCGGAACTCCGGGCGATGTATGAGGGGAAGAAAAAAAGCAGCGGACTGTTTTCTGAAAAGAAGAACTCCGCTGCACTCGGAATCAAAAGGGAGAAGACAATAAAGAGCCTGAAAGAGTTGGGAAGTTCCTGCAGTAAAGCCGGACATAAAAGTTCTGACAATTCAGTTTTTCCCGATGCAGTCAGAGAGAAGGCCCTTGAAATTCTAAGGTCTGGAGATCCCCTGGCATTCATGCTTGACACATTCGCAAAGTTTCATGTCGGAGACAGGACTGTTGCAGAATGTCTGATTATGTCTGTTGCCTCACAATCAGTTGAGAACACAAAGGGCCTGCATGTATCTGTTTCCGGAAATTCCGGCAAGGGGAAATCACATGCCTGCAATTCTATGCTAAAACTGATACCCGAAGACTACCGGCTTTCCGGAACGGTGAGTGATAAGGCACTATACTATAACCCTGACCTTCGGCCCGGAACTGTGTTTCTCTTCGATGATGTCAGTCTATCAGAAGATCTCCAGGAGGTCCTGAAGTCTGCGACAGCAAACTTCTGCGACAGAATCGAGCATCAGACACTGACGACCGACAGGCAGCTTAAGATATGCAGCATCCCGGAACGGTGCGTCTGGTGGCTTGCCAAGGTTGAGTCGGTTGGAGATGATCAGGTCATGAACAGAATGCTCACAACGTGGATTGATGACTCCGCAGAGCAGGATGAAAGGGTTCTTCTTCATATCAGAAGGACGGAAGCTTCAGAGGAAATTATCAGTTCCGAACCTGAAGAGGCTGAGGTCTGCCGCTGTATGTGGACGCTGCTAAAGGAAGAAAATGTCTATGTCTCAATTCCATTTGCAGAGAAGGTTCAGTTTTCAAACTCTGCGAACAGGCGTAATCCGGCAATTCTCTTTGATCTGATCAAGTGCCATGCCCTTTTATTCAGGATGCAGCGGGAGAGTTTCGGGCCGGCCGGAAGTGATGCCGGAGATGAAGCCGGCGGAGATAACGGAAGTGAGAGGGGTTTTGTTTCTGAAGAATCCCTGCCTGCAATTCGGGCAGACATTAATGACTTCATGGCGGCTGCAAGGATTTATGCACAGATTAACGGCGATAGCGGAGGACAGGAGACAAAGCTTACGAAGAATGAGGCCGCTGCTCTAAGCACTATCTGCAAAATGGGCTGGAAAGTTCTGACAATCGGGATGCTTCAGGAAGCAATGGGCATTTCATATCATCAGGCAAGAAGAATCTTTCAGGGATACTTTAACGGAGGAAATTCTTATTCAGGACTTCTTGAGAAGTGCCCTGCGATAAGTTTCATTGACGCAACTGTCTCTGAGGAGATGGATGGCTGCATGGTCCGCCGAAGAGAGAATCAGTTTTCATTTAGCTATGAGATTTACCACAGGTGGAATACCGGAAGTGTGGTCTGGATAGATGAGGGAAGTGAGCAGGGCGGAGATGATGACAAGAACAGCGGAGAAGGGAACAATGACGCCGATGGAGGCGATGACGGTGGGGACTTGGGAGAAGACTCCTCCCCGTCCGGGCCTTCTGATGTTTGCACTTTTGCACCATGTTTACACCACGTTTGCACTTCAAAAGTGCAAATGAAAGAAACGGAAATCTGCGAAGCTTCTGCCAATCCATTGGTAAATGATGAAACGCTTCTCTCTCTAAATAGTAGTTTGCACCAAAATTCAGGAACGGAGAAGCGGACAGTTGCGTTATCGTCTCCGGGTGCTTCTGTGTGTGTTTCCAAAATCAGTGCAAACGAAGTTGGAAAACAGGCAAAAGATAGTCAAAATAAGAAACAGAGTTATTATGGCGGCCCGTTTGGTTGCACTTCCAAAGTGCAAGTCAGTGTAAACCAGTGCAAAAGTGCAAATGAGAGCGGGTTTACTCTGCCGCTGCCGGGCGTTATGTGTGCAGCGGATTTTGAGAGAGTGAGTGTTGATGTCGGCCGGTGCGGTCTTTGCGATGAAGGGAAGGCGGTGTTTAGGTCTTGTGATCTGAAGCTTGCGATTTGTGAGAGGTGTTACGGGAGGCTTTTGAGAGAGGAGAATGGGAGGAAGGGGGTGAGTTAAAATAATGAAAAAATATCTGATTTAAAATTTATTATGGTAGAAAATGCTTTTCTCATCCCTCTTTTTAATTCAAATAAAAGATATGTGGGTTTTTACAATTCCTCAGTGAGATAACTCTTATGCAGTCATAGATTCTCGGGAATCTCTATGTCATAGCCACCATGCAAAATAAAATCCTGAAGGAGATTGTGTATTTTTACGTTGATTTTGAAATCAGGAATGTTACTGCCTTCCAGCGCTCTGAAATAGTTCCGAGCTTTCTCTTTATCAACTGAATGTTCTAACTCTGTAAAACGTCCATATTCGTCGATATTTGCTTCATTTACCTTTGCAGTCATGATCTCTATAAGCAGAGAGGTATTTAATCCAAATATTGAGGATATACGGGATATCTGGTCATTTTTCTCATATGCCTGGTACTGAGCAATATATTCCCTGAATGTCTTGCCGCTCTCCAGCTTCAAGTCACCTCTCTCCACATCATGGAGGATGTGTTCTGCATGTTTCTGTTCTTCCTGGGTGAGGGTTGCAAATGATTTGTGCAGTTCATCTAAGATGGTTTGTCGCTCTTCTTCTGTAAGATTAGGTTGGTCTAAGGATCTACAGTACTTGTCAAAGTTAGCGTTCATGTAGTCAACGTCGATGGCACCAGTGTTGATTTCGGTGAGATAGCCATCAATTTCGAAGGGGATGTCAGCTGTTTCTCCTCCGCCTGCAGCATCTCCGAAGAGTTCTTTGTAACGGAGTGCCAGGATAAGATAGATGGTTTCATCGAACTGCAGATTCACAGTTGTTTTTGGTTTGCCGCTCCCATGTCCGAATTCATAGGTGAGTTGCTTCCAAGTGAAACCCTGAAGTTTTGCGGCTTCGAGGCGAAGGTTGAGATCTTTGAAGAGTTTGGCAAATTTCCTGCGGGACGGTATGTCGTCAGGAATTGTGATAAAGTTTGAAATTCCGGCATTTTCAAAGAGGGTTTCTATGTCGGTATAGAGTTTGTTGAGTTCGTTAATGTTTTCTTCGAGTTTATCTACGAAGAATCCTAAGACTTTTTCTCCTGAATAGAGTTTGACGGCTTCTTTGATGTTCCTCTCCATTGTGTGGGGTTTTCGGTAGTATCTGATGATACCGAAGGGTTTTTCGGGACCGAAGAGACGATTTGTGCGGGAAAATGCCTGGATGATTTGTTCATACTTCTGAATTTTGTCCAGATATACGGTATTTATCCATTTGGAGTCAAATCCGGTGAGCATCTGGTCTACGACGATTAAGAGGTGAATCTGTTCTTCGGGGTCGGTTTGAATTCTGGTGTAGGGTTCTTTGTGAGCGAATCTTGCGGAGATGTCTTTTTTGAAGAGGTGATGATCTTTGAGGGTAAATTTTGTTTGGTAGCGTTTGTTGTAGTCATCCAGGATTTCAACAAGTCCGTCTTCTTTGATTTCAAATCCGTCGGTATTGTCGATGTTTGGATCAAATAATGCAGTTATTTTGAGGTCAGGATTTGTTTGTTTAATGAGACGGTAATAGTCGATTGCTTCGTTGATGCTGCTTGTTGCAAAGATGGCATGGAATTTTCCGCCGCGGCTTAGCCGGGTCCAGTTTTCGAGGATGTCTTCAACGACTTTCTGCTGGTGTTCGATTCTTAGGTACTGAGTTTTTGGGAGGTAGTCTTCGATGCCTTTGACATATTTCCCGTCGCTTCCTTCATAGCCTGCCATTTTGACTTTGGAGGCGTCCATGTAATAGTAGTATTTTTGGCTTTTTTTAGGGTCGCTCAGGACATCTTCAATGCTTTCTGCTTTTGCTTTGTATAGAGCGACAGCGGTTCTGACGTCTGTATCTTTGTGTGTTGATACTTTGTAGAGGTCGAATCCAAGGACGTTTTTGTCACGAATGCCGTCTGCAATACTATATCGGTGAAGTTCGTTGCCAAAGAGGGTGGCTGTGGTATTGAATTTTTTCTGGTTTTCTTCGTAGATGGGGGTGCCGGTGAATCCGAAGAAGAGGGCGTCGGGGAAGGCTTCACGGATTTTTCTGCGCATGTCGCCGAAGGTCGAGCGATGGGCTTCGTCAACAATGATAACGATGCGTTTTGTGTTGAGTTGATCGATAAGAGATTTGCTGACACTGCTTTCTTCGGAGATGTTGCTCATTTTCTGAATGGAGGTTACGATGAGGGTGTCTTGCGGGTTGCTGCTTTTGAGTTTTGCGATGAGAACCTGGGTGTCTTCGGTTCCCTGGACGGATTGGTTTTCACTGGTAAAATTTTTGTATTCTCTGAGCGATTGGGTACCGAGTTCGATTCTGTCTACGAGGAATATGACTTTGTCGGCATCTTTTGAGGTTGCGATGAGCTGAGCGGATTTGAAACTGGTGAGGGTTTTGCCGCTTCCGGTTGTGTGGCCGATGTAGCCGCCGAGCGGGTTTGATTCTCCCCAGTGGTGTTGTGCGACCCGGTCGGATATGGCGTTTGCAGCGTAGTACTGGTAACTTCTGAGGACTTTGAGGTTGCCGTCTGATTCATCGGCGACGGTATAAAATCCAATGAGCTGGTGAGCCATGGGTATGGAGAGGAGGGAGTCGGCAATATCTTTCCAGTCGTTGATTGATTCGTTGTTGAAGTCTGCCCAATGGAAGTAAAAGTCTTTGTTGAATATGCCGTCAGTCCCGGGATTGGCAAAATACACGGTTTCTTCCGGCGTCATGGCGACGAAGACTTGGATGAGGGAGAAGAGGCCGGTGAAGATATTTTCGTGCGAGTATTTTTCTATCTGGGTGTATGCCTGACTTACATGGATGCCGCTTCGTTTGAGCTCGAGGTGGATGACGGGCATGCCGTTGATTAAAAGCATGAGGTCTCCGCGTCGGTTGTTGAGGATGGGAGATGGGGTTGTAAACTGGGGCTGTTGTGCTATCTGATAGGTGCTTTGCCCGGCGGCGATTTCCTGTCGGTCGTAGATTTTGAGGCTGATTTCCTTTCCGAGGTGGGCTACGTCGTCAGGGTTGTCACGTTTAACGGATATGGTCTTTCCGTTTATAAATCCGTTGAGGTTGACGGGGGTTTTGAGAAGAATTATTTGTTCAAGGATCTGCTGCATTTCCCCGTCGGTTAAGGGATATCCATTTAAGCGGTCTATGCCGTTGTTGTTCTGGAGGAGGATGTTTTTCCAGTTTTCAATGAGTTCTTTTTCTGTTGAATATTTGAGGACGGGAAGTTCTCCCCAGCCTTTCCGTTTGAGGGCTGAGATTAAGGCTTCTTCAAATTCGGCTTCGGTTTGGAATGTCATGCTGCCTCCGGGACAAACATTTTTTCGAGAAGTGCAGATTTGATGTGTTTGAGGTGGTCGAGTTTTTGGTGGTGAAGGGTGATAAGGGAGTCAAGATTTTTGAAGTAATTGGCTATTTTTCCTTGCTCATCTTCAGACGGAAATACCATTTTGTACTCCAACATTTCATTAATTTTGAGTACGCGATTTCTCCCAGCACCCCCTGGTGATGCAAGCCATAGATGATGTCTAAATTTTTCATCGATAATCACATATTTGAAAAACTCAGGATTCAGGCCATCACGGAATCGAAATTGGGGAAATCTATGAGAAACCAGCTTTCCTGCATCATTTTCCTCAGTAATTGCAACGGCATGTTCCCAACCAAAGGTTATGTTCACAATAAAATTGCCCGCAGCCACTCTGTGCATTTGTGCAGTTTCCAATTCTCTACCCCTCTCCACATAACTATGAAATGTACCTTTTGCGTGACTCCTGATTCCCAAGCGTGTATAGCCATTATGGGGAGTGGGTATGGGGTCTTGATAACTATCTACCATATCACCAAATTGACTCTGTTCCCACGCCCCACTAAATCCCTTAAAGCGGATCTCCGGGACGTCCGCCCCGTCTTTGGGAAACATCTTTTCCAGCATAGATTTTTTGACATTTAGAAGCGAATCGTATTTTCGCTGTTGTTGGGTGATAAGGGTGTCGAGTTGGTTGAAAAAGTTCCCAATCCTCATTTGTTCAGTATTAGAAGAAACAAATAATTCAGCATTGTTTATGTCATTGGAATTTAATGATTCAAAGGTTGAACCGCTGAAAAGTTTTCTCCAATATCCATCTGACTCCATTTTCACGAGATTTTGATAAAGAAATTCATTTCCTTTTATTGCAGCAACTCCACGGCCTAGAACAACATCATATGCAGTTTTTCCTATGGTTCCAGCCGGAGCCCGAACACTCATTATTAAATCACCAGCAGATGCTTTTTTAGTAACCTGTGTAGTCCAAATTCTTGGAGTAACCCATCCATTTTTCAAATCTGCATTTCCTTGAACAAGAATATAATCACTTGGAGTTTCTGAATACGTACTACCATCAGGCGACTGTCCCATAATAATTTGAACTAGATCCTCCAATCTAAACGTATCCCAATCCTCCTCAAAGCCCTTGAACCGGAGTGCAGGCTTCCTCTTCCCCATTATCACTCACCTGCGAGCAGAGACTTCAGCTTCAAAAGTCCTGCCATATCAGACTCAGAACCTTCCAGCTCATCAGTCAGCACTGAAAGAGAACTCTCCGCCTCGCGAATACTCTCCTCCGTCTCCGAAAACGTAACCGCATACTTTTCCGACAGATACTTCACCGCAGTCGTCAGCTTGGAAACAACATCCTCCGGCATCTTTGCAAGAGCTGACGTCAGCGGCAAAATCCACTTACGTTCAAGCAAATCAAGAGCCTCGGCATCAGAAAGATGCTCAATCGTCTCCTTCGTCAGCTCATCCAGACGGGCGGCATCCGCTTTCACCTGCTTTTTCAGCCCCTTTTCCTCATCAAACAAAGTATTAACCGTTAAAAGCTTCTGCTCAAACGAATCCTCATCAAACACCGCTCCGCCTTTCATCTCCGCACGGATCTGCTTTGCTTCCTTAGCAACACCCGTCGCAGTAAAAGCATCCTTCGCCTCATTCACTGCCTCGGATTCCAGCTCCTCCTCAGACAGCGAAGAAAGAACATCCGCAACCTCGGACGAAATCTCAGAAAGCCGCTCTTTCTTCAGGGAAAGTGAAACCAGATCCTCCTTTAGCATTGTCTCCTGAACCAGCTCAAACGGAAGAACATACCCTAGCCAGCCGTCCTGGACCTCAACCTCCTTTCCTTCCTTTTTCTTCAAAACCAGATTCGGCACAACCTTCTTCGCCGCCACAAACCCTTCACTTTGCAAAATCTCTAAATCAACCGTGACTCTCTGCCAGCAATCATCAAGAACCTGATACGCCGCATATTTATCAATCAGCGGAATTCCGGAAAGCCGCGAGAAAATATCTTCTGATAATACAGCCTCCTCTTTCGCCGTATTAACCAATGCCCATCCCTCTACTAGCTCAGAATGCAAATACGTGTCAAAGTCAGAAAAAGCCGCCGTAAACGAATCCTTAAACCGGCAGACATCCTCATGATTTGAAATCAGTTCTCTGACATCTCCCGCTGCAAGCGACAAATATCCGTTTGTTCCCACGGAAAACAAATCACTGCGAAGCGAAGGAAACGCATCCCAGAACGTAGACAAATCCGCAACCTCTGATACCGGAATACCTCCATACATCAGTGCATACAAATCCCAGTGCTCAGCCTCATTGGACGAATCAACATACCGCGGGATATTCAGATTATACGCATTCTCCCGAATCTCCTCACGGCTCACCGCACGTGAAAACTTAGGAACCGTTGCCCGGCTCACATACGTATCGACAATCCGCTTAATATCCGACGCACGAAGCTTATTGTTCTTCCCCTCCTTTACAAACCCTTTCGAAGCATCAATAATCAAAACATCATCATTAGCCCGCTTCTGCTTTAGAACCATAATGATCGTCGGAATACCCGTTCCAAAGAAAATGTTTGCCGGAAGACCGATAATCGCATCAATATGATTAAACTCCACCAGATTCTCGCGGATAGTCCCCTCCTCTCCCCCGCGGAACAGCACCCCGTGCGGAAGAACGATCGTCATAATCCCTTCAGGCTTTAAATGATACAAATCATGTAAAAGAAACGCATAGTCCGCCTTCGTCTTCGGAGCAATCCCAAACCGCTTATACCGGGGATCGTTTTCCATATCCTTTGTATCCCAGTGCTGGGAATAAGGAGGATTAGAAACAACCGCATCCACATACAGCGGCCTGTACGTTCCAATAGGATCAGTATCCTCAAAATACGGCCAGTCTTTCTTATCCAGAGTATCCCCGCACCGCGTAACAATATTATCGGGAAGAATCCCCCGCATAACCAGATTCATACGGGTAAGATTGTAGGTATTCTTCTTCAGCTCCTGCGCATAATACCGGACCTTATTTTCACCCGCCATATGTTTCGCAGCCGATCGGCCGATCGTAATCAAAAGAGAGCCTGAACCGCTTGTCGGATCGTAAATATCGATCATCTCCTTTCCTTTCAGATGTTCAGCCACGATCTCGGACATCAAGAGGGAAACCTCATGCGGTGTATAGAACTCGCCAGCCTTTTTCCCGGCATTTGCAGCAAACATGCTGATAAGATATTCGTAAATAAACCCAAGAACATCATAGTCCTGCCGGTTATCCATCGGAATATCCTTAATAAGATGAATAAGCGCATTTACCGCTTTAGTTTGAGATCCAGGACTATCACCAAGCTTACTCAAACCGGTTTCCAGAGTCGCAAAAATACCATCGAAAACCTTTTTGTGTTTATCACTGATTTTGCGATTAAATGCCGACAAGGCATCACGAACATTCGAAACGTCAAAATCACTACCCATCGAAAGCCAGGTAGAAAACAGATTCTCATAAGAGATGAAGTAGCCAAGCTTCTCCTGAATAAATGTAACCGTATCCGTATCAGTCTCAGAAATCTGTGCAATATCCTTATCAGTTGCATTATTTTCTTTTAGAAATTTTACTTCCTTATCTGATAGGAACTTATAAAATATGAAGCCAAGAATATAGTCCTTGTACTCGTTAGCTTCAATATTGGAACGCATTTTATTTGCGGATTCCCATATTTTATTGGCGAGCTGCTGTTTATTCATGGGTGATGTCTCTTAAATAACCTATACTTTAAAATTGGTGCTTTTAACTATGTATCTTTGCTTTTTGATGAGAATGAAAGCAAAAATCAAATTTATGTCAAAGCCTGACTTTGCCAGTACAAAAAATTAAGTATATTCCTAGAAATGTTTGAATCGTTCAAAATTTAAGGATAAACAGATCTGAAATACGTTATATTTTTGACCTTGAATCATTTCGTGAATGAACTCTTTACTGTGTTCTTGAATTCATCGGAGCCAACAGAGAGGAAATAATTTCTGACATTCAGGATGCTCTTTTTAAGAGATATGAATTTGAACAATCCAATATAAACCTGGACAGGATCAGTATCACACTTCATGGGTTGTTGAATCCAAATTGGCAAACTTAGGTTTTAATTAATAAAGGCAGCGGCTTATTCACTTTCTCACCTCCACATAACTCATCCTCCCATGCACCCCATCCCTCCTCACAACATCAACAAGCCGAAGCTCTTCTAATTTTTTAATATACTCAAAAAAGTAAGTATAACCAATATTCAGTTCAGTCTTCGCACGCCGCTGCACCTGTCCGGATGTAACGCCGGCAGCGTCTCCCTTCTCTTCAGACTCCCTGTTCATCTCACCAATGAGTTCAAAAAGCTGCCTCTCACCTGGCTTCAGTGTCTTAAGCGTCTCATTTACATGAACATCCTTGGAAAGTGTGAAGGCCCTGCCGACATCCTCTTCTGTTACAGAGGTCCTGGCATCGTTCTCAGCGGCCATAACAGACCTCTTGATAAGGTCAAGGCCGACACGGAGATCACCCGTCTTCATCGAATAGTCAACAATAAGGGAAAGAATATCTTTGGAAATCACATTCGGATAAACGCCCTGGGTGATTCTGGCCTGATAAATGTCATGCATCTCTGCAGCAGAATAAGGCGGAAAGTAAATGTCAGCGGGCCGGAAAGAGGAAAGAACACCGGCATTAAGACCGGAGAAAATATTCTTGTGAACATCGGACACGACTGCAAAAACACCCATCCTTACTCCCTCATACTCCTGGTGGAGCCTTAAAGCAGTGAAAAGCGTTGTGTTCATGGCATCGCCGGAATTGATGTAATTAACATCATCAAGGCAGAGAAGAACTACCTTCTTTTCCTCTGCAATCTTCCTGGCTGTGGCTGCAATCAGATTGTTAAACGAAACGCCGGCCGGTGCTGCTCTACCTTCGGTAAGCTTCTGATACATCTTTGAGAATATAGAAAACGGAGATCTGTCAATCTGACAGTTCACATATACAGTAACAAGCTTTTTTGTGTGCATCTCTGCCTCAGAAAAAAGTTTTCTCAGGCATGTTGTTTTTCCTGTTCCCGGAAGTCCCCGGCACACCGTATTCACCGGTGAGCACCCCAATAATGCAGGTTTGAGATTGTATGAGAGTTCCTTCATCTGTTCATCCCGGAATAAAAACCTGTCAGGGATAAAGTCAGACTCGAAAGTCTGAAGATCCCTAAACAAAGTCTGGTCCCATTTCAAAAACTGACTCATAATTTTAGGTCACTTTTAAGAGCAAATAAACCTGCAGGCATTTTACTTTCAGAACGCCTGCGGCGGATTTATGGGCAGCGTGATTTTGTTGTGAATTTTAATTTAGAAGGCGCATTATAAGAAAAAATTTGGTAATTGTTTTCATCTTGACACTTAGGGTTTTGAAGCAGCTTTTAGCCTTTCCTCAAGAATCTCTGTTATCATTTTCCTTAACATGTCCGGATTTGAAAGGACATCCTCTGCCATCTCTTCAATTGTGGCAGCGGCATTCTCCGATAATGATTTTCCGCAGTGAGCACAATATTCTGCTCCCGGCGGATTGATTGTCATACAATTCGCACACATTACCGGTTCAAGGACATGGTTCTCCTTCTCCTCTTTTTGAACAATACCATAGCTGCCGAGGACTTCACGGTCGATGTCACCACCGGTCAGGTGAGCGTATGTATGAAACATTTTTGTGTTAATGTTTCCCCACATCATCAACTTGATTACAGATTCGTTCATGCCGTCATTTATGAGGTGCGTGATTCTGCTGTGCCTGAATATGTGTGGCGTTATGTGTTTTTTTATTCCTGCCCTGTCACTCAGCCGCTCAAGTATTTTCATTACTGCCCCGTGTTTTAACGGGGTTTTCCTGTGTGTTATGAAAACAAGTGCATCGTCTTTTGAGTCAAAAGGATAGTCCTGGCGCCATGCAGAAAAGTAAGGCTTCGTCATTACAAGTCTGACATAACGCTGTGTGTTACATTTTGTATCCTCAACTGTTAGGATAACTCCATAGTCATCAAATTTTACCCTTCCCCATGTAAGTCGGGCGATTTCACCGATTCTGCATCCGGATTCATAGAGGAGTGCTATTAACGCCCGGTCTCTTGAAGTCAGGCAGGCTTTTAGTAGTGCTTCTATTTCTTCTTTTGAAAGAAGCTGGTCAGGTTGTTTTGTTTGTGAATCAATCCTTGGAGGTCTGATTCTCATTATTTTTTCTTTTGGCAGCGATGAGTAGTTGTTCTCTATTAGCCATAACGAGAATCTTTTCAGAAAAATGATATAATCATGAATGGTGTTCGTTTTATACGGCAGGCCTTTTTGTGTCTTTGCCTGTTTTAAATCAGAGATTGCTTTGTAAACATCAGAGATGTTTGCATCTCTGTAAGGACAGATAAAGCGTCTCCAGTTAACAAGAGTGTAGATTATCTTGTTTGTTCTCAGAAGTCCGATGTTTTGGGATGCCTGAAGCTCAGTTATGAATTCATAAATGAGATCAATGTCATCCTGGATTATCCGATCTTCTGTTAGTGCATTTTTAAAGGATTTGTCTGCGTAGGCAGACTTGACGTAATGAAAATTACTGTCAATACGAGTGGGTGCTGTGGAACTTCCCATAAAAGAAATTCAGAAGCTGAATATAAAAGAGTTTGGGGGGAGATTTGAACGTGAATTCGTGAAGCCAAGGCCCAGATTTGAACTGGGGTTATAGTCGCTCTGCAGGCGACCGCGTGGCCGCTCCGCCACCTTGGCAGAATTGCCTATTATCATTAGTGATATTGAATATAAAAGATATCGGTTTGAGACCAGACAAAGATTACGATGTCTGGCAGTCACTGACATGAAGCATCATCATGCCGAGAGCGGAGAGTGTCACTGATATATTTCTTCCTTTCCTGTTCTTCACTATAAAACCGCTCTCTTCAAGGACCTTCAGGTGATGACTCACCCGGCTCCTCTCCTTGTAAAACTCATCAGAATATTTCTCCATCGAAGGCTTCATCCTGATTATAAGCTCATCAAGAGAGTCCACCCCCCCGTCTATGGAAAGGATTATCTGCATCTGCTCATCACGCAGAAAGCACACGGGAAGGACCGGCACGTCAATTACCTCTTCTATTCCTATCTCGTTGTCATTGGCATCATATTTTGGAATCGAGGTTATTACTCTTGACTTTGTTATTGAACCCGCAATATACGCGGAGACCGCAAAAGTCCGAAGCGAACCGCTTATGTTCACCACAGCATCCCTCCCGGAACTCTCCTCGGATTTAATTAAATCGATTATCTGCAATGCCCCCCTCTTTACATCTTTTTTGTCTATATATGCAATTTCGGTGCTGACAACGGAAAGAAGGTCCTTTTTTATCTCTTCTGCTACAGTTCTGGACTTCTCCTCTCCGCTTGATTCCTGCTCACCCACTATAAGAATTATTTTCCCCATAGGAAAGTCACCTGACATCTTCAGGGACTCTATCAGTCTTTTCTTATGGTGGCCTACAAACACTATATGGGTACTCGTCATGCTGAATATAACATTTCTCTGGCTTATCCCATATAAATTCATTTAAATACATTCCTGCGGATAAGCTTAAGTGGAAATAATATTCGCACAACAATAGGTATTGGCATTTTTTTTTCGAAGAGCACCATACTTTCTGAAAAATATTGTAAAAAGTTCTTTCAATTGATAACTTTATACATAATCAAACTTGAAGTTTAAGTGTGGACTGCAAAGCCAAAAAAAACAGTGGAGCAGCAAAACCACAAAAGGAGTAATGATTAATGATGTTCTGGGAAAACCTTGACTGGTGGAAAATGGTATTAGACTTCGTAATAGCCATCTTCCAGATGTTTGCATAAAAACAGATCAAAAAGTTCAGGCAAAGCAATTGTCGAACTATAAAAAAAACCCTTTTTTTATTTGGTATACAAAGAATTCATATAAAGAACTTTAATTTTCGTATTTTCAGAATGCGACAAAAAAAGATCAGACAATAAATCAAAAACCTTGGATCAACAAATGACAAATATGATATTCAAACGCATAAATTATTTTAATAACAATGCCTGACAGCTTTTTTTCATACTCCAGATACATCTCACTGACAACAGGTCTGGGTGTATTTTCCATTTATTTCATGATATCCGCGATAACACTTGCAAACCCGATAATAGCCGGTAATCTGGGTTTAAATGCTTCGGATCTGGGGCTTATCCTTCAGGCGCATCTCCTGGGCGCAGTAATGTTTCTTGTGCCTGCTGCAAAACTTGGTGACATATTCGGGCATCTCAGGATTTTTTTTACAGGCGGCATGATATTTGCAATATCATCCCTTTTAATCGCGATTTCTGCATCAGGCGCGGAGATAATACTTTTCAGGTTCGTCCAGGGCATGGGAGACGGAATGATGACAGCATCATCTCTGGTTCTTCTCACTAGAGCCTACGGCACAGACAGAAGAGGTGAAGCACTTGGTTTTTTCCTTTTCGCAGGATACTTCGGATATATCATAGGAATGACTGCCGGGAGTATATCTGCCGAGACGTTAGGGTGGCAGTCGGTGTTTCTTATACCATCTTTTGCCTCACTTGCAGCCGGAATTCTTGCAATGCGAATTAAAAATTTATCAACTGAAGAAATCAGGGAAAAAAATACCTGCTTTGACCTTAAGGGAATGATTCTTTTCTGTCCGGCATTATTTCTCATAACGGCAGCAATAACAGGAATTTTCTCATCGCACAGGATTTTTTTCATTATATGCGGTGTTATTCTTCTGGTCTTCTTTGTAAAAACTGAAAAATCTGCCAAAAACCCGCTTTTAATGCTTTCTCTGTTTAAAAATAACAGGCTTTTTTCATTGTCAGTCTGTGCTGATTTCCTTTATTATTCCACAATAGGCTCGGTCTCATATACATTTTCAATATTTTTTGAAAAGGGGCTTAATTACAGTGCTTTTTATGCCGGAGTCCTGCTCATTCCGATATCCCTGATGCAGGGGATTTTGTCTCCTGCAACGGGTCACCTGTCAGACAAAAAAGAGCCAAAATACCTGACAGCAGCCGGAATGTCTCTTATCGTGTCAACTCTCATCATATATGCATTTATAGATATGAAAAGCATTAACCCCCTTTTTATTACGGTTTTGCTCGCCCTCACCGGGACAGGATATGCTCTTTTCTCATCACCAAACAAAAATGCGGTAATGAGCTCAGTAAAAAAAGATTACCACGGTGAAGCATCAGGAATCGCAAACACTTTTGAGCAGATTGGAAATATAACAAGCATAAGCATTGCAGCCGGAATTATAAGTATATACACCGGGGGAGCCGAAATTTCATCAGGTACTATTTCTGAGTTCACTGGGTCGATGCAGTCCGTATTTCTTCTTATGGCAGTTCTCGGTGCTGCAAATGTTATAGTCTGCCTCAAAAGAGGAAATCTCAGAAAAGGGAATTAAACAGAAAAAAATCAATATTTATTTACTGAAACTCTTTTTTATCTCGTCAAAAGTGATTATATCATAGCCTAATACTCTGCCGTCTTCTCCAAGATTTACATGTACATAAACCTCCAGGCCGGTATTTTCAAGAGCCGCCACATCGGGATTTCCCCCTGTTATTTGAAAACCAAGCGATGCAAGTTCGTCTGATATAATTTCAAAATTATCGTAGGCCTTAAAAAGCGCATCCGCCTTTTCAATTAGGTCTTTTTGTTCATTGACTCTAACTGTCATATAACCCGAAAATCTGTTACCTTATGTATTTTATACTTTCTGAAGTCTTTTACATGAAAACTGTCCCGGACAAATCCACTTCAATTTCAGTTTTCTGCATTACGTAACTCATCAAACCCAAAAAACTACAGGTAATCGAAAAGGTCTGAAAAAGTGCTGAATTAAGTCTAAAAAATTTACCCAAAAAAACTGCCAGATAAAGATTCATCTATACAATTTCTTCAACCGTCCCCTCCTCAAGACTATAATAAAATCCTTTTATGGACAGTTTTCCATTCCCCACTGCCTTTTTTACGGAATCATATTTGAACAATTTTTTAGCCTGCACCCCGATATTCTCTTTTTCAAGGGTAATCAGTTTGTTATTCCTGTCTTCACCGGTTTTTTCAGGAAGGTCCAGGCTGTCGAGAATTTCTTTTGCTTCTGTGGCATTTTTCAGCCATGAAGAAATATACTTCCCGTGCCCGCCGGTTAAAAGCGCCTTCATCGCCCCGCACCCTGAATGTCCACAGACAATCACATATCTGACACCCAGTTCACCAACTGCATACTCAAGAACAGCCCCCAGGTTTGAGTCGTTTTCCGCCACAATGTTTCCTATATTCCTGTGTACAAAAAGTTCCCCAGCTTTACTTCCAAATACTTTTTCGGGATTTACACGGGAGTCGGAACAGCCTATCACAAGTGCGAACGGACTCTGACCGTTCGCAAGACTCCTATAAAATTCCCTGTTTTTCCCAAAATCCTCTTCCAGAAATAAACGATATGCTGCATTGAAACTACAGCTCCAAAAAAGAACAATCCGTCATCCGGTCTGTGTCCCGGACATCAGTAAAAGACACAAAAACAACGCAAAATTTAAAACTAAAACTAAAGGAAAACGAAAAAACATTGAAATAACAAACACAATCTATCAAAAAACGTCTGCCAGGATTCACTTACAATTAAATCAAAAAACTAAATCAAAAACACAAAAAAAGACACTCACAATCTCTCTTAAGCAGTTGCAGCGTTAGATGTTTCCCGAGAACTCGCGTATCTCAGTACACCATCTGACGTGAGCAGGCTTAACTGCCGGGTTCGGAATGAGT